>PWGO01000160.1 GCA_003554525.1 Syntrophomonadaceae bacterium | reverse complement strand
GATCAGAAAAGAGATCAGAAAAGGGATTTTAATAAAATTTGTCGAATTTAACCAAAAATACTGAAATGGCAAACAGTTTTTCCTGTTGTTAACCACCCCGGGTTTACAGAAAGAGGTACGCGTATGAAATTAATAAGTAGTATAACTAAAAAATCAAATATGGTAGCATTTATTATACTCACCATAACCTTGTCAATTTTGTTGGCCGGTTGTTTTGAAAATGAACAAAGGGACCCCCCAGTGGCAGAAAAAGGAATCCTTGACTTGTCTGAATGGGATTTTGATAAACATGGAGAAGTGGAATTGCTTGGAGAGTGGGAATATTATGAAGGCAAACTGCTAACCCCTGATGACACAATTCCTGATACCCAAAAAGAATATTCCACTCTAAAAACCCCAGGCAGAAGTGCACAGTTTGCACCTGACCACGAGCATGCTACTTACAGGCTAAAAGTTATTTTACCTGAAGAAAAAGCCATGGCGGTTAAAGTATTTGATAATCTTTATGGAAGCTATAAATTGTGGAATGAACGGCAATTAATATCTGAAAACGGCAACCTGCATGCCGATACTCACAGGGATAACTTTTATGGCCAAAAAATGATTTCCGTTCCAGGAAGGGAAACCACCAGTTTTAACCTACAGGTGGCAGACCAAACGGAAAGTCTATCCATAGACAAAAAAAGCAATATAGTGGAAAAGTACCACCTGTATTCCATGATTGATGCCATTTTTATAGGCATTTTGTTTTTTATGATTCTTTATCACCTGGCGCTGTATATCTTCCGGAAAGAAGACAAATCCACCCTGTATTTCAGCGGCTTTTGTTTTTCGGTTATTCTCCTTCAGGTTACTTCCAATTACGGCCACAATTTAAGCAATATAGGGCATAACATTTTAGTAGCCTGGTTGATTGATAACTTCTTGTTTTTATCGTTTCGCATAATCTGGTATTCAGGCATAGTGTTAATCCCCGTCTTTTTCGGTGGTTTTTTGTATACCATATTCAGGCAAGTATTTAATAGATCTTTTATCAAAGTGGTAACAGCATTGATAATATCTATAGGTGCTTTACTGTTTTCAGGTGCATTTTTAGAACATTACCAGTATCACCTTTTAAACAGCTATTTTTCTTCTACGGCTAATGTTTTAATTGTAGTTTCGGGAATAGTATATTTATACATTATATTTAAAGCAGTAAAAGAAAAACTCAAGGGGGCGGTGCTTTGCGCCTCCGGGGGCCTGTTCTTATTCCTTGGCGTAGTAGCCGATGTTTTAAGTGCGGAAGGTATTATAAACACTCCTAAAGTTATGGTGTTTGCAACCTTCATGTTTTTACTTTTTCAATCATTGGTAATCGCCCAACGCTTCTCTATAGCGTTTAAAGACAATGAAAAATTATCGGAAAGACTGCTTGCCCTGGACAGGGTAAAGGATGAATTTATTGCAAATATTTCCCACGAATTGCGGACTCCCATAAACGGGATAATCGGTTTAAGTGAATCTTTGATTGGCGGGGTAACAGGAAAGTTACCCTCAAAAACAGTTAAAAACCTGGAAATGATAGCCTCCAGCGGAAGGCGGCTGGCCAGTTTAATAAATGACATCCTTGATTTTTCAAAAGTAAAAAATCAAGATATAGCCCTGCAAGTTAAAAGTGTGGAAATAAAACCTGTGGTAGAAGTAGTCCTGACCGTAGTGAGTTCCACGGTTAACAATAAAGACCTGGAAATTAAAAATGAAATTCCGGATAATCTGCCTCATGTTTATGTGGACGAAAACAGGTTTCAACAGATATTGTACAATTTGATTGGGAATGCAGTTAAATTTACCCAGGATGGGTACGTAAAAATAAATGCGGTCAAAAAAGATAAAAACGTTCAGTTCTGTGTTGAAGACACGGGAGTAGGGATTCCGGAAGATAAATTCGAAGATATATTCAAGTCTTTTGAACAGGTAGACGCTTCTACCTCCAGGGAATTTGGAGGAACCGGCCTTGGGCTCAGCATTACCAAGAGATTAATTGAACTGCACGGGGGCAGTATCTGGTTGGAATCAGAAGTTGGCAAAGGTTCAAAATTTTATTTTACCCTCCCGGTGGCTCCGGAAAAACCCCCTAAAACAAAAGACAAAATTGTAGCAGAAACGGCAAATAAAGATATACAGGAAGAAAGCAAAGAAGAAACTGCGGCGGCAACAGCAGCAAATAATAAGACCCATTACGATACCGGTGGAGATATTTATACCAACGGGTTACAAAAAGAAAGATCCAACGTTAATATTTTAGTGGTAGACGATGAAAGAGTAAATGTGGAAGTGCTGACCAACCACCTGGAAATTCAAAATTACAACGTGGATACTGCATCAAACGGGATTGAAGCGTTAGAGAAAACAGAAAAAGCTGATTATGATCTGGTACTTTTGGATATCATGCTGCCCAAAATATCCGGGTACGAGGTGTGCAAGCAAATAAGAAAAAATAAATCGAGTCATGAGTTACCCGTATTAATGTTAACAGCAAAAAATCAACCACATGATATAGCTTACGGTTTAGATATAGGAGCAAACGATTATCTTACCAAGCCGTTTGAAAAAGCTGAATTAATGGCAAGGGTAAGAACCCTGGTTTCACTTAAACATGCAGTAACGCAGTCAATAGAGAATGCGGCCAAGCTGGGAGAAGCCAAAAAGCTTGCTGATATTGATGGATTAACCGGGTTGAACAATAGAAGGCATTTATTTGAATTGACCGAAACAGTGTTTGAAAAAACGAAAAAAGAAAATCGATCTTTTTCGCTGTTAATGGTGGATATAGACCACTTCAAAAATTTTAATGATACCTACGGCCATGATACGGGAGACAAAATATTAAAAATCATAGCAGATACCATATTTAATTTAATTAGAAGAATGGATATAGTGGGACGCTATGGGGGAGAAGAATTCCTGGTAGCTCTAACAGATGCTGACAACAAAACAGCAAATCTTGCCGCAGAAAGGATTAGAAAAACCGTTGAAGCTCAGGTATTAGAAAGCAAGCAATTTGGTGATTTGAAATTTACAGTCAGTATAGGAATCGCTACCCGGGAGGGAGAAGAAAGTGTAGAAGAAATGGTTAAAAAAGCAGACAAAAACCTGTATAAAGCCAAAGCAAACGGCAGAAACAGGATAGAAGGTTGAACATAAGTCACGATGCAGCCCACAAAAAAAACGATCTGTTTACTTTTATACACGCCTGACCCCAGAATTGGCATCTAAAACTTTTTGCCACAAATACTACATCCCTGTCAAATGGTAGCCCCCGTCTACGAAAAGAACTTCACCAGTTATACCGCTGGAAAGGTCGCTGGATAAAAACAAAGCAGCTTGCGCTATCTCCTCCGGGGTTACCGCACGGCGCAGGGGAGATTTTTGTTCCACCAGTTCTATTATCCGGTTAAAATCCTTTACCCCTTTGGCCGAAACAGTACGCACCGGGCCCGCAGATACTGCGTTTACTCTTATTCCCATCGGGCCAAAGTCGCCCGCCAGGTAGCGTACGCTTGCTTCCAGGGCAGCCTTGGCCACCCCCATGACATTGTAGTTGGGTACCAGCCGGGTAGAACCCTGGTAAGTAAGAGTAACTATACTGCCCCCTTCACGCATGAGGGGATAAGCCCATCGGGCCACCGCTACCAGGGAATAAGCGCTGACTTCGTGTGCCAGGCGGAAACCTTCCCGGGAAGTATTAACATAGAGGTCGCTCAACTCTTCTTTTTTGGCATAAGCAATACTATGCACCACGCCGTGCAAAACACCACAGCTTTCTTTAATCCCCTCAAACAAGTAGTCTATCTCTTTTTCTTCCGATACGTTGCACGGTAAAAGGAGGGGATCGGGTATTTCGCTCTCCACCAGTTTTTTGACTTTTTCCCGGTAACGCTCATCCTGGTAAGAAAAGACCAGGTTTGCCCCGGCCCGGTGATAAGCCCTTGCTATAGACCAGGCAATGCTCCTTTTGTTGGCAACACCCATAATTAAGATATTTTTACCTTTCAGTAACGAGTGGCTCATGACTGTTCTCCTTTCTAATGCGCATAATCAATATTATTTCCCCATAGCAAAAAAAGAAAAAATATACTTATTACTATAATTCAAGCAACCGTATCCGGGCAAACCAGTAAAAAAGCTAATATTGAAAAAAGCTAAAGTAAAGCTATTACAGCATTTCGTTCATACTGCCACTGCGGAAACCCTCCAGGTCAAGGGTTATATAAATAAAGCCAAGTTCCTTGAATCTCTTAACCACAGATTCCCGGACATAAATTAAAGAAAGTATATCCTCTTCTCCTACTTCTATCCGCGCCAGCTCGCCGTGGTGCCTTACCCGGAGCTGTCCCAGGTTTAAATTTCGCAAATACTCCTCCGCATGCTCCACCTGTTTCAGCTGATCCCTGGTAATGCGCCTGCCGTAGGGGAAACGAGAAGAAAGGCAGGCCATGGAAGGTTTATCTGCAGTAGGCAAGGGGTAAAAACGCGAGAGCTGCCGTATTTCTTCCTTGGTTAACCCGGCTTCCTGCAGCGGGCTTATTGCCTCCATTTCACCGACCGCCCGCATCCCTGGACGATAATCTTGCAGGTCATCAACATTGGAACCGTCCAACACCTGCTCATAACCCCGACCGCGGGCCAGCTCCCACAGGTCACGGTATAACTCTTTTTTGCAATAATAGCACCTCTCGGGCGGGTTAGATACAAAATTTTCGTTATCCAGTTCCCTGCTTTCTATAAGCAGGTGGTTTACTCCTATTTCCTGCGCCAGACGGACCGCACTATCAATTTCTGCCCGGGGATAGGTCTCCGAACGGGCCGTAACACCCAAAACCCTCTCCCGGAGAACGCACGAAGCTACATAAAGCAAAAAGGTGCTGTCCACCCCTCCGGAAAAAGCTACCACTCCACTTTCCAGGTTCTTTATTATATCCACCAGCCGGCTCAACTTTCTTCCCAATGCTCCCGGGGGGATATTTGAAAACAAAGAAGACGCTTCCCCGTACATCATCCGTATCACCTCCAGTTAACCTGGTTATTAGCCAGTATAACATTTATACCCGGCACACCAAATAAATGTGCTCTTTATCCTGGTTTCCAATTTATTCTTTAAACTCGTAACCCAGCAGGGGTTTAATTTCTTCCAGTTTTTCTTCTATTTCCTCCCTGCTGTCGCCAGGTATATCTATAAGGCAGTAGCGGTAACTTTTGGGATTCTGTTTGTAATCGGAAAGATTGGTATTAGCATCAACCAGGTTTTTAACCGTTACCCCGGGGTAATTTCTTTCAATCTCCTCTAAATCCGTCTTCATGGGAACCCGTATAATTTCCCGGTCTTCGGGCTCCCTTAATTCAAAGTTAAAACAGTAATTGTATCTCTTTTCTCCTTTTTTTAGCACCTCTTCCGCAGGCTCTTTTCCTACTGCTATATCACACATCCCGCGTATCAGGTTAATTCCATTAACTACTTCCACAGTTTTTACAAACTGAAAAGCAGGGCGAGAGTTTATTTCAATAATATATACTTTTTCCTCTTCCAGGTCCAGCCTCACTTCAACGTTAAAAAAAGTGTTGTCCAACCCAATGGCTTCCACCAGCCTGCTGGTTACCTCATTTATTTTTTTATCCAGTTCCTGGGGAGCTTCATAAGGAAATTCGTGGTGGCTAAAACTCAAGCCATCTTCCATAAACACTGCTTTGGCGCTGCCGTAAAGTTTCACCTCTCCTTTAAACACGTAACCATTCACCGTAAGCTGCGGCCCTGAAAGTATTTTTTCACACAAAAACTTGTTGCAAGTTTCCAGGTTTAACTGGTTGGATAAATGTGAAGCTACTGCAAGGGATTCTAAAAAATACTGGTTGTAATGGGCCAGTTCCGCCATGTTTTCAGTAATAATATTTCTAAGTGAGTCATAAGAATAAATCTTTTGACTCAGGTAAGAGACATTGCCCCTGACCGGCTTAACAAAGAAAGGAGGGGAGAGGGGGAATTCACGCAAAAACTCTGAATCCAGCCAAAAATCAGGTGTGCTTTCCGGGACAGCTTTTCTTTGAATCAGCCTGGAAATATATTTGTTCTGACTATTTATCATACTTTCTACTGAAGTAGAAATCTTGCCGGTCTTCTCACATATCACGTTTACAAACACGCTGGTTACATCCCTGGTTCCTATAATACCATCATAGCGCGAAGGATTTTTCTGGATAAGTTCAATCATTTCCAGCAAGTATTTCTGCACCCCGATAGAAAATATTTTTTCTATCGTCTCTATTTCTACATAATACTCTTCCTCCAGATGCCTGGCCCCTTCTTCAACTAAAGGCACCTCACTTTTGTTACATATTACCAGTACTCTTTTTTCTTCACTCATTAATTATCCCCCTTTTTAATAATTGCTTTTATCTTTTTCATTCAACCGGTTTTTATAAACATTTCCTTCTTTCATAACCAGCACTATATTCTCTTCACTGGTTATATCTTCTATCTGCTCCAAAGGATTCCCCTTTACGACAATTAAATCGGCCAGTTTGCCTTCTTCTAAAGTTCCTACTTCTTTATCCAGTCCGCAGGCTCTTGAAGAGTTCCGGGTTGCACAAACCAGGGCCCTTCCCGGGCCCATTATTCCTTCTTTCACCAGAACCATGAGCTCATTGGGGTTGTTCATGTGGTAGTTGTAAGGGGTGCCCGCATCAGAACCCACAGCAATTTTTACTCCGCTTTCTACTGCCCGGTGTAGTGCTTTTATACGAGATATCCGCTTTTCTTTCAGCTTTTCAATCATAAAAGGAGCTACCCCGCCAGCCTTGCCATGCCTGGCCATGTAATAATCCGGGGCCAGTGTAGGCACCAGGTATATATCGTGCTCGATCATCATTCGGTGGGCTTCGTCATCAGCAAAGGTTCCATGTTCTATAGTATCCACCCCCGCATTAATGGCATTTTTCATTCCCTCGGCACCGTGGGCATGGGCGGCCACTTTTTTATCCAGTTTATTGGCCTCTTCCACTACCGCCTTTATCTCCTCTATGTCCGGCTGGGTAGCCCCTGGAACACCACCCGGATTCATTATAGCGCCGGTGGCCATTATTTTTAACAAATCCGCTCCCATCTTTAACTGCTCGCGTGCCGCTTCTTTAAATCCATCGTATCCGTCAGCTTCGCGGTAAAGGCCATCGAAGTATTCCGTACCTGCACTGGTAATACAAATGATCTTCCCGCTGGTTAAAATCCTGGGGCCAGCAATAATTTCTTTCTCCACCGCTTCTTTAACCGTAATATCTATCCAGTTAACTGAACCACAGTTGCGCACCGTGGTTACGCCACTGAATAAGGTTTTTTCCATCTCTTTAGCGGCACGTATAGAACGAAGTTTGTCTTCGATCAGGTTTTCATCATAAGTATCCGCCATACCATGCATGTCCAGGTGTATATGGGAGTCAATCAAACCCGGCATTACCAGGCTGCCATCCAGATCGTAAACTTCTTCCGCACTCCACTTATCCATTAGATGACGGAGATCTTCATCAGCAAGTTCAATCTCTATCTCGGCTATTTTCCCTCCTTCTATTAAAAGTGCCGCGTTTTGTTTAACCACCGTTTCATTACCATCAAACAACCTCCCGTTTACCAGCACTCTCCTCATAAAACCATCTCCCTTATTTAAATAGTAACAGCTCAAGTTTTATAAATGCTTTTATGTGCCCGAGGACAGCTCCACAGCATCGTTTTCCTTTAAACCTCCGCTACCATCCGGTAACATTTAATCTCTTAACCTTGCACAACAACAGCAGTTTACCCTGTTGAAATATTACTGCCATATCCATCGAAGCACCATCCTCCAGTAATTTTAAACAGATGTTGGTGCCCACAAAAATTTGTATACGCCAGTGGTTATGGAGCAATATCCCCTCATTATGCTTCCGGTGAATGAATATAATATTAATATATTTCGCCTTCACTGGAAATACCAGGCAGCAGACAAGCAGTTTTAACTTTTAGCAGAAATAAAAAGCAGGAAATCTTTCTCTCCTATTAATTTTATATATAGTGTTTTAGGAAATTTGTCAAGCTATAAGCTAATTTTCTCCCCTTATGGATTTAAGATTTTAAACCCCACACAAATAAGATTTGACACCTGGTAAGCAACGGTAATAAAATATTATCGAATTTACGTTAACGTTAATACAGGGAGATGATAGCCACATGGTAGAAGAAAATAAGGTCAACGAATGGTATTCCATTTCCGAACTAGCCAACCTTTTTGGAATTACCCCCCGCACCATACGCTACTACGAGGAAGTCGGCCTTCTATCCTCCAGAAAACGCGAAAGTGAAACCCAGCAACGCTATTACGACAAGAGAGCCCGGGGACGCTTAAAATTAATTTTAAGGGGTAAACGCTTTGGTTTTTCCTTAAACGAAATAAGAGAAATACTTGACCTCTACGATGTGGACCCTACGGAAAAAGAACAACTAAAAAAAACACTGGCTTACGGGGAAGAAAAAATTAAAGAAATAGATGAAATGATCCACGAGTTAAGTGTTATTAAAGAGGAAATGGTAGAACTATTTGATAGATTTAAAAACAAGCTGCAGGATCTGGAAAAAGAAGACGATTAATAAAACCAAACCACGCGCTAGTTAAAGTAACTACTCCGTAACTACTCCAATAGTAAGATGTTACAGTTGAGAGGAAAAGACCCTACCATAACCAATGCCTGAGTAGTTACAAAAAAATATTTTTCCAATATAAGGCTCCGGCAAAAGGGAGCATCCATTACCTTGCATCAGGTGCGCTGTTATTATATAATAACGGAGCAGCAGAAAAAATAAAACACATCGGGGCGTAGCGCAGTTTGGCAGCGCGCTTGGTTTGGGACCAAGAAGTCGCGAGTTCGAATCTCGCCGCCCCGACCAGGTTAAGAAAGAGGCAGCTAGCCTCTTTCTTTCGTATATTATGGGCAGGTATACTTGGGGGGTCTCCTTTATTCTTAGAGATTGCTTCAAGAACTCCCGGTGGGCATTAGTGGGTATTTGCAGCCAACACACCCCGGCTGCAAACACCATCTTTGTAAACTTGTTTGCTCAAAAGGTGGAATTACTTTTCTTCATACGGTTCATATCTTTCTTCAGTAACTTTCATATCTCTATCCTCTAACTCTCTTTTTATATGATATATATGACTCTCACCATTTATATCTTTCAAGCCTTTTTCTACTTCTTTAATTTTCGTTGGCACATCATCTATATATTGGTAGGTATATTCTATATCTCTTACTGCATTTATTCTAATCCAAGACGTTATAGTTTCTTCTTCCTGATTAAACTCAGGAGAAATTATTTTTGCCAATTTATCACATTTAACAAACCTGCACTTTTCTTCATCCCATAACCAATACTTAAATGGGACATTAAAGCTAGCCCCCAAACTACGCTGTACGCGAAAATCTTTATAACCGTTAAAATTCATATCTTCTATATGCACACCATAATTTTCTAAATCAGGTGTCCATGCAGAATCTAACTCAATCTCTTGCAAAAGCTCCAAATCACTATGGTTGTATATATCTATTCTTTTTATAAATTTTGCATTTCCCCTATCATGATAAGGTTCACCGTAAATTTTAAAATAAAGATTTATATCATCATTTTTAATGTCTTTTATTTCCCTTAATAACTCTAAACTGTCTTCATCATTTAGATTTTCCTCTTCACCGGTTGAATTTTTTTCTTCCTTGCCTACATCTTCCTCCTTTGAATTACCATATTTGTCTACATTCTCGCAACCGATAATCAAAAAAATTATACTCAACAACATGAAGAAAACAACATACTTTTTTATTAACATCAAATTTTACTCCTTTCTTTTAACATGACACTAAACCGGGCCGGTTTTACTTTATACCTCCAGTGTCTCGCCGGTAACAGCAGATTAAGTATTTTAATGTAATGCTATTACACATTTAATATAATATATTATATTAAACCCCTTATTCTCCTGCAAATGAGAGACAAACCAGATAAATAGTGAATTTACATGGATGTGGATATGCCGCTCATGTGGAGTTTGTGGCTAACTAAAAAAGGGTTACCCACAAACTTCACAATCGCTTGGACAACACTGCGTGTTGCTCACATACCCACATCCCCTATGACTGTTAAAGATTTTTTATATTAAAGATTTTCAAAGATCAAAAATGAGCATAAGCCGAACTGGAAATTCTCTTCTAAATCGGCCGCTGCTCATGGTATACAAGGGGGAATAAAATGATTGAAAACTTTGCATAGGATATATTTACACTCCTGAAAATATTAACTACCATTTGAAATAGCCGCTATAGATTTAATGAAAAAGTACGGCTATGAGGCTAATGTTAAGGGGATCTTGAGTTAAAAAAAGGTGAGCGCCAGGGAACAGATACATCCCTGGCGCAGTTTTTCCCTTCTATAAAAGTAAAAAGTAAATAACCCCGTGTTTAAACGGGGTTACTCCTTAATTCTACCCTGACATCCTTTCGAACGCCAGGAAGCATTCTCTACATATATTATATTACCCAGTATCAATTATGTCAATGCAGGTTTGCTATCTCAAAATATTATTTATTACTTCTTCTGTAATTTCAATTCTATCATCAGCGACTTGCCATAAATCATCGTGGGGTAAATATATCTTGCTGTGGAATAAATTAATCAGAACTCCTTCGTTTTTTGCGATTTCAATCGCTGGAAGAAAATCGCTATCACCTGCGAATATACTAGCATGAGTGATTCGCTGCTTTGAAGATAATAGTACTATATCTACGCCAAGCAAAATATCAACCCGTTTTTGAACAAAAATTGGCGAATTATCAGCACTATATCCACGGTATTCTAGTTTCCCTTCTCTAACTTCAAAATGAGGAAGTTTATTTAAGCTAAGATGAAATTTTTGCCGTCGAGAAAATCTCTCACTTTCTTCTTTTGTAGGTGGATTACTCTGATATGGTAAGCAATTATAATAGTAAGTTCTAAATATAGAAACATTATTACTCATCCAACTGGCAAGCTTTTGATAATCTATTTTTGCATAACTAAACTCATTTTGAAGAACTTTATCCAGGTATCCACCATCAATAAAAATTGCAACCTTATCACTCATTTTTGTCTCCTAATGACTATTTTACTATAATGAATTTCTATAAATTTATCTAATCTCCTTCAAAATTGATACTTTTTGTGGAAAATAATACAACATTGTTTTTTGAAAGCTTGTTGAAAAATCATTATTGAAAATAACAAGCATAGATGTTGAATAATGGCATAAATGCCGATATTTAGGTGATGGTGAAAAAGCGCTTAAAAGCAGGTCTTCCCTTAGAAGTAAAGGCTATTACACATATAACATATTATATTAAATCCCTTATTCTCCTGCAAATGAGAGACAAACCATGTTTTATAAATAGAAGGCCTCTTCAGCTAAACCATAATTGCAATTTAAAAAGTGGGCACGTCACCACCCCCTCCCCTTTTAATAAATAAAATTTTGCACAAATCATAGGATTCTAAATTTTCATGTCGAATATTTAATTAACCATATACTTTATAAGCCAACTCCGCTTGAAAGGTGGTGCCGAATGAAAACCATAGGGAATTATTCCATAAAGGAAAAAATAAAAGACACCAGGCATTCCATGATCTACCGGGCTAACAGAATTGAAGATGGCGAACCGGTGGTAATCAAGCTTATGCGTTCTCATTCCCCTTCTTCTTCAGACATAGCAAGGTTTAAGCAAGAATATGAAATTATTAAAGACCTGGATATTGAAGGTATTATTAAAACCTATGATTTGATAAACTACGAAGACAGCATAGCCCTGGTGCTGGAAGATTTCAACGCACTTTCTTTACAGGAATGTTTAGACAACCAGGAATTAAGTACAGAAACTTTTCTGGATATAGCCCTCCGCCTTTCAGAAACACTGGGAAAACTACATAAAAGCGGGGTAATACATAAAGATATCAAACCGGCTAACATCCTGATTGGCAAAGAATGGAGCAAGTGCAAAATCACCGACTTCGGCATTTCGCACCTTATTACTCACGAACACGAAGAGATCTACAACCCTGAAGTTATTTCCGGGACTCTGCTGTATATGGCACCGGAACAGACCGGGCGCATAAACCGGGCTATAGATTACAGGACCGACCTCTACGCCCTCGGGATTACTTTTTACCAGCTGCTAACCGGCACCACTCCTTTTTATTCCCAGGATCCAATGGAAATCATCCATTCCCATATAGCCAGGCAACCGGTTCCTCCCCGTGATATAAACCCCGAGATTCCCCGTCCTCTTTCCGACCTGGTAATGAAGCTTTTATCCAAAATGGCCGAAGAACGATACCAGAGCGCTTTCGGTGTCATGGCTGACCTGCAATACTGCAAAGAGCAGCTGAGTAACAACGGTGCCATAGATAATTTTTTGCTGGCAACTAAAGATATATCCCTGAAGTTCAACATACCTTATAAGCTTATAGGGCGCGAAACAGAAATTTCTCGGCTTATGGAAGGTTTTGAATGCATGATGGAGCAGGGGAAACCGGTTACCACGGTAGTAACCGGCCAACCGGGAGTAGGGAAATCAGCCCTGATAAACGAAATCTATAAACCGGTAACCGCCAGCCGGGGATATTTCATCACCGGCAAATATGAGCAATTCAGGCGAGATGTACCCTACAACGCAATGATCCAGGCTTTTAAGGGGCTAATATCCCAACTCCTGGCTGAACCCAGGGAGCATTCCGAGGCATGGAAAATTAAAATTCAAGAAGTGCTGGGCTCCAGCGGAAAAGTGATTACCGAGGTAATACCCACACTGGAATATATTATCGGGCCGCAGCCCGAAATACCGGAGCTAGACCCGGAAGCGGCCCGTAACCGCTTTAACCATGTGTTTATAAATTTTATAAAGGTATTTACGGAACACTCACATCCGCTGGTGCTTTTCCTGGATGATCTGCAGTGGGCGGACACGGCGAGCCTGCTTTTCCTGGAAAAACTACTTTCCAACATGGAAAAAGGACACCTCTGGCTTCTGCTTGCTTACCGCAACAACGAAGTAGAAGAAAGCCACCCCCTGGTCCGCACTCTTTACCAGCTGGAAACCAGCGAAATGGAAATAAAAAAGCTTGACCTGCAGCCATTGTCCAGGGAAAAAGTAAATAACCTTATTGCCGATTTCCTGCGGCTTGAAGAAGAAGCAGTTAGTTCACTAACCGAGCTGGTTTATTCTAAAACCAGGGGTAATCCCTTTTTTGTTAACCAGTTTTTAAAAAATCTTTATCACAAGAATCTGCTGGAGCTGGATCCCGTAAAAGGGTGGATATGGTACGAGGATAAAATTCAAAACCTGCACGTTACCGACAACGTTGTGGAACTAATGTCCGGAAAAATTTTCGAATTTCCGGAACCTACCAGGGAAGCACTTAAAGCAGGAGCCTGTATGGGCAACAGGTTTGATCTGGAAACTGTTTCTGTGATTATGGATAAACCCATAGAGCCTATCCTTCAGGACTTGAATCCCGCCCTGGATGACGGCCTTATCTACTTTGACAAAGATATGTGTTATTTCCTGCATGACCGCATCCAGGAGGCAGCCTATTCACAAATGGATGAAAAAGACAAAAAGAAAACGCACTACAGGATAGGAAGATATATTTACAACTGCACGCCTAAGGAAGAGCTTTCCCAAAAAATATTTTACATAGTAAACCAGATTAATACAGGAAGAGAGGAGATAGAGGAAACAAAAGAAGAGTTTAAATTGGAAGAGCTGGCCCGGTTAAACCTGATCGCCGGAGAAAAAGCGCGAGATTCGGCCGCCTTTTCTTCTTCACTGGAATACCTGGTTACCGGGATAAGCCTCCTTAACCCGGAATCATGCTGGCAACAACACTATGATCTGGCCTTGAAGCTCTACACTGAAGCAGCCCGCGCCGCTTACCTCAACGGCGATTTTTCCAATATGGATCACTACATCAGGGTGGTAACAAAAAACGCTGTTTCCCAGCTGGATTGTATTGACGTCTACGAAGTACAAATTCAAGGATACCATTTCCAGGGCAGGCTACAAGAAGCGGCAAACCACACCTTTAATGTGCTTGATTCCCTGGGCATAAAGCATCCTCGCAAAATTTCCGGGGCAAGAATTGCCTGGGAACTGCACCTGACACAAAAGGCACTACAGGGCAAAAGCAATCAAAACATCCTGGAGCTTCCGAAGATGAAAGACCCTTATCATATCGCTGCAATCAGGATTGCCACCAACGCTGTTTTTGCTCTCTACGTGGGCGGATATACCCGGGAGGTTACTACTCTTACCTTAAAGATGGTCCGTTTATCCATAAACTCAGGATTAAACGTGCATACCCCTTACTGGCTGGCCTGCTATACCGTAGTGCTTTTCTCTATGAGCCGGTTGCAAGAAGCGTTTCGCTTTGGAGACCTGGCCCTGCAATTAAAAAAACAGCTGCAAGCTGAAGAAATAAAAACGGACTATATGGTTAATGCCATGACTTTACACTGGAGAGATCACCTGCGAATCCCTTACAAAAAACTGGAGGAGGTGTACTACCAGGGCTTTGAACTTGGTGACCTGGAACACGCCGCTTATTCGGCAGTACAGTTAACCCTCCAGGGTTTTGCTTCGGGAAAAGATTTAAACCACCTGTATGAAGAAATTGATTCTTACTACCAGGTATTTATAAAGTATAACCAGCAGGTCCCTTCAAACTATGCTTTAATGCTTCTGCAGGTAATATACAACCTGACCACCGGCCCGGAAGAACCACAGGTACTGAACGGGCCCCGCTACCACGAAGAAGAAATGATACCCTTGCATCAAAAGTATAACGACATGGCCGGTTTGGCTATCACCTATATTTACAAGCAGATGGTCTGTTACATTTTCGGAAAAACCCCTGAAGCAGCCAAAAATGAAAAATTAGCCCGACGCTACCTTAATAGTATTTCCGGGCTTTACCCATTTTCCCTGTATTACTTTTATCGCACTTTAAACAAACTGAGGATAATAAACAGCTTTCCCCCGCGGCAGAAGAAAGAAGAATGGAAGAAAATAGAGCGCTCTCAAAAAAAGCTAAGACTTTGGGCCAAACACGGGCCACAAAATCACCAGCACAAAAGCGACCTGGTAGAAGCGGAAATACAAAAATCCCAATCAAATTACCTCCAGGCGGAAGATTTATACCATAATTCCATTTCGGGAGCCCAAAAAAACGGCTTCTTGCAGGATGAAGCCCTGGCCTGTGAATTAACTGCGCTATACTACTGGGAAAGAAACCTTCACGATTTGGCTGCTTTCTACATCTCCAGGGCTAGCCGGTGTTACTCCCGGTGGGGAGCCTCCTCTAAGGTGGAACAGCTTAAAGAAAACTGGAACGAAATAATGGACGGCCAGGAATTAACTTCCTGGGATACCGAGGGTCCCGGTTTATCTACCCTGTTTTCTGTTTCTACTATTTCTAACCCGGGAGAAAGTTACCTGAAACTGGACATGACGACAGTGATCAAGTCGCTACAGGCCGTTTCCGGGGAAATTGCCATGGACAGCCTATTAAGCAGTTTGATGCAAATTGGCATTGAAAACGCCGGGGCGGAGCGTGGAATTATTTTTATTGAAGAAGAAGGAGAACTGTACGTGGAAGCAGAAAGTGATACCCACAACAGCGTCCGGGTTCTGCAACCCACGCCTTTTGAATCCTACCATAACCTGCCTACTAATATAGTATCTTACGTTTACAAAACCATGGAGAACGTAATCTTAGACGATGCCCCCTCCGATGAGCGTTTTGCTTCCGACCCGTATATCCGGGATAATAATATAAAATCGGTACTATGTGCTCCCATCCGCAGGAAGAACGAAATGAGCGGGGTGGTCTACCTGGAAAACAACCTTTCCACCGGGGTTTTTACCCCCGAGCGCCTGGCTTTACTGCAGGTGCTGTCTTCCCAGGCCGCTATTTCCATAGAAAACGCCAAGTTATTCGAGATGGCCCGGCGCGACGGGCTTACCGGCCTGATCAACCACCGCTACTTCCACTATTGCCTGGAAAAAGAGATAAAAAATGCCTGGACCAGCAGGCACGTGGTAACCCTGTTAATGCTGGATATAGATCACTTTAAATCGGTTAACGACACTTACGGGCATCAGGCCGGGGACACCGTTTTAAAAGAACTGGCCAAAATTCTTATACACCAAGTCCCGGATAAAAACCTGGTATGCCGTTACGGGGGAGAAGAATTTACTATAATTATCCCGGGATTCTCCCCCCCGGAAGCAAAAGAAATAGCAGAATCCATACGTAAGGAAGTTGAAAATAAGACCATTTACCACGAAAACCAGAGGTTAAATATCACTATAAGTATTGGCTTAACCGCAACCCGGCTGAACCAGGCCATTGAACCCACAGAACTAATCCGGCAAGCCGACAGGGCCCTTTATACGGCTAAAGAAACAGGGAGAAACAGGGTAGAAATCTATCGTTAATTGAACATTTGTGATAGACTCAAACCACACATACAATAATGCAGCACTTGTGTTTATGTTTACCCTCCTTCATATTAACAAGGTTTTGTATAGCCTTGGTTCTGGAAGATTTATCTCCGATGATCCTATGGAAATTATACATTCCCATATTGCAAAACAACCGATCCTTCCATGCGAAGTAAACAGCAGCATACCCGGGCCGCTTTCCGACCTGGTAATGAAGCTGTTATCCAAGATGGCCGAAGAACGCTACCAGAATGCCTTTGGTGTTATGGCGGACCTGCAGCACTGCAAAGAACAGTTGAAAGAAAAAAACACGGTATTACCTTTCCCGCTAGGCAGCAATGATGTTTCTTTAAAATTTAATCTCCCTTACAAACTAATAGGGCGAGAAGAAGAAATGAATGAGCTAATCTTAGGATTCGAGCAAATGATGGAACAGGGGAAACCGGCAGTTACCGCGGTTACCGGTGCACCGGGGGTAGGGAAATCGGCTCTAATAAACGAAATTCAAACAACGGCTGCCTTACCACTATGCCCTGTTGCTTATGCAGATAGTACATAATCTGGCAGGACATTCCAAAGACCCCACCCACCTTGACGGCACTGCGTACAGCGAAAATAAAATGCTCCCCGTGCACCAAAAACTAAACGACAGGGTAGGGTTATGTTTGGCCTATACCTACAAAATGATGCTCTGTTATCTCTTCGGAAACACAAACGAGGCTGCTGAAAATGAAAAATCGGCCCGGCATTATTTGGACGCTATAGCGGCTCTATACCCGTTTTCTCAATATTATTTTTACCGCACTTTAAACATGCTCCAGGAGTTGGAGCATCTTCCTCCGCGAGAACAAAAAACTCAAAGGGAAAAAATCGAACGATCCAGGAAAAAACTTAAACTGTGGGCCAGGTACGGCCCTGCAAACCACCTGCACAAAAGCAAGCTGGTAGAAGCGGAAACAAGTCGTGCAGGGGAGATCAGCGGAAAAATCGTATGAAGAGGCCAAACTAACAGCAGAAAATATCCGGCAAAAAGTGGAACAAAAAAATATGTACCACGGCGAACTTAAACTTAAAATAAAAATCAGCGCGGGTATATCCGCTTCCCGCCCAGGGCAAATATTGGAAACACAGGAGCTGATCCGGCAGGCCGACCGGGCACTGTATGCCGCCAAAGAATCCGGTAGAAACAAAGTTATAGTCTACCAATAAAATTGCTCTGCATTTCTGGTATGATTTCTCCTTACTTAATAGTTTTTGAACCTTGCAATAGCCGGACGGCTATGATAAAATTTACTACGCAAAGCAGGTAATAAAACTACAGACAGGCGGGTGTAGCTCAGTGGTAGAGCCCTGGCCTTCCAAGCCAGTCGCGTGGGTTCGATTCCCATCACCCGCTCCAAAAACAAGTCAAACCCCGCCGACGCGGGGTTTGACTTGTCAAGGGAATTTTCAAAAATAATAGCTGAAACCAGCCTCCGATTTCAGCTTAAAGCAAGTTCTCTAAAACTTTTTTTGCTTCCTGCAGCGCCCTGCCCCGGTGGCTGATGCGGTTCTTTTCCTCCGGTTTCAGCTGAGCCAGGGTGCACCCAAACGAAGGGTAATAAAACAGCGGGTCGTAGCCAAATCCATTGGTGCCCCGCGGTTCATAAGCTATTTTTCCCTCGCAGCAGCCTTCTACCGTAACCGTCTCCTTCCCGGGCACAGCAACAGCAATAACGCAGCGGAAACGAGCCGTTCTTTCTTCCTGCTCCACTCCCTTTAACATTTCCAGCAGCTTTTCATTGTTTTCTTCATCAAAGGCCTTTTCCCCGGCAAAGCGGGCAGAATAAACCCCCGGTGCCCCCTCCAGGGCATCGACTTCCAGGCCGGAATCGTCAGCCAAAGCAATTTCTGCGGTCATCCGGGTTACAGCTTCCGCTTTTTTTACCGCGTTTTCAGCAAATGTTTCCCCATCTTCTATTATTTCCGGGGCTTTTTCCATCTGGTTTAAAGAACGCACCTCCACGGGCATGTCTTCAAGTAATTTTTTTATCTCCTCTAACTTTCCCCTGTTGGCGGTAGCAACCCAAAGACTTGCAAATGACATCAGGTAACAATACACCCTCTCTTTGTAAGTTCAAATCTTAAATTACTATGCCGGATTATTTACCCGGAAGGTTCTATGGCTTTTTTCTGAAGGGCAACCAGTTCAAACTTATGCACCAACCGGTGGCAGGTAAAATTGATTTACTACGAATTGCCCGTTCTAGAAGGAAAAAACCAACCAAACGTCAAATAATATATAATATTATAAAAATGCTCCTGTCAAATATTTTAACACCGGGCTCGATTAAAATAACCATGCTGTAGTTTAATTAGAAAAACAAAATAAACAAGTTATGGGGTTTTACATTTATGGATGCTTCTTATCAAAACGAAAACGGCATCACGATCATCATTGTAATCAGTAACAATGTAGAAAGGCAGTACATGAAAAATATACTGCAGGGAGAGGGTTACCAAACCATAATAGCGGATAACCTCAGGCACGCCAGGGAAATTTCCATGAGCAACGCTTCTCCCCACATTGTGATAATTGACTACCTGGTGGAAGACCCGGAAGCTTACCTGGTACGCCCTCCCAATGTCGCTTTTATAATCCTGTTGGAACGCGAGGAAAAACAGATGGTAAACGCCCTGCCCTACGAGCCCGACGACTTTCTTTACCGCCCGCTCACTAAAACGGAGATACTTTACCGGATAAAAAGGCTGCAAAACCTGTTCTTTTTCTACCAGGAAAAAGAAGTTGAGTTTATTACCCCAAACAAAAAAAATCTGGAGGAAGAAACCGCCACTATCCTGGTAGTAGAGGATAATAAAATTGAAAGGCATAAAATGCATGATTTTCTTCTATCCATGGAATACAAGGTCCTGAGTGCAGCCGACGGGCAGGAAGCTTACCATTACATACAGGAATACACCCCCGATTTAATTCTTTTAGACCTGGTGCTGCCGGAAATAGACGGGATTAAATTGCTGCAGAAAATCAGGAAAAGAAAAGAACTGCTGCAGGTACCAGTAATTATAATATCCGGACTTTCGGACACGGAAAGCAAGCTCAAAGTACTGGAAATAGGAGCAGACGATTTCATACAGAAGCCGGTAAATTTCGATGAACTAAAAGCACGCATGAAATCTGTCCTGCGCAAGAAATATCACTTTGAAAAAATTACACAAGACTACCAGATGGCAGTGGAAAGAGCCATTACCGACAGCCTCACCGGCCTGTACAACCACGGATATTTCTACGAATTTATCCACCGGGAAATAAACCGCTGCCGCAGGTACCAGTATCCCCTTACCCTGATTATTGGAGATATAGATCACTTTAAAAACTACAATGACACCCACGGGCACCCCAAGGGAGATGCCGTCCTTAAAACTGTAGGCCAGATTATAAAACAGAACACCCGTATTGTAGATATGGCCGCCCGCTACGGTGGAGAAGAATTTGGAATTGTTCTTACCGAAACAGACCTCAAGGGAGGTTTAATTGTAGCAGAAAAGCTGCGCTACCTTATCGAAAGCCATCCTTTCCCCGGGCAGGAAGCCCAACCCGGCCGCAATCTTACAATAAGCATGGGGGTTTCTTCCATACCCGCCGGAGAGCAGAACACTACTTACTCCGAATTAATTGACAAAAGCGACCGGGCCCTTTACACGGCTAAAGAGCAAGGACGCAACCAGATCTCTTACCTGGTATAGTCCCCCGCATTACCTCCCGTTTTTCTATTTTTTTCTGTTATAACTACTCAGGCATCCACTGCTGCGCCAGGGGGACGGTTCCATCGTCTTCCCTTCGGACCTCCGCTTCGCTCCGGTGACGCTCGAACCGTCCCCGCAGGCGCAGCATGCCTCTTAACTTCCCCTTACTTGGCTTGAGTAGTTACTTTCTGTTAAACTTTCCCCCGTTTACTATCCCGGCTTTGTGGAAAACTTATAAAAACCACGTAATAAACAGTCAAAAAATCGATCGGGGGAGTTCTTTTGAGTTCCAAAAAACAGTTCCGCAGAAAACAGTTCCAGTTTTTCCGAAGAAACCTGGCCATTGATTTGGGGACTAACCACACCATTATTTGGTCTCCGGGGAAAGGAAACCTTTTAAGTGAACCCTCCGTTCTGGCCATTGACACCAGGGACAACAGCGTATACAGCTCCGGCCGGGAGGCTTACAACATGCTGGGGAGAGCACCATCGAATATAGAGGTAATAAAACCCCTCCAGGACGGTGTTATCGCCAGTTTTAATTACACGGTAAAAATGTTGGAGGCCTTCCTGGATAAAGCAATTTCCCGCTCCCCGGTTATAAAGTACCGGCTGATTTTCACCGTGCCATACAGCTCTACCCAGGTAGAGCGGCAGGCTGTAATTACGGCAGGCAAAAGAATAGGTATAAAAAATATCTATCTTATAGAAGAACCTCTAGCCGCTGCCATGGGTACCGGGCTTCCTGTAAACGAGGCAAGGGGAAACTTTTTAATTAACCTGGGAGGGGGAGTTACAGAAATTGCTGTTATTTCCCTGGGGGGTATTGTTAAAGCCAAGTCACTGCGGCACGGAGGAAATTCCCTCAACACCTCTATACAGAGATACATATACAAAAAATACCTGCTAGAGATAGGAGAAAGCACCGCGGCCGCGGCAAAAGAAACTGCGGGTTACGCAGTTAATCCACCGGAAAAACAAGACCTCGAAATAAAGGGGCTTAACCGCAAAACCATGCGGCCCGACCGTATAACTGTACCCCTTTCCGATATTACTGAAGCCATGTATCCAGTTCTCTCCAACTATTGTACCATGGCTAAAAAAATTTTTGAGCAGACACCGCCACAGCTAACTACTGATATTATAAAAGAAGGAATATTTATTACCGGGGGAGGCTCCCTGCTACACAACATTGATGTACTTTTTTCTCAAAACCTGGAGCTACCGGTAATAAAAGTAGAAGAACCTTTTACTAACGCTGCGCGGGGAGCCGGTATGGCTTTACAATACATGCGTTTCCACCTGCTGGATCTTTACCGGGCTTGAGGAAATTCCATTCAATAATAGTTTAACACTGAAGGCGGCAGATGAGGTGACGTCAAATCTGTTCCGTAAGGAAGCTGATCTATTTCCCCCTCTTCTAACCGCAGTTTTACTCCTTCCACCAGGGGATGAGCAGCAAGGGTAAGTACCACCTGGTTAACCAGGAGTTCTTCCCCTTTTCTTCCCCCGCGAAAATTCATTAACTCATTAGTAAATTTCACCATGGCCAAACCTTCTTCATCAACCTTCAGGTTAAGCAGAGAAGTGTCCGACGGTATATTACTGAACAACCCCGGCCGTTTTCGCGGACCCTTTAACAGCTCCTGCATACTTGCTTTTAATTCGTTTTCTTGCTTTTCTAAAACACGAGTTACCGGGATATAAAAATTACTGCCATCAGGCGCACGGTAGAGAAAAAAGACTGTGACTTCCGTATAATCTTCTTCTCCTTCCTCGTTTAGCTTTTCGCTTACTTCCATATTGACCCTGTATTCTTGACCCAGTGCCACCCGGGCCGGGGTCCCTCCTGGAAATTTTTCCAGCTCGGAACCTTCTACCAGTATTTTTAAACTGTCAACACTGGAAAATTGTTTTAACGTGCATAACATGCTGTTAAGAATTAATCTTTCTTTTTCTTTATCGTAATTCAGGAAAGAAGAATTGAAATCTATTTTAGCTACCCCATCTTCAATGTGTAACCCATTAATTTCCGTACCGGCAGGCAGGGAGGGGGATATACCATATACATCCAGTTCTTCCCTTAGCTCCGGCCTATCCACCAGTTCCTCCAGACATTTCCTGGCTATCCCTTCCACGCGGGGTATCTTCCTGGTCAAGGGAACCACAAACCCTTTATCCTGGTGCAGATAGTACAGGGTTACCAGGTGAAACTCCTCTTCTTCTAAAATCTCCTCTACCTGTGATTTCCCCGGCTGTTCTTTTTCCGGGGCGGGTGGCACAGGGGATTTTTTTTCACCTTCCTCTCCAAACCACCGGCTTGCAATACGGGGCAGCTCCTGGATTTCACCTCCCGCCATAACCAATAAAAATAAAACAGGAATAATTAACAGCAATACAGTTATAATCTTAAAACTTTTTGTAAACACATGTGACCCCCCTTAAATTACTGTAGGACAACTCTCTAATAATTATCCGTTAAAACAAAAAAATATTCTTTTGATTCTTTGAGTTCAAGAACAACCAGCTTTCCAGGGGGAAGGAAAAGCTTTACTAAAACCAACACCCGGGCAGTTACTACTCCTGGAGTCATGTTGCTATCAGCCTGAGTAGTTACAAAAAACTAAGATAATACCACCTGGTAAGCTTTAATTTCACTACCAAGGAGTTTTTTGCCGATTTCTTCGAAAGAAAACGGTTTCCCGCTTACAAAAAAACGGTGCCGGGAATGGGAGGAATTAAGAGGATTCATTAAAGAAGATGAAACCAGTATTTCTTTTGCTTCCCGGGCGGTTTCTTCCGCCGAGCTTATAAGGGTTACATTTTCTCCCATGACTTCTTGTATAAGGTCTTGCATCAGGGGATAATGAGTGCAGCCCATAATAATTGTGTCTACACCCTGTTCTTTGAGGGGTTTAAGGTATTCTTCCGTAACCCGGTAAGATTCTGGCGAATAAACCAGGTTGTTTTCCACTATCAGAACTAAAAGGGGGCAGGCCCTGCTGTAAACCTCTACACCGGGTTCCATCCGGCTTATTGCTTTTTCGTATGCCCCGCTTCCCACTGTCCCTTCTGTCCCAATAACACCGATACGCTCGTTACGCGTAGCCTTAAGGGCCGCCCGGGCTCCCGGTTCAATTACACCTACCACCGGTATATTTAGCTTCTCTCTATAATAATCAAGGCCGGCTGCAGCGGCCGAGTTGCAGGCCACTACTACCATCTTTATTTCCTGAGTCTGCAAAAAATCAATTATTTCCAGGGCAAAGCGCCTTACTTCCTCTTGAGGGCGCGAACCATAGGGCATCCGATAGGTATCCCCAAAATAAACTATGTTTTCATGCGGAATCCAGCGGTGGAGTTCCCGCACCACCGTAAGGCCGCCTACTCCGGAATCAAGCACACCTATGGACTTATAAGCTTCCAGGTTCATTTATAAAAACTCCTTTCCCCTGGCACAACAATAAACGCCCGGGTAATTACTTTAATCCTTAAAAAACCGGAGTTTCCCATTTTTCCGGTTTTTATTTAGCTTAGCAATTTAACTGCAATGAGTCAAATTTATAAAATTTATCATTCCTGCTTTTCAGACCGGGTAATAAATATGTTATAATAACCAGGGTGAATGCTGCAGGAGAAGGAATTTATAACTGCACGGGGCAGCTGATTCAAGTAATACCGGGTATAAAACCTAACAACCGGCTGTTGTACCTCCAGGGAAAGAAAGTTTCAGCTTTAGCGCATAAATTCAACGTCGACATAAATCAGAGTTGAATTGAAGAAAGCCGGTGAACTGTTTCCCGGGCACTACAGTAACAAAAGGCAACAAAAGGCATTTACCAAACCCGAAAAAATTCACAGAACTTTTACTATCATGCGTTTTTTAATCATACTTTTTAATCATACTTTTTAAACGAGAAAGAAAAAACATGGTGAAAACAAGTACATCAAGCTAAAAAGCATTGTTTTTTCTCTCTCGATAATATAAAAAAGCTTCTATAATAACAGAATAACAGGAGGTGTAGCAAATTTGAGCGGCAACAATTTAACGGAAATCCGATGGCATGCCCGGGGAGGGCAGGGAGCAGTAACCGCCGCAAAAACACTGGTAGAAATGATTTTGCCGAAGGGACTATATTTTCAAGCTTTTCCCGAATACGGGCCCGAAAGAATGGGTGCTCCCATACAGATATTTAACCGTATAAGCCCCGAACCCATTTTTACGTACTGCGGCGTGACCGAGCCTGACATTGTAGTAGTGGTAGATGATTCGCTGATGGAAGTAGTAGATGTAACCAGGGGATTAAAAAAAGGTGGAACCCTGGTAGTAAACACCCATCTTGAACCGGAAGAGCTAAAGAAACTTTACTCCCTGGGTGATTACGAGCTTTACACGCTGGACGCCACCCACCTGGCCATGGAAATAATAGGCCGTCCTTTCGCCAACGTTCCCATGCTGGGTGCCTTGCTTTTTGTAACCGAACTCATGAAAAAAGACGAAGCTGGAGATATTCTCCGGGAGTCTTTTAGTAAAAGATTTCCGGAGAAAGTTGTAGAAAAAAATGTTACTACCCTGACCAGGGCTTACGAGGAGGTTAAATCATGAGCAAATGGGATATAAAAGACATTAATAACTGGAGCTGGAAAAAACATCCCCTGGGAGCCATCATCCCCGAGGCAGGAACCGCTGCTAACTACAAGACCGGGGGCTGGCGTGCGCTCCGTCCTATCAGGGACGAAGAAAAATGCAATCACTGTCTTATCTGTTTTATTCTCTGCCCTGATACTTCCATTATTGTGGAAGATGAAAAAGTAACAGGGTTTAACCTGCAACACTGCAAGGGCTGCGGTATCTGCGCCTACGAATGTCCACGCGACGCCATTGAAATAGTAGACGAAGCAGAAGCCGCTTCGCAGGAAAACCAGGAAAGGGGGAACGCATAATGACTATAACCAAGTCCGCTGCCGTTGTTGGAACTGACGCGGTTGCCGAAGCCATGCGCCAGATAGAGCCTGACGTTGTAGCAGCCTACCCTATTACCCCGCAGACCGCCATAGTAGAAACGTTTGCTACCATGGTGGCAAACGGAGAAGTGAACACTGAAATGGTTAACGTAGAAAGTGAACACAGCGCTTTAAGCGCCTGCATAGGTGCAGCAGGAGGGGGAGCCAGGGTCATGACTTGCACTTCTTCACAAGGACTGGCTCTTATGTGGGAGATGCTGTATATTGCCTCTGGTTTGCGTTTGCCCATAGTTATGCCCAACGTTAACCGGACGCTTTCCGCTCCCATTAACATCCACTGCGACCACAGTGACAGCATGGGAGCCAGGGATTCCGGCTGGATACAGCTGTACAGTGAAAACTCTCAGGAAGCATACGAAAACACTATCCAGGCAGCAAGAATAGCCGAAAACAAGGAGGTCCTGCTGCCCGCCATGGTCCTTTTAGACGGGTTTATAATAAGCCACGGCACCGAGCGGGTAGATTTTTACGAAGACGAAAAAGTACGCAACTTCGTAGGGGAATACCAGCCTCCTTATACTATGCTGGATCCTGAAAACCCCATAACTGTAGGAGCTTTTGATGGACTTTACGGTTATTTCTTTGAATTTAAACGGGCCCAGGAAGAAGCCATGAAAAACGCTCTAAAAGTGGTAAAAGAAGTGGGCGAAGAATTCGGGGAAAAGTTTGGCAAGAACTACGGTTATTTTGAAACTTATCAACTGGAAGACGCCGAGGTGGCATTAATCGCTCTGGGTTCCGGCGCGGGCACCACCCGTGCTGCCGTCCAGCAGCTACGAGAAGAAGGCTTAAAAGTAGGGATGCTCAAGCTGCGCCTATTCCGCCCCTTCCCGGCTGAAGAACTGGTGAAAGCTCTTTCTCACGTGCCTGTAATAGGAGTACTGGATCGTTCCTTGACCTTTTCCGGCGGCCCGGGAGGGCCGGTATGGCAAGAAATCAGGTCTGCTTTTTATGACGCGGAAAACAAACCCCAAATCGTCAGTTTTGCTTACGGTTTGGGTGGAAGAGACTTCAGCCCACAACAAGCCAAAGAAGCCGGGCGCATGCTGGTAGAAGGAAACTTCCCGGAAGGTACTTGTTACCTGGGGCTAAAGGAGGAAGATAACTAATATGAAATTAAAAGAGCTAACCCATAAAAGAGAACTGTTAACCGGGGGACACCGGCTTTGCGCCGGTTGCGGGGCTTCTATTGCCGTCCGCCAGGTTTTGCTGGCCGCCCCGGAAGACGTAAATATCGTGGTAGCCAACCCCACCGGCTGCCTGGAAGTTTCAACTACTATCTATCCCTACACGGCATGGCGAACTTCCTATATCCACAGCGCTTTTGAAAACGTGGCATCTACCCTGAGCGGCGTGGAAAGTGCCTACCGCAGCCTGCACCGCCAGGGTAAAATAAAAGACGACTACCATTTTATAGCCTTTGGAGGTGACGGGGGCACTTACGATATAGGTTTCCAGGCCCTTTCCGGGGCCCTGGAAAGGGGACACCGCATGTTGTACGTTTGCTACAACAACGAAGCATATATGAATACCGGCATACAGCGCTCCGGGGCTACCTCCCTGGGAGCCTGGACCACTACCAGCCCGGTAGGTTCCCAAATACCAGGGAAATCACAAAACCGTAAAGATTTAACCTCTATAGTTGCCGCACACGGTATACCGTACGTGGCGCAGGCATCAATAAGCCATTGGCGCGACCTGGTCAACAAGACTGCCAAAGCACTGTCTGTTGACGGTCCCTCTTTTATAAACGTGCTTAGCCCCTGCCACCGCGGCTGGAGATTTCCCATGGAGCAAACCATAGAACTGGCCAAGCTTGGGGTGCAGTCATGTGTTTGGCCCCTGTACGAAGTAGAAGATGGGGAGTACACTTTGAACTTTAAAGCCAAAAACAAAAAGCCGCTGGAAGAATATATCAAAAACCAGGGCAGGTTTGCCCACCTTATGAAAGAAGAAAACCGGGAAATAAAAGACAAACTACAGGAACACGTGGATAAGGAATGGCATAGGCTTTTAAGAAAATGCGGGGAAACAGCGGAAGTATAAAATAACTGGTGTTAAAACTTAGAGAATAAAAAGAGCCCTGTTAACTCAGGGCTCTTTTATCTCTTACCTTTATTCCTGTTACTGCTCAAGCTTGAGCAATACCTTTAATTGCTTGCTTATAATTACAGGGGGTTTTCACTCGATATCCTCTTTTCAATTTCTTCCTGGTATACCGGGTGCTTTATTTTAATAAATGTACCTTTCATGCCCAGTGAACGGGAATCAATAATCCCGGCACTCTCGAATTTGCGGAGGGCATTTACTATCACCGAGCGGGTTATTCCCAGGTTATCTGCTATCTTGCTGGCTACTATTATACCTTCTTTCCCATTAAGCTCCCTGAATATCTCCTCTATGGCCTCCAGCTCGGAATAAGATAGGCTGTCAAAAGCAACCTCTGCAATAGCTTTATGCCTCATATCCTTTTCCGTTTTATCAACTTTATTGCGCATTACTTCCATACCTATCAACGTAGCACCGTTTTCTGCTAAAACCAGATCATCTGCAGAAAGTTCTTCTCCAAATCGGTGAATTACCAGGGTCCCCAGCCTGTTGCCGCCGCCAATAATAGGCACTATGGTGGTTATGATTTCCGGCTGCCTGCACGATATTTCTTCTTCGTACCCCAGTTCCCTTTTGTAAACACAGTAATGGTCCTTCTGTTTTATATTAACACGCGGTTCCTGGGCAGTAAGAAGTATCTCCTCGTTGTATCTTTCCGGAAAAGCTTCATTGTCAAGTACTACCTGTTGAAATATTTCACAGTCAAACTTGTCCGAGAGAGAATACCCCCAGACTTTCCCCGAAGGGCTAACTATTAAAACATTGGCGTTTAGCACCTCTTTAAGCATACGCGCCCCGTCAACAAACTCCAGAGAACACTCCGGAGAACTTTGAATAAACCGACATATGTGCCTTACCTTGTCCAGCAATGGCGATTCATGCATGTTAATCTCCACCTCTCGATAAAGTTAAAATATTTATTCTTTTCCAAACTATATGTCAAATAATTTCAAGTGTCAATAACCTGTGCACAAAAAAAAAATAAAAATTATCAACTAAATAAGGATAACACCTGGTCAGAATTTGTACTACATTTTTAAAAATTGCAAGACACAGCTTATTTCTTTGATATTGACACAACTTTTCTATTAGTTTTTATCATAAATAAATACCTGTGTCAATCGGGTAAAAGCTCTTTTATGCCGTAAATAGCTCCTTTATATTGCTACCTGGTTTACCAGTTTAGCAGATTTTTTGCCGGATAAGCCCTGGAATTCCACTATAGAAGGCAGCCGGGCAATACAATAAATGGTTACCCATGAAGGAGTTATGAACGTTTTTGTCGAAGTAAATCAGTCAGTTGTTTAGTTACAGTTGGACAATATTTATAGTTCATTTCCCGGGAGGTACTAAAATGAACAAAACCAGCTCTAATAAAATAATTCCGGAAAAAGTTAAAAAAATATTTGATGAAAACAAAAGGATGATTCTGCTTTTTTCCATGCTGATAATTCTAATTATAACCGGACTGGTTACAGAAATGGTATACACCCCCCCGGAAGATAAAGAGAATAACGAAGAAAAGCCCTCCCCGGAGAACAATAACCATTATATAAACGACAACAATGCAGAGCTAAATCACCACAATAACCACGATAAAAAGCAGCAATTAAAAGAAATGGAGCTGATTGGCGTTGTAGTTGACGGCAAGGTTAAAGGAAACATAAAACAAGATATAACCGGAGTAACAGTAAAGCCGGGGAAATACTACGCAGTATTAATTCTTGATGATAAAATAATCCACGGCTCTGCCGGCGATTTAATTCTGGATGAGTGGGAGCTGGATAATATCACCAGGGATGAGGTAGTATTAAGCCGGGAAGGTGATAAAGTTAAATTAAGATTCCTTAAATAATTCAAACCTCCAGCTTTAACAAACAATTTTTCAGCTATAAATAATTTAATTGGGCTCTTTTTATAAATAATTAAAAACGGACGGTGGTCCCAGATGGAGCAGCCAGTTACAAACCTCAAAATTGAAAACGAAAACAAAGAAGGAATGGTTTTAGATATAGCAAGAATTATATATCTTAAAAACAGCCAGCTTACATTTTATAAAGCCGAAGAATCATGTATTTATTTGTCTATTTATCACAAGTCTGCTGACAACGAAGATAGCATAATTAAAGCCCTGGAAATGCTTCCTGGGGTGGTTAAAGTAGAAAAAATTGAAACAGCAGAAAATAAAACAGAAGACAATTCCCTGGAAGTTGTTGTCAACGGACTGGATTCTCCTGTGCTAATAATAGACCAGTTTAAATACATAACCCGCTATAACCCGCCGGCTAAAAATTTGTTAAACTTGCCCGATAATGCCGCCGGGAACCATCTCCACAGTGTTATTCCACCCGATATTTTAGAAACCGTCAATAAAAGTCTTCAGGAAGACCGCACGAAGAAAAACAAGGTGCAGCTTGGGGACCCTGCCTGCAACTATAATTTAAGCTCTATCCCTGTTTTGCTTAATAATAACGAAAAATATGTCCTGATAAACCTTGTCAAAACAGGAAATAACTCTGCACAATTACCAGTAGAAAATTACCTGAAAGAAGGAAAGCCTTTGTCCGAAATAATTGGTCTCCTGGAAAAAGAAGTCTTGACCCACGCCCTTAAAAACTACCAGAGCATACGAAAAGCAGCCAAAGCTCTGGGGGTTTCCCACACTACTGTCTTAAACAAATTAAACAAGCTGGATGATTTCAATATAGAAGATGTAGTTTCTCACCATCAGGAAGAAGAGGAGAAAGAAAAAATTAAATCTCCGGCAGGGGTTAACCCGGAAAACCACCGTGTCTCTGCCGCATCACAATTAAACCGGCCAAAAGAAACCCAAAAAGAGCAACCGGCAAAAACACAGAAAAGTTTGCAAACCGGGGAAAATAATAATAGTCCAAACAGATGCAGTAATTGCGGCGCACCGCTGAAGTATGGCTCCGTATTCTGCACCGCCTGTTTTTCAAGCCACAAATTTGATTAACACCCCATGACCGGGAAGCAGAAAGGAAGAAAATATGAATACAAACCTTAAAAACAGTGAAATGCAAGTAAGATCTTACATAGTTAAAATCAGTTCGGCTATTATTTTATTGCTTTTGGCCCAGGGAACAGCCGTACTTTTTTTCCATGATCTGGCCCGGATAGATCTGCCGTTCCGGTTTAACCTTTACCAGCTGGTAACAGCTGTAATACTAATCATCTTAATTGATTTGTTGTGTAAAACAGGTGAAGTTATTGAAAAAAACAACATACTGTCTACAGATGCAATGCCCCGTTCAGGCTTGCTATTTAAATACCTGGTATACCTTATATCCGTGGTTCTTGCTTACATAGCTTACAGGGGCCTGATAGTACCATACCTGGGAGATTACGACTGGCTATATCCGGTTATATTCTGGGCCGCGTTTTTTTATTTGTTAGTAATAATGTTTATTAAATTACATAATTATCCCAGGGATACCATACAGGTGATAGACAGGCGCAGTACAGAAACTGTAACTTACACCCGCAGTGCTAATCTGGAAATACAAAACCCCGAAAACACGGTTGCTAAAGAAACTCTCACACAACCTGTTGAATTAAAAGAAACCGCAGAAATACTGCGCAGCAATTCCACTCCTGCCCGACCCACCCCGGTAAATAACCCGACCGGGTCTATCAATTCAACTAAAACAGGAGATCCACCTGCAGAACCTTTAGCCTTTACGGCAAACGACAGCATAAACGCCAAAACAAGTGAAGAGACAGATGAAGATGAAAAAGATGTTTTCCAAAAAGAAGAAGTGGCAGCCATAAAAGAGCTCCGGGATAAAACCAAAAAAACAGAAGAAGCTGAACCAGCTGAACCAGCTGAAACCGGGAAAACCAGTTCAAGGTTTTTTAATGAAATCACCCTGGAAAATCTTTTCTATGAAGCGGTAAAAGTTGAAGAAAACAGCTTAATGGTAAATTTGGGTGCCAACCTGGTGAAAAACCTGGAGTACTGGTTTACATACAGCCGCGCACAGTCAATTGAACTGGATAGTTTTATTAAAGAAACAAGAATTATTTCAGTTGAAGCCGGGACAGCAGAGGTTAAAGATGCCGTGGAACTCAAACCCCCGGCCGCATCAGGGGAAGACAAAGAAGAAATATCAAGTAAAGAAACATTACCGGAACAACTAAAACCTCCTGAGCCACTGGAAAAGAAAGAAAAAATTATTAAGTGGGAAGACCGTGAAACAAAAAGCCCTGAAGAAATCGCGGATAAGACACCGGTCAAACCCGTAACGGAAAGAACTGGTATAATATGCAGTAACTGTGGAGCTATTATAAAATTCGGAACTACTTCCTGCACCAACTGCTTCGGAAATTAAACCATTTATACAACCTCACTTTCGTTTCTTTTGCCCCCTCCAGGCCGGTGGTTATGCACACTTGACACCAGCTCCAACTTCCAATGTAGTAGTTAAAATGTAGTAGTTAAAAAACGTGGTCAAAAAACAAAAAACCCCCGAAATCAGGGGTTTGCAAAACCATATTATAAATAAACTGTAGTCAAAATTATTCCGCAAAAATTTTACAAGCAAGCTTTTGATACCCTTTTACGTTAGCCACCTGCGCATCTTCAACCAGTACCATGTTGGGAAAGCTGTTTTTTATATAGGGGCTCAACGCTTCCCCTCCTCCACCGGTAAGCAGTATCCTGTCAAACTGCTTGAAATCCCACCTGGATTCTATCTCCGTAGCAATTTTACCGGCAACCATCCTGAATGCGCTGTCAACCCAGGAAGAAATATCATGTTCTTCACCGGCAATTTTTATAGTTCTACTGCTAATGCAATCATCCAGGTGATGGTCTTCCTTATCTATTTTGTACTCCCTGCGAAGCCTTTCACCTACCAGGCGATAAATGGTACTTAAGGCCGTAACCGTAGAAAAGCTCAACCTGTCAATAAACTCGGTATGGTTAGCTACAGCCATATCCGTAGTTTTGAAACCAATATCCACAATACCCACCATTTCTTTCGAGAGCTCTTGATCTACTACCTCACCCTCATGGTTAAGCAACAGATTAAACAAGGTGCCAAAAGGCTGGGGTACGATCCTGGCGTTTTTAATTTGAAAAGAGCATTCTTTTAACTTCCCATCTTTCCATATGTTTGTTTTATAACTTCCCAGAAGAGAGTTTCTCCAGTCATCTTTGTAAGCCCCGTAGTAGTTGGTGGGCAATCCTGTGACCAGATTAAACTGCTGATCTTCTTTACTGGTTAAAAGGCTTAAAACAGTTAACATGAGAACCTTCGAGTTTTTGTCTTTAGACCTGTCCTGATCTAAAGACCTGGAGGCTATCTCACTCTGCCTTATAGCCAGGTCACCTACAAAAAAAGTTTCCTTTCCAATTTCTATATGCAAGTTTTTAAGCAGATCCGGTTCCAGGAACATTTCGCTTCTATATTGAATGTCATCTCCTGAGCCTACTATACTGGGGAACATGTATTCTTTTTCACCGTCTAAAAACTTGACATAACCGTAGCCAAGGTCTACCCCGACATTTCTTACAGAAGACTGCTGTTCTTCCTCTTTGCCCAGTTTTTCTACTTGTTTTTCTACTTGTTCTTCCGCCTGTTCGCTGTTTTCTTGGGCGGGAGCTTCTGATATATCATCAGGTCCCTCAGTTCCCCGCAAATCCCACTGCTCCATTTCTAAAGCAAACCCCCTTTCCAAAAAATATAATTATTAAAAACCAAAAAAAAACCTGACCCTTCAGCTAAGACAATGGCTTCTGGACCTGCCGGATAAATTGTTTGGGAATCCGCAAAACCATGTCTTTTTTGTGTTCCCTTACCAGGCAGTTGTACTTAAGTTCGCATTCTTTACATTCCGATTTTTTAAAATATGCTTCGCTAAATTTTTTCTTGGGCCTGTACTTGCTTTTAACCGGGACCTTCCCGTTTGGACATTTTTCTATTTCCAAATCGCCGTTAAACTGGAATTCTGCAAGAAAAAGCTTTTTGGTTTCGTCGTGGTCTATATCCGGATTTCCATTTGTATCTTCTGTTTCTTTTTCTTCTATCTCCAGTTCAGATTTAGAATCTTCAGGTTTATATTCCTGTACAAAATTGCTCCTTTTTTGTTCTTCCTGTAAGTGTTTCTCTTCCTGTAGCTTTATTTCCTGCACCGGGTCTTCATTTTTTTGTTCCTCCCCGGCACTACTTTCCAATTCTATTTCCTGCTCCCGGTGATTTTCCCCCTCCTGCACCAGGTCGCCCTCCCCTGAATAAAGAGATGGGGTTTCCTGTGCCTCTAACTCCTCACCCTCCTTGGACTGCTCCCCACGGACTGCAGATTCCTCTTCTTCTTTAGCTTCTTCAGCTTCTTCAGCTTCTTCAACTTCTTTAGCAAATATCTCATTTTCTATTTCTATATCTATTTTTATTTCCGTGTCTGTAGTATAAGCTGCATCGCTTTCCAGCCTTTCTTCCCGGTTTAACACCTCTTCTACCGGCTCGTATTGCTCATGCCCGGAAGTATCTTCCTCGGGAACTGCAGACTGTTCTTCGACTTCTTCGATCTCTTCCCGGGTGCTGTCGCCAGTTTCACTCATGCTGCAATAACCTTCAAACACAGCCCCGCTTTCCACATAAATCCTCTTGGTTTTTACCGTACCTATTACCTGTCCGGTAGATAATAATTCCAGGCATTCAGAGCATTCCAGGGTCCCAAATACTTTTCCAGCTACAATTATTTTTTTCCCCCGGGTATTTGCATATATCTCTCCCTTTTCTCCTACAATCAGTTCTTCAGAAGTAGATATTTCTATGTCTTCATAACTACCGTTCTCAGACTGCACTGTTCCATCAATCCTAACCGCTCCTGTGGCAAAAAAACTCCCGGTAATTCTGGTATTATTACCCACGACAGTATCTACTGTCTTACCCATACCTCTATTTTTTTTTTGGAGCATAAACGCACCTCTACAGATAGGATTTTACTCGATTGAACTAAAAGTATCACGATCTAAAGCAGCTTGTCAACTTAACGCACTAGTTCGACAATTTTGGTCAGAATCCTTTAACAAATTTAGCTGTTTTACCGAATCCCGGGAATAGAATTTATCCCTTCCGTCTAAACCTGGCAAATTTAAGAGGCAATTCCCTTTTATGCTCACTATTCTCTATTAATTGTTCAATCCTTTCTTTTAAGCCGGGGGAGGCTGTACCGTTTTCCAGGTAATCGTCAAGCTGGTCGTAAGTAAAGCCCAGCTCCCCTTCATCCGTCTGACCTTCCCAAAGGCCACCGGAGGGCGCTTTCTGAATAATATCACGGGGAACATTTAAACAGGCGGCCATTTCTCTTACTTCCCTTTTCAGGAACTCCGCCAGGGGAAATAAATCAGCTGCTCCATCCCCGTGCTTGGTAAAATAGCCCACCATAGTCTCGCTTTTGTTGGAGGTACCCACTACGCGAAACCCTTTAACTGCAGCTATATAATATAAAACTGCCATTCTTAAACGGGGTTTCAGGTTGGCCTCTGCAAGGCCGGTATCGCGTTCTGCCTTTACCTGGCTTAATTCTTCATTCAGGGAAGCAAAGGCTTTATCCAGGGATATTTTCAGCCAGGATATATCCAGGGCCCCGGCCAGTTCTTCTGCATCCCGACAGTCCTGTGCGCTACTATTGCAGGGCATGATAATACCCATACAGCTTTCACGCGGGAAAGCCTTACGGCACAGTGCCGCAACTACAGCAGAATCCAGCCCTCCACTAAGGCCAAAAACCACTCCTTTGCCCCCACTATTTTCCACTTCATCTTTAATCCAATGCGCTACTTCCGGAATTATCTCCTTGATCTGCAATAGCATTTTCACTCCTTTAAATTATAATGTTATCCTCACGGGGACGTACTCCTCAAGTGCGACAAGGGGACGGTTCTGCGACAAGGGGACGGTTCTGCGACAAGGGGACGGTTCTGTTGTCGCCCCTTCGGGCTTCTGCGACTGCGACAAGGGGACGGTTCGTATTGGGATCATTCGGAAGTTTTGTGCGTAAAAGAGCCCACCCTTTAAGTTATAACCACCTGATTGATATTATAGCAAAAGAGTGAGCTCTGTAAAAGCTGCACAAAAT
>PWGO01000166.1 GCA_003554525.1 Syntrophomonadaceae bacterium | reverse complement strand
CTCTAACTTCCAACTTCTAAGAAGGGGGGCTTTTCTTTTCACCTCTAACTTCCCACCTCTCACCTCTCAAAAATGGGTAGTCTTTATTTTTCTCACCTTTTACTTCTAACTTCCAACTTCCAACCTCTAACTTCCCACCTCTAACTTCCAACTTCTAAGAAGGGGGGCTTTTCTTTTCACCTCTAACTTCCCACCTCTCACCTCTCAAATGGGATAGCTTCATTTTCATTCCTTCTTCAACAACTCAATTACGCCGCTGGTCATCTTGATGTTGTATTGTCTTTCACCATTTCCGTATCTATTAAACTCATCAACCTCAAAATCTGTTTTAAAAACACCTGATGTTTTGTTTATTCCTGCAATGAATCCATCATTGTCAGGGATAGCAACGGTACACTTGCCGGAGGTAATATTTACAGCCAGCTTTGCAGGAGCAATATCCGTTTCAATATTAAGTAATCCACTGGTCATTTCTGCGTTTATATCATTAACTGAGCCGGAAATAACACCTTTTCCCGAGCTCATGTCAATATTAATAATATCTGCAATTAAACCGCTTAAGTTCATCCGTCCGCTTGTCATTTTAGTATCTACTGTTTTTGCTTGAATATCTTTCATTTCAAGTTTACCGCTTGACATTTTCGTTTTTATCTCCTTATATTCTTTCTCGGGAATTCCTATTTCGTTTACTATTCTCCTCCCAAAATTAAAAATAAAGAAACTTATTTGTGAATCACCCTGTTCTAAAACCAGGGTACCATCTCTTTTGCTGATTTGAAGTAATTCTGTTTCACTAATATCATAGTTTGCTTTTTCTGAAACAATAATATCATCGCTGTCTGTTGGGTATATATATACTGATTCGCTGCTGCCTTTCAAATTAAGACTATCTATTTCATCAGCTGAAAACTCCTGCTCCCGCACCAATTCAACATCTCCACCGACTTGGGGCAGGTTAATTGAAAACAGTCTGCTCCCGGCAAAACCATCAGTAATAGCTATGGTTATAAAAAGCCCTATGAAAAAGACGCTTACCAGAGACCATACGATTATTTTGAAGATAGCGGTACTTTTCATATTTCTTCCTCCTTTAACTCCAAGATGGCTTTTACAACCTGGTTTATGGCAGCAGCTATGATAAAGATTAACCAGGAGTATGACCATATTCCGAACCAGAAACTGGCGACAAGATAAATGGCAACAACCGAAGTCCAAAATGCTGAAGATATCGCATTTCTAACTGATTGTTTTTTTGACTTGCGGGATTTCCATTCTTTGAACTCTTCTACAAGGGTTTCATCCGCCTTTATATATCTGGGTTTTGATGCCCCCCTGTATACCAGTAAACCGGTTGCAGCTGCTATAAATATAAACATTAACACAATTCCTATGTCGCCGCTAAATCCCAATACTGCATCGGCAAGAATTACTGGTACTACACTCAGTATATATAACGCAACTGCAGCGGCAACAAGCAGGGCACTTTTTTTACGTTCCGTCGAATCATCAATACTGACTCTGCCGTTTTCAGCGCTCCCCTCTATCTGTGAAATAAGGTCATCTATGTCGCCTATTCCGGAAATAACCAAGTTATAAGCTTCTTCCTCACTCTTACCGTCGGCAAGTAAATCGTTATACTTTTCAATTAGATCCGCGGTAAGTTCATCCTTCAAATCCAGCACCTTTTTGGTTTGCGGTGCATCCTCAAACAGCTTATTCACATAATCTTTCATTTTATTAATCATTAACAGCACCTCCGTATGAAATAAGTTTATCAATCAAAATCTTTGCCTTCTCCCAGTCTTCTTTGTTTTGTTCATACATAGCGAGTCCCATTTTAGTTATTGAGTAATAACGCCTTCTGGCACCCGTTGCTTCGTCACCCCAGTAAGATGTAATAAGATTGGCTTTTTCCAGCCGCCTAAAGGCGGTATAAAGTGTAGCTTCCTTGAGTTCGTACTGATTATTCGTCTTCTCCTGTATAGACTTATTTATCTCATAACCATAACTGTCTTTCTCCGCCAAGTGACGTAGGATAATAGTATCCGTATGCCCTCTAATTATATCTGATGCTATTGACATAAAAACCACCCCCTCCTCATCGTCTTAGTTATATTATAGCAAGATATACTTCGCCTGGCAAGGTATTTGTTAAAAAAAAATTGTCTATCAGGCATTTTTTCGTTTTGTTGACGCAGAACCCCATTCTTAACACCGGAGGTAAGAATAAAAGTCTGAGACATAATGGAAGTAGATGGCAGGGGTGTGTCGGCGAAGGCGACATTAGAGGGAGTGGAAGCCTCGATCTGCGAAGCCGACAGCCCCATATTAGAAGTTAGAAGTAGGAAGTTAGAGGTTGGAAGTAGTAGATGTAGTTCTTTAAAGTCTATTTAGTATCTTGCTTATTAAAGGGTAAATATATCCGGAAAATGCTGCCTTTTTCTTCCCAGCTTTCCACCTCAATTTCGCCGTGGTGTAGTTCTACCAGCTGTTTGGTTATGGCCAGGCCGAGACCGGTTCCTTTTTGAGTACGGCGCCTGGATTTGTCTACTTTATGGAATCTATCCCAGATATACGGCAAATCTTTTTCGGGAATTCCGGGCCCGTTATCTATTACTTCTATAATAACGTGTTCATGGTTGTGGTAGAGATTAATTATAATTTCTCCTCCTGCCCGGCTATGTTCAACAGCGTTTTCCAGGAGGTTGGTAATTATCTGGTGTAGCCTGTTTTGATCTGCATTAATCAAGGGCGGGTTGTTTTCGATATTGCTTTGTAATTCAATATCTTTTTCGCTGCACAGGGGCCGGATGCTTTCCAGGCTTAGCATGGCTACAGTTTCAGGTGAAATTGTTTCGTAGTGCAGGCTCATTTCGCCGCTTTCCAGTTTGGAAAGGTCCATGAGGTCATCTACCAGCCGGCTCAAGTGTTCCGAGTTTTCCAAAATAATTCTAAGGTACTTCTCTTTTTCTTTTTCTTCGATAAGGCCATCCAGCATTATTTCCGTGTATCCTTGCATGGAAGAAAGGGGGGCCCTGAGTTCGTGGGACACGTTGGCTACCAGGTTGCGGCGAAGCTCTTCTAATTTTTTCTGTTCTTCTATTGTTATTTCTACTTGCTGGGCCGAGTAATTAAAGGTGTGGGCCAGGTCTTCTATCTCGTCGCCGGAGTTTAAATCTATTTTTTTCTGATAGTCCCCCGAGGCCAGGTTTAAAGCAGCGTTTCTTATAACCTGAAGGGGGCGGGTGATTTTTTTGGAAAGGGTAAAAGCTGTTAAACCGGCTGCCGTAGCACCTATTAGGCCGGAATAAAAGATTAGCCTGCTGATATAGTTCAAGGTGGCTTCAATTTCTCCCAGGGGTGCACTTAAAGTAACCATGCCGTGGGGGGTGGGGTGCGCCGATTCTTCATCGTCTAAAATAGGGATGGCTACCAGCAGACGCTGCCTGTAAGGGCCGTATATTTTCTTGGTTAACTGGTTGCCTTGCAGTACGTCGTTAATTTCGCTTTCTTCCAAACCTACGCCCCCGGCTGTACGTTGCATCTGAGGATTTTCATGTTTTTCTTCTTCGGGGGATACCACAATTACTGCGTCGCCATCATGGTCCAGGACCCTTATTTTGACTTCCAGCCATTCGGAAAGTTCCCGGGCGGTGCTTTTTACTTCGTCTCTGTCACCTTGCTTAAGTTCTTCTTCAAGTTTGTCGGCTACATCCATCGCCTGCTCACGGATTTCCACTTCGTTGGTTCCGTAAAAATAGTTCTCGATAAAATGAGTTAATAAAAACCCCATGATTAAAAGGGTGAGGAATACAATTACAAAGTGGGACAGTATTAATTTACCGAACAGGCTCCGGGGGCGGTATCTGAACCTGTTTATCATTTTTCAATCACCTCGAATTTGTATCCAACACCGCGCACGGTTTGAATATAAGAATAGGTTTTATCTGCGTGGTTTATTTTGTTGCGAAGGCGCTTAATGTGCTCGTCTACGGTACGGGTGCTGTCTACGGGAAGATCGTAACCCCATATTTTCTGCAGGATTTCTTTTCGGGTGAAAGCTTTACTTTGCTGTTGTATGAGCAGCAATAAAAGCTCAAACTCCTTGGGGGTAAGCGGCAGTTCCTTGTGGTTAACATGTATCTTGTAGCTTTCCGGTTCTATCTTCAAGTTGCCTTTTTGATATACCCTTTTTGTGGGCTGGTAAGTTTCGGAACGCCTTAATATTGCTTTGACTCTGGCGGTAAGCTCGCGGGGGCTGAAGGGTTTGGTGAGGTAGTCGTCGGCACCCAGTTCCAGCCCCAGGATGCGGTCTACCTCTTCTGTTTTGGCTGTCAGCATAATTATAGGAATACTGCTTTTGGGGCTGTTTCTGATCTCTTTGCAGATTTCCAGCCCGTCTTTTTCGGGCAGCATAATATCCAGTATCAAGAGATGAAAGTCTTCGTTGAGCAGTTTTTCCAGCCCTTTTTCCCCCTCCATAACGCTTTCTACCTGAAAATCCTGGGCTTCCAGGGCTATACGCGCAATGTTGCAAATATTTTCATCATCGTCAATGATTAAAATTTTTGGGTTCAAACCTTATCTCCCCCGCTTTTCAAGTTACATATAATTATACCAAAAAACAAGCCGGACATGAAAAGAAAAAATCATGCCCGGCAAAGAGTGATTATCCGGCTGCAATAAACGTTAATTAACTTTACTTAAAAGTCTTCTTCTTTTGGAAAGTCCGTGTCGTCGTCGCCATTTACATCTTCCATGTCGTCACAGCCCATTAATCCTGTTGCTCCTACAAGCATAAGGATTGCAAAAAGTGTGGCCAGTGCTCTTTTCATTTACAGGCAACCTCCTTTTAAATCTTTATATCAAGCTTTATCTTCTCAAGCTTGATAAAACGATAAAACTACGAAAACATATTTCTTAATAATAGCGGTAAAAACCTTTTAGTTATGGCATTCTTTACTAAAGTTTTATAAAGTTTACGGTTAATTTACAATATTTAAATTTGTCCCCGGGTTACTGTGCGGCAAGTAAGCACTTGCGTATTTAACTTAAATTTGCCAGGAACTTTGTATTGCGGTTTTGGTATTGTTTTAAAGTTAATAAAGTGTTAATTTAGTATTAAAAGAAAAGGAGTATTACCGTGCCGAAAAAAAACAGCAGGTCTTCCCCCCCGAAAAAAAGAATAGCGGAATTAAAACTTAATGAAGAACGGTGCAAAGACTGCGGTATATGTGTTGCTTTTTGCCCTGCGAAAGTACTGGGCCAAAAAGAAACCGGGGAAGTTTATATAAAGGACGAAGAGAAATGCACTTTATGCGGCAACTGCGAAATATACTGCCCCGATTTTGCCATTACCGTAAAAGAAGCAGGTGGAAACGATGAAATATAGAAAGCCCCAATTGCTGCAAGGAAATGAAGCGTGTGTGGAAGGTGCCCTGGATGCAGGTGTAAGGTTTTTTGCCGGATATCCCATAACCCCGTCCACGGAGATCGCCGAAGGAATGGCCCGCAAACTGCCCCGGGTAGGCGGGGTCTTTATTCAGATGGAAGACGAAATAGCCGGGATGGCGGCAGTTATTGGTGCCGCCGTGGGAGGTAAGAAATCCCTTACCGCCACCAGTGGCCCCGGTTTTTCTTTAAAACAGGAGAATATTGGTTACGCAGCCATTGCAGAAATCCCTTGTGTAATTGTAAATGTGCAGAGATTCGGTCCGAGCACCGGTATCCCTACTGCACCGGCCCAGGGGGAGGTCATGCAGGCGCGGTGGGGCACCCACGGGGATCGTCCCATAATAGCTTTAAGCCCTTCTTCAGTTTATGAAACCTATTACTTGACCACGGCGGCGGTCAACTTCAGCCAAAAATTCAGGACCCCCGTAATCCTGCTTCTCGATGAAGTTGTCGGTCACATGAGGGAGAAAGTATCCCTGCCGGCATCGGGAAGGCTAATGGTAGAAAAACAAAATTACTCCGATATAAAAGAATACAAGCCTTTCGATGAACGAAAACTGCCGCCACTTGTTCCTTTCGGGGAAGGAGTATATTACCACATTACCGGTCTGGTACACGACGAACACGGTTTCCCCACTCGCCACCCGGAAGTGGTGGTGCGTTTTATGGAGCGGCTGCACCGGAAGATTAACCACCACCGCAAGGAAATAATCATGACTGATTACACGGGGCACGTAGAGCCAAAGGTATGCATAATAACTTACGGCTGTACGGTAAGATCGGCACGGGCCGCCTTGCAAAAAGCTTATTTGCAGAAGCGTTGGCCGGTAAGCCTGTTAAACCTGCAGACGCTCTGGCCTTTTCCTGCAGAAGAAGTGAAGCGGCTGGCGGACAGGTGCGATTACCTGCTGGTACCGGAGATGAACATGGGGCAAATAGTGGGTGAAGTGGAAAAGTATGCTCACGGAAAAGCGGAAGTATTGGGGATAAACCGTTACGACGGCGACATGATTACTCCCGGACAAATATTCCAGCATATAGAAGGGTGTTTTTCATGAAATCTTTAAGAGAAGAATTCTTAAGAACAAACAAGTTGCCCCACATATGGTGTCCCGGCTGCGGCAACGGAATAGTAACTGCTGCCCTGGTTCGGGCTATAGGCAAGGTGGGGTTTGAGCAAAAAGATGTGGCCGTGGTTTCTGGGATAGGTTGCTCTTCACGTGCTGCGGGCTACCTGAATTTTAACACACTGCACACCACGCATGGCCGGGCCCTGGCGTTTGCAACCGGGCTCAAACTGGCCCAGCCCGGGTTGAAAGTGTTTGTAGTGATGGGAGACGGCGATGCTACGGCTATCGGCGGAAACCACTTTATTCATGCTGCACGTCGCAATATTGATTTAAACGCCATTATTATAAACAACCATATCTATGGGATGACGGGAGGGCAGCATTCTCCCCTTACCCCGGAAGGAAAAAAAGCTACTACTGCGCCGGAAGGCACACTGGAGAGAGAATTTAATATCCTGGAACTTGCGGTGTCCGCCGGGGCCACTTACGGAGCCCGGGGGACTGCCGCACAGCCGCGCCTGTTGGAAAAGTTAATTGTAGGCGCCTCGCAGAACGAAGGGTTTTCTGTAGTAGAAGCCATGTCCACCTGCCCTGTATCTTACGGGCGCCGAAACAGGCTGGGCAGTGCGGTGGATATGCTGAAAGACATTAAACAAAGATCCGTGTCTGTGGAAAAACTTGAGACAAAAGCGGAAACGACCCGCCCCCGGCGGGATATAGCGGAAGAAGGAGCAGAAGAAGAGGGTGAAACCCATGATAAACAGGAAGAAGTAATTCCGGTAGGTGTTATCTTTTCCAGGCCGGCACCGGAATTTGTGGAACGCTACTACCGCGGCCTCAATAAAGAAAAAGAAGGAAAAGAAGGAAAAGAAGAAAAAGAAGGGCAGGTAGAATCGTAGAAGCGAGGCATAATGAATTATAACGGCAATGCATATTTATGCAAAAGCGGAAAAAACGGGAGGTTATCTGCATGGTTTATCGCCAGGAAATTATGCTGACCGGAGCGGGAGGGCAGGGCCTTATCCTGGCTTCCATAATACTGGCTGATGCTGCTGTCCAGGATGACAAAAACGTGGTACAGACCCAGTCGTACGGCCCCGAAGCCAGGGGAGGAGAAAGCATGGCGGGGGTGATCCTGGACATTGACCCCATTTACTACCCCCGGATAACCAGCCCCACGGTTCTTTTATCCATGAATCAGCAGTCTTTTAACAAGTATATTAAAAGGGCGGGGGAAAATTGCCTGGTGATAGTAGATTCCACTTTTGTGGAAGATGTGGGAAACCAGCCAGCGTATTCTTACCCCATAACCGCCCGGACCCGCCTGGAGTTGGAAAAGGAAATCGTAGCCAACATAGTAGCTTTAAGCATAGTTAACACCATGGCCGATCTGGTTTCACGCCAAGCCCTGCAGGAAAGCGTGCTGAAATATACCCCTGAGGGCAGCTCCGATTTAAACCTCCAGGCCCTGGAACTTGGCCGGCAGCTCACCCACTCATATGACTGACACTATAGTGCAAAACAAAACTCCTCATCTTTTCTGAACTATTTTTGTAACTACTCCACCAGGGGGGAGGAAAATATTATGGATCCAAAGTTTGTGTTTCCAATTACTTTGTTACTTATGTTAAAATATTTGTGTTAAAGTGGATATTACATTATGGGTACTACATTTTTCTGTGTATGAAAATATTTAACTTCTTAGTATTTTAAATATATAGATTTTGCGGAAATGTATATAAAGTCCCTGTGCACCAGTGTACAAGAAAAACGGAGGTGAGGTCATGGCCAAGAAATCTTCCCGTAAAGGCAAAAAGAAAAAAAAGGCGGGGGGAAGTTTACAACCTGAAGAACCGGTCAGAGGTTCAATTAGTATTGCCGGAATTAATATTAATTTAAATGCTGATAATATTGCCGTTTTTATAATACTTGCTGTTATATCCCTGATAGTAGTGTTTGGTCCTTTCCAACGCGGGCTTTTTTTTGACAAGGAACTGCTGGTGGTGCATATTGTAACTTTTGCTTTGTTTACTCACTGGTGGGTGACCAGGCTGTGGAGACGGGACGGCACCCTTTTAAAAACCCCCCTGGATTATGCAGTGGCAGCCTTGCTGCTGTTTTACTGCCTATCTTTTTTTGTAGCAGCAAACCAGAGAGATGCACTGGGGGAGATACTAAAGCATTGCAATTACCTGGCGATTTACCTTATGGTAGTGGATATTTGTCGGCGTTCGGATTTACTTGCCTCCATGTTTAATAAAAAGAAAGCAAGTGAGAAAACGTACGGGTTTAAACAGGCGGAGAACACTGCCGGGGAAGGTGGCCCGCCCGCCGTAACTCCAGCAGATGTGATTTTGCACGTGTTAATGTTTTCCGGCCTGGCGGTAGCCATTGGCGGTATGGGTGCCGCGGTAGAAACCTGGGAGATAGACGGGGCTTATGTGCGGGAACGCCTGCACACATCACTGCAGTATCCCAACACTGCTGCAGCATACCTTATGGCCTCCTACCTGCTTGCGTTGGCTCTTTCTCTGAGGGTAACCAGGTGGGGATACCGGCTGCTTTACCTTCCAGCTGCTACCCTGATCTCCACTGCTTTCCTGCTTACCGAATCCCGGGGTGGACTGGTCCTGTTATTCCCCCTGGCTTTTCTGCTGCTATTGGTATCCCTTAGTGGAGACCGCCTGCGCCTTTTTCTTTATGGCCTGGTTACCTTTGGAATATCTTGTGTAGTTTTTCTGTTTACAGCGCCTCTTTTGAGAGATGCTGCAGCAGCGCCTACCTGGGGCTGGCTGGCCCTGGCAGTGCTTTTATCCCTGGCTGGTGGATTAATTGCCGAAAAAATAATATTGCTGGAAAGGCGGCCCAAGGTGGTCATGGGTTCTGCCGTGGCCGGTTTGCTGGTCCTGGCTCTGGGTTCGTATGCTTACCTCTCGCTGAGTGGCCCTGTGGAAATTGCAAAGGGGCAGGAAGGCGAAGAGGCCAGGCTGGAACAGGCTGTAGACGGGGTTCCTGCGGGAGAAAACACCCTGTCACTTGAATTCAAAGCCTTGCCGGAAGAGGAGGAAAATAGTGGAGAATCGGGAGAACAGGCGGGAGATGCAGGCTGGAGAATAGATATTTGGACTATTGATGAGGATTACAGCCAGGAAAGGGTATTCCGGGAATCGGGCAGTGCTGTTGCGGAATGGGAAAAGAAAGAGTTTCCACTGGAGTTGCAGGAAGAGGATAGCAAGTTAAGGGTAAGGTTTTCTGCAGACAGCCCGGGCACTTTAGTTAAAGCCAGGGATATAGTCATTACCGGTGAAGATGGAGAAGTAATAGAAGACATTTCTTTTACTTTAAATCGCATGCTTCCCCAGCAAGTGTTTGACCGGGTGTTCCTGGCCACGGAAATGCTTCACGAAAGGTTTATTCACTACGAAGATGCCCTGTCCATGATAAAAGATTACCCCGTTTTAGGAGCCGGCGGCGGCGGGTTTGACGCCCTGTACTACACTTACCACCAGGGTGATCTGCATACTACGGAAGTCCACAGCCACTTCCTTCAGGTGTGGGTAGAGACTGGCACCCTGGGGTTCCTGGCGTTTGTTGGTATCTGGGTTGCGGCAGTATGGGCGTTTGTCAGGGGAAGATTTTCAAAGCAGCGGATATCGCCGGATAAAAGACGGGTGATAACGTGTGCGTTTGTTCCGGCACTGTCCCTGGGAGTGCACAGCGTGGTTGATTTTAACCTTTCACTGGCGGCGGTTACCATCTTTTTATTTGTCTTACTTGGGGTTATACGTGGCCTGGACCACGGCGAAGGTTACCCCACCTCCTCCTGGCTTGATGCTCTTAACCGCAGGCAAACTTACTGGATACCGGGAGTAGTGGGGATTGTTTTGGGAATTTTGCTTACGGTATATTCTATATTCCTTTGGGTGGGGGATATGCACCACCAGAGAGT
>PWGO01000171.1 GCA_003554525.1 Syntrophomonadaceae bacterium | reverse complement strand
CTACTCAAGCCAAGTAAAAGTAAGTTAAGAGGCATGCTGCGCCTGCGGGGACGGTTCGAGCGTCACCGGAGCGAAGCGGAGGTCCGAAGGGAAGACGATGGAACCGTCCCCCTGGCGCAGTGGCGCAGCAGTGGATGCCTGAGTAGTTACAAAAAATCTAAGCCAAGAAAAGTTAATTGTAACTACCCAGGGTCCATAAAAATAACCCTTAATTTATTTATTACCTCTTTCCTGCTTTTGTGCCAGTCCGACCCGGCAGTTTCTTCTTTTCTACCTTACCTCGTACCTCAATTCGGGCTCCCCGCCCTCCCTGATTTTTTCTATGGTGATTATTTCTTCCGGAAGCAGCACTTTTTCTATCCAGCTGGATATATTAAAGGAAGGCGAAAAAATTATATCGAATAAAGATTTATCCCCGTAATACTCCACTGCCGGATCTTCAATTCCTGCCAGCTCCGCTGCTTTTTCTACCGCAGTTTCTTCACCGCCCAGCTTATCCACCAGACCCAGCTCCTTGGCCTGGCTGCCCAGGAATATTTCCCCGGTAGCTACTTCCCTGACCTCTTCAATATCCATATTCCTTTCTGCGGCTATTTCTTCTTTAAACTGCCGGTAAGCTTCATCAGAAAGCTCTTGCATAAATTCCCTTTCTTCATCTGTCAGGGAACGGGAAAACATGTCTTTATGCTCTCCCGATTTTATGGTTTCCACTTCCAGGCCCAAATCTTCCAGGAATTCTTCCAGGTTTATAAAGGTGGATATTACCCCGATGGAACCGGTCTGGCTTCCGGGATGAGCTACTATAGCGTCCGAAGGGGCGGAAATATAATAACCGCCGGAAACGGCAATATCTCCCATGGAAATCACTACCGGTTTTTCGTATTCTCTGATAAGATCGCTAATATGCTGCGAAGCGGCTATGGACCCCCCCGGGCTGTTGATGCGCAGCACCACGGCTTCTATACCCTTTTCCTGCTCTGCGTAATCAAGCACTTGCCGGACATTCCGGGGGTTAATATTTGGCCCCATCATCATCCCGGTTCCCTCTTCTATGGTGCCCTGCAGGGAAGCCACCAGAACATTATCCTTACCTGAAACACCTTCATCCTCAATCCACGACATTGCCTGGGCCGCCAATGCAGCAGCCGCAGATAAAAAAATAATCAATACCGCTGCAATGCTTTTTACCGCCATTTAAAATCATCCCCCTTATTATTTTATCAAAATATTACCATTTGTAACTGCCCGGTTATTAAATATCCCGGTACCAATCCACCGGCCCAGGCAGTACTGTAAATTTATTATTGGCCTTTCCACTTAATTTATATTCCATTCCCTAAAGCCGATTCCCTTCTACCCTGCAAAAAACCATTTTTTGTAACCACCCCCTTTACGGCAGTTCATCTGTGTGTCGATTCTTGTCAAAAAAATTGTTTTAACGTATTTACATTTTCTTTAACCTCTATTATAATATAGAATACTCAAAATTGTCATATAGTTAAAATGGTTTACATGAGTTTCAATATGTAAAGAAGCACGGGAAAGGCTGGTGGGTATCAAAAAATGCGCCACATAAGACCCGACATTAAACCCAATAAAACTCGGGTTACAATATTCCCGGAATCCAGCCGGTATGTCCAAATTAAAGATAACCGCAAATACATTTACACCTGAGACGGGATTACTTTAAAGTTATCCCGTCTTTTTATTTATCAGCCATAGCGAATATACACAGGCCATAATTTAAACAAATTAAAAAATCTTTGGGAGGTAATTATATGGCTGACCAGACTGTTGAAACTGCAACGGGAATAAGCCAGGACCCTGATACTTCAAGCGCGGTTAACGAAGTGGTAAACCAGATAAAAACACAAACCATTGATCCCGACATGGTATTGATCTTTTTTACCGATAATTACGACCCGGAACAGTTTTTTGCTTTAGTTAAATCACATTTTCGTAAATTTACCGGTGCCTGTGTGCCCGGGATTATTTCCGGTAGCTCGGTTATTACTTCGGGCATAGGCGCTATCGCGGTTCAGGGCACAAATTTAAAGGCTAAGACATACCTGAAAAAAGGATTGGAAAACAACACTTACCAGATCGGGGAGGCTATCGGGGAAAATTACCGCGATTGCAACAGCGGTACACTTTTTGTTTTCCCGGACGGCTTTGCCCCCAATATTTCAGAAATGCTGCGCGGCCTGTACAACTGCCTGGGCAGCCGTTTTAATTACATTGGAGGCGGAGCCGGCGACAACCTTAGATTTATTAAGACCTACCAGTTTACCGAAAATGGTATAGCAAGTCATTCAGTAGCCACCACCCTTTTGCAGGGAATTGACTTTCGCCTGGCCACCGACCACGGATGGATCCCCAAGAGCGCCCCCATTACTATTACTAAAGCCGAAGGGAAAGTAGTTTACGAGATTGACGGAATACCTGCTTTCCAGAGGTATAATGAAATACTGGGGGGGATAGATAAAGAAAACTTTGCTTTTTACGGCATGAAACACCCCCTGGGGATCCCTTACCTGGGGGATAATTTTATCATCAGGGATCCCCTGGAGGTAAGGGAAGACGATAGCATCCTGTTTGTCACCGAAGTCCCTCAAAATACTGCCGCCATGGTAATGGAAGGGGAAATAGAGCAGCTGCTGAACAAGGTAGAGGAGATATCCGTCCAGCTAAGCAAATACGAACAAAATATCGTGCTGGTGTTTGACTGTGTCTCCAGGTACCTTTTAATGGAAAACGAATTTACCCGGGAGCTGGATATTATTAATGAAAAATTTAATTCCGAAATTTTTGGGATCCTCACTTTTGGAGAAGTAAGCAGTATAAGCGAAGTACCGCTTTTTTATAATAAAACCCTGGCCATACTTGCAGGTTAAATAACCCATATCCGGTGGTGATATTAGATGAGCTTTGAGCCTATAGAAGTTTTAACTTTATACGACATCTCCTCTATAACTTTCTCCGAAGACAACCACAAGCTGGAGCAGGAAATTATTGACAAAGCTTCCCGGGTGCTTGGTTCTAAGAAAGTTGCCATATTTACTACTGACAGGAACGGGTACATTAAATCTTTTTGCATATGGGGTTTCAGCGATAACACCGATTTCCCCATGGAATACCTCAATAAAGCAAACAGCAACAGCGTGTTTATCCATAACTACGACAGCGGCCTGTTTTATTTTGAACACATAAAACCCATTTCCAGTTCCCAGCTCAGGCTGTACCGGATTTTTTCCAAAAGGCTGGAAGACATCTTTAAAAGAAAACAGTACCAGGAATACCTGAAGAACTACGCCACCCATGACCCGCTTACGGGAGTCAAAAACCGCTCTTATTTCGATTACATGGTCAAAAGCCTGGGTAAACAGCCGGACAAATCTCCCCTGGGTATAATTTCCTGCGATATAAACGGTTTGAAAAAAATAAACGAGGCACACGGTTACAAGGTAGGAGATGAAATAATCCGCATATGCGCGAAATACCTTGAAAAAGTGGCCCCTGAACATACTATATGCCGCCTGGGCGGGGGGGAGTTTGTAATTATTATATCCAATGCTTCGGAAATCGAAGTTAATAAAATTGCCCGGACAATAAAAAGCGAAAAACTGCTCTACGGAGGCAAAGTAGAAGTTAGAATGTCCGTAGGTATGGAAATAATAGAGCAAAACTCCCCCAACCTTATCGAAGTTTATAACAAGGCTTTTAACAAACTCCTCAGGGACAAGCTGGTCAAAGATACCAGCTCCAAGAAAGCCATAGTAGACACCCTGATGAGCGCCTTAAAAGAAAGGGATTACATAACCGAAGGTCATGTAGAAAGGCTGGGGCTGCTTGCCCTGGAACTGGGAGAAAAAGCGAACTTGTCTTTGTACCAGTCGGACCGGTTATCGCTTTTAGCCAAAGTGCACGATATTGGCAAAGTTGGCATATCCGATTCTATCCTGTTCAAGCCAGGCACACTTACCAGGAAAGAGTGGGAAGAGATGAAAAACCATTCCCTGATCGGCTACAGAATAGCCTACTCTTCCCCCGACCTGCACCACGTGGCCGAACTTATTTTACACCACCACGAGAGATGGGACGGACAGGGATATCCCAAAGGGCTCAAGGGTAAAGATATACCGGTGGAGTGCCGTATAATCGCCATAGTCGACGCATTTGACGCCATGATAAACGACAGGCCGTACCGGAAAGGGCTCACCCCGGAAGAAGCCCTGCAAGAACTAAAAACCAATTCGGGTTTCCAGTTTGACCCTGAACTGGTTATTAAATTTGAATCCATACTGAAAGATAAAGGGCTGGTAACCACCACGCTGGCCGCAGCCAGCGAAAGCGCAAAAAACTGGTCGCGCAAAAGTATAAGATAAGTTTTACAGGTATAACTACTCAAGCGCTGATCACATAAAAAGCGGGGTTTCTATAATAGAAACCCCGCTTTTTATCATAATTAATACCAGGCTTGTACCTAATCCTGGTATTTAAACGACACATCCAATTTAACCCTGAATATCGGCTTGCCTTCCTCCATTTTTAAATCCAGTTCTTTAACCTCCGCTACCCGCATGTCCCGCACTGATTGAGAAGCAGTCTCTAGCGCAGTCCGCGCCGCCTCCTCCCAAGACTTGTCACTGGTGCCGATAATTTCAATTACCTTGTAAACACTTTCCATACTATACATTACCTCCTTTAGTAATAATATCAATCTGGTTTTAATATTTTACTTTATATTTAGATATTTGTCAATATTTAAAATCTTAATTTATTGTCGGCCTGTTATCTAATTTTAAAAAACGAGCCCTGCCGCAGGGCTCGTTTTTTCTTTTTCTTCTGTTATATTCGGCAGGCATACCGCCTTACCTACTTTTTCTTCTTCGAGGAAGCCTTGCGGCCGTTTTTAGAGCGCTCATTAAGCCAGTTTGCTATGGCCGGGGCCACATGCTTCTGAGAGCCGGAGCTAACGTAAAGTCCAATATGGCCGCCGGGGAAGGATACTATATCATTATCCTTGCTGGATATGGCATCATTCAGTGGACGGCTGGCCGAAGGCGGAACCAGGTGATCCTGCTCAGCAAATACGTTCAGCACAGGCATCTCTATATTTCTCAAGTCTACCTTTCTACCGCCCAGCTCGAACTCGTTTTTTATAAGTTTGTTTTCCTGGTAAAGTTCCTTAATAAAGGTGCGGAAGGCTTCTCCGGCCTGGCCCGGGCTGTCAAAGATCCACTTTTCCATGCGCAGGAAATCTTTGACCGCTTCAGGGTCATCAATATTGTCCATGAGCCCCACGTATTTGTCCACCATGAGCTGGAACGGCTTCAGCATAAGAAAACCAAAATTCATGAAATCACCGGGTATTATGCCGTAAGCATCTACCAGCTTATCGATATCCATATACTTGGACCAATGGAACAGGAGTCCTTCTTTTATGGAAAAATCTATGGGGGCTACCATAGTCACCAGATTTCTTATTTTTTCCGGGTACAGGGCGGCATATATCGTGCCAAAAGTACCACCCTGGCAAACACCGAGCATGTTAATTTTATCGTGGCCGGTCCGTTCCCTTATAACGTCTACACAATCGTTAACATAACCGTCTATATAATCTTCCATGGTAAGATACTTATCCACCTGGTCGGGATAGCCCCAGTCTACAATATAAACGTCCATACCGTGCTCCAGCCAGTTTCTTATAACGCTCCGGTTCTGGTGCAAATCCATCATGTACTGCCGGTTAACCAGGGCATAAACTACAACTGTGGGAACCGGGCTTACCTTCTTAACCAGCGGTTTGTAATGATACAGCTTCATCTTGCCTTCCTGGTGGATTAGCTCCTTGTCCGTCAGGTCTACATCCACGTCTTCAATAGTAAGGAGGTTGTTGATTCCCTTTAACATCTTCTTGTTAAGTTCCAGGTAATCCAGCATGGTCTTTTGGTAATCCAGCTTGGTAAGAGGGGGTATCATCAGGAGCTTTCACCTCCTTTATTAGCCTTAACCTGTGCTTCCAGGTCTTCAATTTTCTTATTCATTTTTTCCACTGTTTCAGAAAGAGTCTTTACCGTCTTGTTTAAATCTTTAACTTCTTTTTCGCGTTTAGATAGCTGACTTTCCATTTCCTCCAGCTGACCGTTCAGATTCTCTACCTGCTCATCCCGGGCTTTAACGTTGTTGCGTACCTCATGGATGGTTTTGTAAACACTCTCCATATCGCCCTTGGTAGGAATGGGAAGATTTTCGTTTATAAACCGGCTCATCAAATTGTCATAGTCAATCTTGAAACCGGCCCAGGAATTAACTACTTCCCCCAGCAACCTGCCAAACTCTTCGGTGCTAAAAATTTCGTAAAATGCTTCTTCATTGGACTGCCACCAGAGCTTATAAAATTCACGGAAGGTAGTGGGAGCTTTCCCTTCTTCTGCAAGCCTGGTCACCTTGTTCATCAAATCTTCCATGGCTTCATAGCCCTGCCGGTATAAAACAGCGTTTAATTCGTTGATGTTGTACACATAACGGGTATAGGAATCAATACTGCTTAAAAGCTGCTCCAGGTGCTCCCGGCTCAGTCCAAAAGCCGGCACCCGCAGAGTCCTGCCGTAAGTATCTTCGTGTGTCTTATGGAAAAGGCGAACAAAATCCTTGTAGGCTTCCCGGTCTCCCCTCATGGCCTGGACCAGTTTGTCTTTCATTTCCGGGGCCACCTGGAACCAGGGCTGCATAAAATTAAACAAAACTTCCTGCTGCAGGTGAGTTAACTCACCCGGCCCCTTTACCAGCTCTTTTACCGGCTCAGGCAAGCCCAGGCGGAAAAAGCTATCCAGCACCCGGTTATAATTATCAAACCAGTTCTGTAAAAATTCCTGCCATTTTTCCACATCGCCACTGTCGGGAAGTTTTACTGCTGTTTCCATCCAGAAGGCCATAAGTTCGGAATAAACTTCCCCAGCTTCTTTCATCCTGCCGTAAGTTTCCTTACCTACCCCGGGAGGAGCCATCTTCCACAGTTCTTCTAAATTCCGGGAAGTAGTCTGCATCATGTCCTTGTAAAATTCCTGCATCTTGTCTCCCTGATCACTTCCATCCCATCCAGGGATGTTTGCCATGCTCTCCCAGATATCAAACGGCCTAGTATCTTCGCCCTTCCAGTATTCCACCATCTTCTGCTGCATCTCTTGCCATTTTTCCATCATCTGCCTGGAATAATCGCTGCTCATTGCGTTATAGGGAGCTTCTCTCGGCATGGAGTCTTTCCACGCTTCTATCATTTTTTCCTGAAATTCTTGCCAGAGCTCTACCATGCTCTTTTGTGTGTCCGCCATTCCATCCCCTCCTTATATCTCAAAATACATTACCTTTTATTATTTATTTTTATCCTCCAGTCGAGGGGCTCCCCCTCACAGGGAGCCCCTCGACCTCGGGATACCTCTTGCTCAAAACAGCAAATTTAGCTCTGTTTACTACTGCCTGAACTTGCTTTTGCAGACGATTTTGTCTCGCGGGTGGATTCGGCCTGTCCAGCGGTAAAACAGCTGTTGATTAACTCGTAGTATTTGTTCATCCAGTTGCGGGAAAGTTCCTGCCATTTTTCCATGTCTACGCTGCCGGGAACCTTCAGGGCTGTCTCCGCCCAGAAAGACATCAGGTCGGCATAAGCTTCGTTTACTTCTTTTAACTTGTCATAAATCTCTTTATTGCCCACGGCGGGAACCATCTGCCAGACACTTTCCATGCTTTCCGAAGCGCTTTTAACCCATTCCTGGTGAAACTCCGTCATTTTTTCCTGCATGCTCTTCCAGTTATCCATCATACTGCTTACATCCCCCGTGTTCATCATATTAAACGGATTTTGCCCGCCCATAAAACCTTTACTTACTTCCATCATTCTCTGTTGAAAATCTTGAAACATCTCCATGGGATTCTTTTGTTTTTGTGCCATAAAACAACCACTCCTTTTTTTATTTTTATGTTTTCATCACTTTTGCCTGGCCGTCAACAACTGTCTTACCCTCCTGGTTTACTACCGTAGTTTTAAGGGTAAGTATTTTTTTCTTATCATTCTTTTCCGTTACCTCTACTTCTGCAGTCAAAGTGTCTCCTAAATATACCGGTGCGGTGAACTTCACCTCCTGTGATAAATAAATGGTATTCGCTCCCGGCAGCCTGGTCCCCAGAACTGTGGAAATCAACGAGGCAGAAAGCATGCCGTGGGCAATTCGCTTTTTAAACTGGCTCTTTTCCGCAAAAACCTGGTTTACATGCACCGGGTTAAAATCTCCGGTAATACCGGCAAAACCGCTTACATCCGCTTCGCTGATAGTTTTACTAAAACTGGCTTTATCGCCCACACTTATCCCCTCATAGGTATATTCTGTCGCCAATGTCAATACCTCCCGGTAATATTCACTTCTCCGTTCCCCGTTTTAAGGTAAACTTTAAAACTGTTCGTTTTTACATCTGTTTTACATTTGTGTCTATAAAGATGTGTAGTGAATTAATTAATGAAGGTAGACGGTGCAGGTTTATCATATATACTGGTGTGGAATGTGCTGTGAGATATTTGCATTTTTATCCTGCAGTAATTATAATATCATGCTGCCCTGTAGTATTCAATATTGCTGTAGTAGTGTGCCCGGCTTAAATTCCTGAAGCATAAAAATTATCACTCGTTTTCTCAAGTTTTCATTAGCTTTTATTATCCTGTATAGGGCCTCTATCTTAATCACTATTTGCTTTCTTTAGCTTGCTCTTTGGTGCTTTTTTTAGTGGTTTTTTTCTCGGATTTTTTTTCTTTACTTTCTTCGCCACTTCCTTCGCTTACCGGGGCTTCTGGTGCAAAATCCGCTGCTACCACTTCATCATAATAGTTGATAAATTTCTCCCATGCTTCTATTGTATCTTCCATCAACTTGTTGAATTCCTTTGTATCAAATAACCTGTTGTAGGCATCCTCGTTGGCCTGCCACCAAGAGCGGTAAAGCTCGTTAAAATCGGCGGGTGTTTTCTGGGAACTACTGGTTATTTCTTTAATATAGTCTTCCATGGTTTCATAGCCGGTCCGGTACATTCTTCGGGAAAGCTCGGTTACTTTTTCCATATATTCCATGTAAGCTTCTACGCTTTTCTGCATCTTCTCAAAATACTCCTGGTTTAATTCTTCAACTGATTTTTGGAATATCTTCCCATAGGAATCCTGGAAGGCATTGCTCCAGGCCAGCATAACCTCTTCAAAAGCACTTACATCACCCTGTGCGGCTTCAGCCAGCTTTTTTTGAAGCTGAGGCTGGGTTTCCATCCACGGCTCGAAAAACTCTTTGAAGCTCTGCTGGTACATTTCCGACAGCCTGGCCGGGGTTTTCACATGTTTTCTGAGGTTTTCCGGCAAGTTAACCGAAAAGTAACTTTCCAGCACCCGGTTGTAATTTTCACTCCATATCCGGTTTATTTCTTTCCATCTTTCCGCTTCTTTTTCTCCAGGGATTTTCTGCATTACCTCGCTCCAAAAAGACAAGAACTTTATATACACATCGGTAACCTGCATCATCCGGTCAAAAGAAACACTTCCGCTTTTTTCGCCCGTTAAAAACCAAGGCATGGCGTTTCCGAAATTCTGGTTCATAAAAACCCACCACTGGTCAAACAACTCTTTAAACTTGGGATGTACCAGCCATTCCGGCATATCCTGTGCCGAGCGGGAGTTAAAACCGGGAAACTGCAGGCTGCTCATGCTGTTCTTCCAGCCTTCCAGCAAATTTTCCTGCATGTTTACCCAGCTCTGTACCAGCTCCTTGCCCTGTTCCAGCCATATATTTTCCCAACTGTCAGAATATCTGGAAATTGTTTCTTTCCAAAACTCAAGATTTTTCCCCTGGAAATCAATCCAGTACTGCAACAAGTCCTTACGCTGTTTGTTCATGTAGATATACCTCCTGGAATATTCATCTTAATTTTTACATAAGGTAATAACTTTTAATATACTAATAGTCTAAACCGACTTCATGCATGACTCATTAAAGTACCTCCCCTATCACCACCTTTCTGCATTATATCGTTAAAACATTTTTTCAATATTCAATGAAAAAGACCCGAACAGATTCCGAGTCTCTGTTGCCTCCCCTATCACCACCTTTCTACATTTATTATATTGTCACAATCTATATGCGTTATATTTTCATGCTGCCCTTAAATTCATTAAAAAAAACTCGTAAGGGAATCCGAGTCTCTGTTGCCTCCCCTATCTCCACCTGAATTATACCTATTATATTGTCCTTCTGGTAAAACCAATTTTACTACAATTAATACGGTATGGACAAGGTGAACTACCCCCGCTTTCGCTTCGCTTTAAAGCAGGAGCTTCCTGGTCAATAGTAGCAACCTACTAAGTTTACCCAGGCTCTAAGGGCAGTCCCTGCCCCGATTATGCCAGTTACCCAGCTAATGATATGCTCTACCATTGCCATTGCTT
>PWGO01000096.1 GCA_003554525.1 Syntrophomonadaceae bacterium | reverse complement strand
TAATCTTCCCCCCCGGTGGGGGGAAGAAAAAAGCCCGCGGCAAGGGAGTATAAAATAACCCAAAGATTGTAGCTTTACCCCGTGGTGTCAAGCAGTACCCACATTGGTGCCTCGACATCTTCCTCCCCCCTGGTGGGGGAGGAATTAAAGGTGGGGGGGGATTTTTATCTTGCCTCTTGCCTCTTGCTTCTTGCCTCTTGCTTCTTGCTTCTTGAAAGGGGGTCTTCTTCCCACCTCTAACTTCTCACCTCCCACCTCTCACTTTAATCGTGCCCTGATATAACCAATCTATGAGGTTAAAATCTTTTCCAGGCAACCTGCCGCGAAGTATACCACAGGGGCACATTTTTTCTCCCTGATTTGGTTTTGATGGAATTCATGAACTTGCTCCGAATCGGTAAGATCATAATTTATTATATCTTTACATTGAGTCGTGCCCATCTCTTCCTGGAAGGCACCGGTTAATTCCCTGCACTTTTTGAGCACTGTATGGTACAACTCTTTTTGTTCGGGAGAAATGCGGTTGAAGTAAAGCCCTGTTACCATAATACCCCCGGCCAGTGCTCCACAGGTTAGCCCTTTTCCTCCCAGGCCTCCTCCAAACCCGCTGGCTGCGCTGGAGGTTAGTTCTGGCAGGTGCAGTATATCTTTTCCCGCCAGCATTACTGATTCCGCACAGTTAAACCCCTGGTTAAAGTAATCGGCTGCAAGATCTGCCATACCGTGGTGTTGGTTGCTGTTATCCATTTGTTCTCCCCCTTTTTATGGTATTTAGTTTAGAGATTTAGTTTAGGATGGTTTGATTAGAGTTCTACAGGTAAAGTTCTACGTGGGAAGACATACTCCTTTGTGGTGCAGTAAGTATGTGGTGAGGTAAGTATTAAAATTAAAGCGGATCAAGTAGAGTGGAAATTTTAAAAGGAGGAGGCAGCCTGGTGTGGAAATAATAACGGAGAAAGTTTAAAAGGTTTGGACAGGTTAATTATGGGAAGAATAATAAAATGTTAGCATTCCCTTGATTTTAACAATTATTTTTGATAAGAAAAAGGTAGCCTTGCTTCCTGTGTGTTGGACCGGGAAAGCAGAGGGAGGATTTTTATGGGCGGCAGCAAGCTTAAAATAATATGGGCGGCAGCTCTGGTAATACTGCTTACCCTGGCGTTTACTTTTATGCTGGCTTCTGTGGAACTGTTAGTGGAAACTTCTCCCACGGGGATAAGTTCGTTGTGGGGGGAAGGAGTGTTATCCCGCGGTTTTGGTGATATGCCCTGGGCGGGCGGCTTGGATGGCGAAACCCCCGGTTCGTGGGAAAGAAAAGAGACAGGTCCAAAAGAAAATGAGGGTGCAGGAAATCTAAAAAAGGCTCAACCGCGAGAAGAAAACGATAAACCTGCGGAAGAGGCCAAACATCTCCACCCGGAAAAAGATTTAGATGAAGGTGAAAAGGTGGGAGATGAAGGTATGCCATCCCGGGAAGATTTATTAAAAAAAGTAGAAAAATACTCCGAACAGGAAGATAATATTCAGGAAGATAATATTAATGATTTTGCCAAAATGCTGGAAGGTGAAACTGGAGCAGGTAGCAGGGAAGAACTTCCGGCAGATTTGAAAGAGTGGGTAGAAAACCTGGAAGAGGAAGAAAGGGAGGCTCTGGCTGAACTTGCGGAAGATTTTTCCCGGGAGGGATGGCAGGATAGTGAAGAAGGTGAACCAAAAGAGGATACGGGAATGCCGGGTGCGGTGGAAGAGGGCCGGGAAACAAACGAGAGGGAACATTTGCCTTCCCTGCATGAGGGTATGGAAGGTATCTCCAATGAGGAAGAATCCTGGACAGAATTTATGGAGAGGCTGGCTCGCCAGGGAGAAAACGAGTCCAGGGAACCGGTAGAAGAGGAGGCCGGTGAAGATGATGGAGAAAAAGAAAGTGTTACTGCGGGCCCGGGTGAAGATGGCGGAACCCCGGAGGACCGGGAGAGCACTGTTTCCCCGGAAGAAGAAAACGGGGGTCGCTCTGCCGGGGATGCTGCCTGGCTTTCGCGCCTGGGTGAATTCTTCCTGGGTTATCTTCTACCTTTTGCCGCAGGATTATTGGCCTTGTTTTTGGCGTGGTACTACCGGCACAATTTAAAAAAGCTGGCCAGTATGCTGTTTAAGGGTAAACCGGGAAGCGCGAGCGGTAAAGATAAGGCGAAAGTAGGATACCCGATGACTTCAACCGGCGGGAAAGGTGGTGTAACCCGGGAAGCCCTGCTGGAATTTCCGCAGATAGAAAGCGATATGCCGGAGGTTTGGGGTGTGGGGGAACCTCTAACTGTAAAAGTAGTTTTGCAGAACGGGGAGGCCTTTATGGGAAGTGAACTGTACCTGCGTTGCGCCGGGCAAACAATTCACCTGGATAATAGTTTTGATCAAACAGCAGAGGTGGAGCACGTTTTTCACCGTAAAGGAGCATATAGCGTGGATGTTTTTTGCGGCAGCCGGCTGTTGGCCAGCCGCAGCATCAGGATAGTTAACTATCGCGAAGAAGTTATTGACCTGGGCAGGGATATGCTGCAAAATTTAACGAAAGAATCCCGGGAGGCTTTGCTGGATAACCTTACCCCCCGCGAAATAATCCGGGCTCTGCCGGAAGAAAGGAAATATACCCTGGACAGAAGGGCCGCGGACAGGTGTATTGACCTTTTTGAAAGGGCTGCTTACGGGCTGGAAACCGTGCGGCGCAGCTTTTACCGGCAGTTTTTCCTGGATCGCTCCCGCCTGGATAAACCTTCATCTAATCAACTTGAAGAGGCGGGCAGGTAAAAAAATCCCCGGCCTGGAAAGGAGCATGAGGCGAAAAATGTCCGGGCGTTCCCCAAAACCCGCCTATGTTTCTATGGCAAGCACTTTTTTGCTGCTTGTTCTGGTGTTTTTAGCGTATTACTTTTATAAAGACGCGGAAATCTATAACGGTTATACCGCCGGGGGGCTTTTTATTGCTTTTGCAGCGCTTCCGGCTGCCGCGTGGGCCAGGAATTTATTAAATGTTTTTTTGGTGGGTCCTTATTTAAAAACAGTGAAGCAAGTCCTGGGAATCCTGGGCTGGGGCTTTTTTACGGTTTTGCTGCTGGCGTGGCTTTTCCCGGGTTCGTGGGTTTATACGGCACGTTTTCCCCTGTTGCTTTTTTTCCTGTGGATAGCTGTTTTCAGGCTGGTAGTCTTTTGGTTGGAAAAATACCTGTTGTGGAGGGTTGTGTTCCGCACTGCCGCTTTGTTCCCGCTGTTTTATATATTCTACTTGTTTTTGGTTGAAATCAGGCCCCGGGGTTTTATCTTGTTTAGCGGGGAACAGGCGGAATTAGTGCTGGGGACGGGTGAACTGGCTTTTTTCGCCTGGCTGGGGGCTGTGGTGTTTTCGCTTTTATCGCTGCTAAAACTTTCATCCCCACGCGGGCTTAACAAAGCGGGGCACTGGTTTAACCGCAGGGTATTTCAAGGCTGCCTGGTGGGGATAGTGGTTTTTGCTTACATGGAAGCCAGGCCTTTCCTCCAGGAAGTATATCAGGTATCCGTGGTTTTCTGGGAATGGATTATTGCCGTAGTGCTGCTGTTTTATTTGCTGGTTTACCTGTATCGCCAGGTTATTCCTGCAAGTGGGGGGTTTTCCCCCAAGGAGCTGGCCAGGCATGTTCAGAAAATCCGGGTAGTGCAGGACAGCGATATGGAAGAACTGTCCCGCCATGTTGGTAATTACCTGGAGGGGGAAGACAGGGGAATGCTGATTTCGTACCTGGCCCTGGAAGGAGGGAGAGCGGGGTTGTCCGTTTACCGGGTCAGGAGTATTATAGAACCGCTATTAAACTGCCGGGAGGAACCGGTTCCACCACTTTGCACCAGGAGGGAAAAGAATCTGTTGGAACAGAGGAACCGGCGGTGCCGGGAAGAAGCCCTGCAGCAGGCAGTAACAATTTTGGAAAAATCACTGGAGGACAGGGGGAAAAAACATTGGACAGCCACCAGGTTCAAGAAAAATGCAGAAACCTGATGGAAAAACTTGGCCGTTATTTTGTGGCTGAAGAGAAACAGCTTTTAATGGTATTGTGCGGTGTTATTTCGGGGGGGCACCTTCTTTTCGAGGACAACCCCGGCCTGGGTAAAACGCTGCTGGTAAAATTGTTGGCCGGTTTAACCGGTTCCAGCTGGGGCCGTATCCAGTTTACTCCCGACCTTATGCCTGCAGATATTGTAGGTACCCGGATATGGAATGCCCGGGATTCACAATTTGTGTTGGAAAAAGGCCCGGTATTTACTAACCTGCTCCTGGCTGACGAAATTAACCGGGCCATGCCCAAAACCCAGTCGGCTTTGCTGGAAGCCATGGAAGAAGAGCAGGTAACCATAGAAGGAGAGACTTTTGCGCTAAAGAAACCTTTCCTGGTACTGGCCACGCAGAACCCGGTGGAAAACGAGGGGACCTATCCCCTTCCGGAGGCGCAGCTAGACCGGTTTACCATGAAACTTTCCCTGGGGTACGTAAACAGTGTGGAGCTGGAGCAGGAAATAATGCGCCGCCGTATCAAGTGGAAAAAGGACGACCCCAGCGCGGAAATTTTACCGGTAATGAGTCAGCAGGAACTGCTGCGCTTGCAGGAACAGGTGGAAACTGTATACGTGGATGAAAACATACTGCAGTACATAGGGGAAATAGTATGGTCTACACGCCAAGATGAAAGGGTGAGGCTGGGAGCCAGCCCGCGCGGTTCCCTGGCCATGCTGCGCCTGTCCCGCAGTATGGCGCTGTTAAGCGGCAGGGAATTTGTTATCCCCGATGATGTTAAAGAAATAGCCGGGGCGGCGCTTTCCCACCGGCTGGTGTTGGATATGGATTACGCCCTGGATGGGGTGCTCCCGGAAGAGATTATTGAAGAGATTGTTTATGGTACTGCGGTTCCCAAAGATTTTAAACCCGGGAAGTGAAAACTGGTATGATTATTCACCATATGGGAATAAAACTGGTTTCCCTTTTTCTACTTTCAGCCCTGGCCGGCGTGGTCCTGGGCAACCCAGTTATTTTAAAAACCCTGGTGCTGTCTTTTGTATTTATTTGCCTGGGCCTGGTTATAAGCTCGCCCCGCCCCGTGGAGGTAAGACGACAGATACTACCCGGGGCATGCTACGTTGGAAAAACCGCCGCCGTGGAGGTGGAAGTAGAGCTGAAAGGGGGTATGGGCCCCGTAGTTGTTGCTGACGTGCTTCCGGAAAGTTTTTTGCTTGAAGAAGGAAGCAACCTGCTGCTGGTATGGAAGGGAATGCTTCCGCAAAAAATTAACCTGCAGTACCGGGTACGTTTTACCCGATCCGGGAAGTATTACCTGGATGAAGTGGCCTGGAGTTCCTGCAGTGCTGCAGGGTGGTACCCGGAAACCCCGGGAAAGCTTTCAGCTCCCGCAACCCTGGAAGTGCGCCCCCGGCTGGTTTCTTTTGGCCGTCTTCGAAACGTGGCTTCACCGGTTAAGAGGCCGCTTCCTACAGGGGCCAGTGCTGTTTACGGGGTGTCTACGCTTGATTTTCGTGAGCTAAGGCCTTACCGGTACGGCGATCCCTGCAAGTTTATTAACTGGAAAGCTACGGCCCGCACTGTAGGGGGAGGCGGGTACTATCCCGTGGTGAACGAATTTGAGAAAGAAGGCAAAAAAACAGCCTGGGTTTACCTGGAGCATTCCGGGGCGATGAATTTTGGCACCAGCATGGAAGACAGCTGGGAATACGCCCTGGAGGCTGTGCATAACCTGGCCACATATTACCTTAAAGAAAACATGAGAGTAGGGTTTTGTACCTTTGGCAAAAGCAGCTATTTCTTGTATCCCGCATCCGGGAACCGGCAGTACCGGCGTATCCTGCAGTTAATTTTCCAGTTAAAAGAGCTCGACAGGCGGGAAGGAGAAAGCGTTTATGAAGGATCTTCAGCCGAGGACCTGCAAAAGAAGGCCGTTAAGTACCGTAAATACTACCAGGGCGAGGATACATTGCACCTGGTAGTTACCCGTGCCAGGGTGCAGGAAGCTCCACAGCTGTGGGAAGGTATACGGCAGCTGGGCAGGTATGCACGACCCGGCCGGCAGGGGTTGCCAGTAATAATAGTTAATATCGGTGGATACGGGCTGGCGGCCCGTACGCAAGCTGATAAAATTGCCGGTAGCATTTTGAAAACACGTGACCGGTTTCACCTGGAATCTATCAGGCAAAGGGTAGCGTGGTTGGATTGGGATCCTTCGGAAAAATCGTTTTCTTCTGTTTTGAAAAAGCTGGAGGTGCGCTAATGCCTTCTGTCATTTTTCCTGTATTGAAATCATTTATTTTGCTGTCATCTTTAATCCTGTCCAGTTATGCTTTTATCAGGACGTTACTGGATATTTCCAGCCGGGCAGGCCTAGAAAGTTACCAGGTATGGTTAATATGGGGCGCTGTCCTGTTGATTGTATTTGGTATTACGGTTTTGGTGAGGAAAAAAGTTTACCAGGCGGTTTATTTTAGCTGCGGCCTGTACCTTTTAATCCCGGTACTGTTTGCTTCCAGGATGCAGTGGATAAAAGGGATAATGGAAAATGTGCTGGATAGTCCTGCGTCTATCTTTTACCGTGCGGAATACGGCTGGATTCTTGCCCTGGTGACTGCCGGTGCAATTATGTATCTCCTGATGCTCCGCTGGGAGGAAGTTTACCGAAATTATTGGTTGCGCGGGGCTGGTTTAGAAGAGTTGAATAATGTTCTGCGTCCACATCTTCTGTTTTTGCTGGGCAGTACGGCAGGAGCCTTTTTAGTATACTCACTGGTGGCCTGGGGAGGGGCCAGGGCGGCAGACTGGCTGGCTTATCTTTCCTCCTGGCTGCAGCTGCCACCGTTTTTGTTGTTAATCTCCGGTTTTTTCCTCCTGGCTGTTTTCCTGGTACTGGCTTTTGTCTTTTCTTCAGAAGAAAACCGCAATTAGAAGTTTAAGTAGAAACTTGAGTAACAGGATCTTGAACAAAAATAATTGGAGAAATAAATTGAAAAAAATAGTGTTATTTTTGCAAGTATTACAGTATAATAATAATAGAGAAGTAAAATAATTCATGTGGCTTTCCTTGAAACCAGATGCTGTTTATTTATTCAACTGCCCTGTTGCCAAACAGGGCAGTTTATGTACAAATCTAAAAAAAAAGCCCCCCCTTGAGTAGTTACAAATTAATTTGATTAAGGTGGTGATGCAATACAAGTAACCGGGTTAAAAATAATTAAGGAGGAAATTAAATGCCTGAAGAACGGGACAGTAAACATGTTGAAAAAGAGCAAACTTTATTAAAGAAGATATACCAGGAGCAGGTAAAGGAGTGGGAAAGAAAGATAGCCCGCATGCCGTTAACGTTGGAAAAAATTCTGGAAAAGGAACCGGACGATAAAGAAGTAAAGCTTCTGATGGATTTCAAGAAAGCAAATATTACTCACTTTTTTGAAGGGTTAATTACTCTTAATGATTTTTATCATGATATTGAAATAATGCTGCCCGAGGTTTTGCCCGCCGTACTTTCAGGGTACTTGCTTCAGCCGGATGGGTCGGGCGCAAAGCGTATTTCTGTTAATGTTTTAAAGCCTTATAGAAAGGATGGTGACCTGAGCTGGCCCGATCCACGGGCGGTAACCACGGACACCGGTTATTTCAGGCTGGAATTGCCCGGCGGCACCCTGGCTAAAGCAATTAACCTGGAATTCCGGGGAAACAACGGGACCTCTACTGTGGAACTGAAAACAGGTTCGATTGGCAGTAAAGGAAAACTGGGCAACATAACGCTTCCCAAATACCTTGACCCCCTGGATGTCAGTATAGTTGAAGCTTTGTCCGGAATAGTTGCCGGTATAGAAAATATAATTCCAGGTGACGGTGATGCGCCTGATGAACAGAGCGGTTCCGGGGTTTCGGTTAAGCTCGGGGAGGAAGGAGAAGAAGGCCTTGTTTTTAATTACAACTTGAGCCGGGAAAAATTCCCCTACGGGGTGCTTATCAGGCTAATAGAACCAAAAACCAGTGTTTTAACCCATACAATTGAATTCAAGAGTAATGGGGGCAGCTATACAGCAGCCATGCGGAACCTGGACTGGACGGAGAGAATTGGTGTCGAACGCAGTTTTAGTGAACGTGTGCCGGTGGACGAGCCCCTTAGTATTGATAATTTCCGGGACCAGCTCATCGGTTCAAGCGGCGAATTCATTAATATAGAAGAGCTGGTGCCTATGGCCGGAACCCTGGGCCTTGGCTATATTGTCAGGATGGCTCAACACTGGAAGCCCTGTGGCCTTTCACTGGGGAACCTGGTGTACTCCCTTCCCCTTGCCCCCGGCGAACAGCAGCGTGTAGCTGTATTTGAACAGCAGCAGACTTTTAGGGATTATGAACGTGATACCCTGGAGGTGCAGGAGACGCTCAGGTCTTCCCAGGTTGCCGATACTTCGGCGGAAGCGATCTTTGAGTCCGCCTTCAGGGAACAGGCCACGGGAACCAGCTATTTTGAAACCGAGGCCCAAAGCTGGTCTGCCGGTGGAGCAGGCGGAATTGGATTTGCCCTGGGTCCCGTGGTTATAGGAGCGGGCGGCGGGGGAGCAAAAGGTGGTGCAAGCTCGAGCGGAAGCTCGTATAATTCCCTTGAAGGTTCACGCCATTACGTGTCGCACGGGGCGCAGTCTACGCACAGCGGCGTGGAGCAGCAGGCATCCGTTAGGCGCCGCGTTAATCAGACGAGTATGAGGTTGGCCAGCGCGTCTGATTTACAGAAGGCTACCACCAGGGTTATAACCAATAACAACCGGGCCCACGCCATGACCGTCCAGTTTTGGGAAGTTTTAAGGCATTTTGATGTTTCAACAGCGGTGGAAGGTGTAAATCTTGTTTGTTTTGTTCCCCTGGAAGTGGTGCGTTTTCTGCCTCCGGGAGAACCGGTCAATCTTGACCCTGATCGTCTCACCGGCAGGCGGCTTTTGCTTCGCCGCTATTCAAGGTTGCTGCGGCATGCGGATATTTTAAAAAGATATTTGCCCCCCACTTACAGGCAGGGTCTTGACAAGCTGGAAGAGTTCATGTCCAACCCTCATGCGGAGCTGGATTTTGCAGCTTACCGGCAGGATGTGCTGCGGGTGCAGGTTACGGGGGCTTTTCTTCCTTTTGAAGAAATTTATGTTACCGTGCGCACAAGGTACCATACCCGGCTCCGCCCGGTTCGTTTTAGCGGCGGTTTGTCCATGATACCGCCCCTTTACGATGCGCTGACAGATCCGGAGAAGGCGTTTTCCAGCCGAAGTGAGCTGGTAACAGAAATAAAAAACCGCAGGAACTCGGAAGACCATGTAACCCTTACCGCCGATATTGCGCTTCCGGCCACTCTTTCCCCCGATGATATTGTGGGTTTTGATATAAGCCGAAATTTCAGGCCAATCACCTATAATTTTGCTCCTTCTTCGTTGGAAATATTTAAAAACCTGTTCGGAGATTCTTTCCTGGAAAACCTGCCCTCTCTGGCCCTGAAATTGCGAGAGGTGTTAGAGGGGGTTTCTTTCAGCGCCCTGGAGCTTGAAAGAGAGTTTGGGGGGCCGTTTGTAAGCGATTTCAAGGCATTTACCCAGGCTCCTGATATGGGAGAGTCGGAAACTTTTTCTTCCGGGTATATTACCTCAAAAGTGCAGCTACCCGCGGGGGCATGGCCTGTGCCCGCCCTTATGGTAAAGCCTACTCTCCGCTTTAATGATTTGCTGCAGATAGAAAAAACGCTGCAGCACGTAATACGCAATACCATTTATTATTCTAAAGCCGTGTGGCAATCACTAACCGATGAAGAAAGGGCCGTTATGCTGGAAGGATACACCATTGGAGTGCCTGAAGGCGGCATAACCGACGATACCCGGCATATACCTTTGCTGAACTGTGTGGCCAACCAGGTCCTTGGTTTTTACGGCAACTCAATGATTATGCCTTTTAACATACCCCCGGAAGCAGCTGGAAGTGTTACGGTAAATACCGGCAATAACGGCCAGCAGGAGGAAGTTCCCATGACTACCGGGATGGTCCAGGAAGCTCTGGCGGAGTATCACCGTAAAGCGTTTAAACCGCCGGTATCCAGGATATCTCTCCCTACCCGGGGAGTGCTGGGCGAAGCGGTGCTAGGCAGGAATCCCTCCGCGGAAAAGATTGATATAACCCGCTTTTGGAACTGGCAGGATTCTCCTGTGCCTGAAGCCGGCCCTATTGGAGAAATCGGTATGCCCCAAAGCCGTGACCTGATAAAAGAAAGTAAAGAAAGCACCTTTGGTAATATCCAGCCTATAATCAACAATTTGTCTTCCCTTCCTTCCTCTGTTGATACGGCGTTGCTTCAAAAACTCGCGGATCCGGAATTCCAGAAGGGAATTGCCGATATAACCGGGATGGAGCAGCTGAGTCAGCTGATAACCAAGACGACAGATACTGCGGAAAAGGCAAG
>PWGO01000113.1 GCA_003554525.1 Syntrophomonadaceae bacterium | reverse complement strand
GCAACTGTTTGAGCAGGCTTTAGCCTGCGAGTTTTGCCGCGGCCTGAAGCCGCGAGCACGGAACATTTTATGCGCAAAGCAGCGAGCGAAGGTATAACACAGACCCGAGGCGCCCCTGGTGATTATTAGAGGTTAGTGGTTAGAAAAAAAAGACTTCCTTCAAAAAGTAAGAATCAAGAGGATAGATATACAAGAAGTAAGAGAAAAGACCCCCCACCTTTAATTCCTCCTCCACCAGGGGCTGATCATTATACACACTTTACACCAGTAAGAGTCTTTTTGCTTTTCTCGTCTTTTACTTCTAACTTCCGACCTCTAACCTCCAACATCTAACCTCCAACCTCCAATCTGCAATCTCCAACCTCCAATCTGCAATCTCCAATCTGCAATCTGCTACCCGCTCCCCGGGCTTCCTTCTCCTACACCCAGTTCTTCTCTTACTTCTTTAAGAGCGTCCAGGAAAAGCTGGTTTTGCTCCAGCGTTCCAAAATTAACCCGGATGTAGTTCGGGTAACCGAATATATCACCCGTGCGAATTACTATTCCCCTTTTTAAAAACAGTGGAAAAGCTTCACGGGAATCCACACCTATATTCACAAAAAAGAAATTGGCCTGTGAAGGCACCGGATACAGGCCCATTTCCTCCAACCCCAGCGCTACCTGTCTCCTTCCTTCTTCTACCAGGTTCCTGCTACGGGCCAGATGCAGGTCGTCTTCCAGCGCCGCGGCGGCAGCCACCTGGGCCATGTAGTTCACATTAAAAGGTTCCCGCACCCTCTGCATATCGGCAATAAGCTGCTTCGAACCGATGCCGTAACCAATCCGCAATCCAGCCAGTCCGTAAATTTTAGAAAAAGTTCGCAACACCAGCAAAGGATGACCACCCTCCAGGAGCTCCAGTGAATGAGGGAAATAGGGATCACTGGCGTACTCGCAATACGCCTCGTCCACCACCACGATAACTCCCCGGGGGAGCTTTTTTATGAAATTTGAAAGATTGCGGTGGTTTACAAATGTCCCGGTGGGATTATTGGGGTTGCACAAAAAAACCAGGCGGGTGCGTTCATTAACCGCCTCCAGCATGGCCTCCAGGTCGTACTCAAAATCGCTGCGCAAGGGGACAAATCGCGATATGCCGCCCATAACTTTCATTGCAAAATCGTACTCGGAAAAAGAAGGCTGAGGCATTACCGCCTCATCCCCGGGATTAATATAAGTTTCCGCGAGCAACTTCAGCAATTCATCGGAGCCGTTGCCAATAATAAGCTCCTCCTGGTCCACCCCCATCCTGCGGGTTAAAATTCTTTTCAGGCGGTAGCAGTTACCGTCCGGGTAAAAACTTACTTCCTCCACGGATTCCCTCATGGCTTCCTGTGCCCGGGGGGAGGGCCCCAGCGGGTTTTCGTTGGAAGCAAGCTTGATTACTTCCTCCAGGTTGTACTCCCTCTTCACCTCTTCAACAGGCTTCCCCGGCACATAAGGCTTGATTTCCTCCAGACATTCTCTCTTCGGTGGCAAGTCCAATGTTAAATACCTCCCTGATTTTGCTCTGATTTTTGTAATTCCCAGGCATGCCGCCGGAACAATTACCGGATTTTTTTCTATTATAGCACAAAATATCCTCCCTGGCACAGCCTGGCTTGTTATGTGATTTGGAGGTACTATTTTTTAATATCTTCCCGGCTAAAAGCATCCCGGGCTTCACAGGCTTTTACGTAATCTACTATGCCGCTGTGAATGGCCCCGGCCAGTTCAGTCCTGTAAGAAGGTTTGCCCAGCAGCTTCCTGTCCGTGGGGTTAGTAATAAAACCCATTTCTACTATAATCCCCGCCGGTTCGGCGCTGTTTAGCAGCCTGGAAAAATAGCCGCTCTTGGTATACCGGTGCAAAAGCTCATCATCACGCAGCTGCTTACCGGTTACCCGGTTTAAACTTTCCTGCACAAATTCAGCCATTTCCACACTTTCCGGGGTGTCTTCATGGTAAAAACAAATGGCCCCCCGCACGTATGAAGCTTCACAAGAATTTACATGCAGGCTCACGAACAAGTCAGCTTCACTTTCGTTTATCACATTTAACCTTCCCAGGAGATCCCTCTTGTGGCGGGATGCAGGCTGTTCAGGCGCTTCCCCGGAAACATCCGCATCTTTTTTCCGCGTAAGCACTACCGCGGCCCCGTCACCTTTCAGCTTTTTTTTCAGCTTGCGAGCTACCCTCAGGTTAATATCCTTCTCTAAGATCTCCCCCACGGACACCCCACCGTCAATTCCCCCGTGACCGGGATCCACAACCATGACCATATCTTCCAGCTCTCCGGGAAAAGCCAGGTAAGAAAGGGGGCCGGAAATAACCAGTAGAGACAACACCGCTGCCAGAAACACCCCCGCAAGCAAAAGCTTCTTCAGGGGAAGTGTATAAACAAACAGCCTTTTTTTAATTTTATTTAGCAACAGGGAAGCATTCCTTTCTCCAAAAAAAGGTGAGCACCTGTACCAATGTATATGTGCCTTTTTGTCGAAATATCCCTGTCGCCTTACTTTTTCATGCCGAAAGCCCTGGCCCTGGGGGTAACAAATATTATCAACCCGGCCAGGATAAACGCCGCCCCCATTAATACTATAGACTCTCCCACTACCAGGTCCATGAACCAGAAACCCAGGGGCTGGGAGAAAAATATCTCGCAGTCTCCCGACCAGGTGACCTCTTTACCCTGGACCAGGAAATCCAGTATATTCCTCCCCGCCGGGGCATACCAGTCCCCAATATTCCGGGTCCCGGAAAAAACCGCCGCAATGCCGTAAAATATGTACCCTGTTACCAAATATTTTTTGCCCAGGGGGTTTTCTCTATCATCCTTTAATATAACTACCAGCGCCACCACCATTACAATTCCCAGGATCAAAAACAACCCCAGCTCCATTAGGCTCTTGAGCATGCTGGTTCTCCAGGCCACGGTGGCAGTTTCAATATCAAAAACAGAAGAAGCAACAGCAGCAGTTAAAGTGTGACGCAGGTTGAGAACATCTTCCAGGTATATTGCATAAAGGCCCACCAGCAGCAAAATCCATTCCCAGGAACAACGGGAATACCAGCTGTAGCGTATGATAACGTAGACCACCACCAGGAACATGGATATCCCCAGGAATATCCACTGCAGGGACTCCGTTAAAGCCGCTTCCTTAAACAAATGAACCCACAACAAAGGTGCTTCCGGGTCCACTTGATGGATAAATTCTTTCAAACCCAGGATATTCAGGGTTTGCACATCCACCAGGTAAGAAAGAACCCAGGCCAGGCAAAGGTATGCCAGGGCCCCACATATCACCAGCCGGGCCAGTTTATAAGAATTTCTTTCGGGAACCATTTTCATTTTCATTAAAATCAAGCTCCACAAATTAAATTTTAACCAGGCTATATCCACTCAAGGGCAATTTTCCCGCCCGTAAGCTACCCGTATCAAATTAAATTTTATTCCTTACTTACCAGTATTCGACGTAATCCTGAAAACCCCTCCATATAATTTAAACATAAAGTAAAGTAAAGTAACTTCTCAGGCAGGGAAGAATTAAAGGTAACAGGCCCTCCACCTCCATTATCCACAGGAGCCTGAGTAGTAACAAGAATAATACAACTAATTTCCCCGTATAAATTGGTGAGGGGGGATTATAATGTACTTTACCTTGGTCATTAATAAAAAGAAAGCGCTGCTGCTGTTAGCAGCCGCAGTAGCAGCGGTAATATTTTTACTGGTCTCCATTACCGGGCTGCCCTTGGGGTTTGTTGAAATCGAAGTTACTACCCCGTCCGAAAGGCTGGTCCCAATTTATTACGTAAATACCCCGGAAAAACAGGTGGCGTTTTCTTTTGACGCCAGCTGGGGAGCAGAAAAAACACCCGTTCTGCTGGAAATTTTAGACCAATACAACATTAAAACTACCTTTTTCGTGGCAGGCTTTTGGGTAGAGGAATACCCGGAACTTATTGAAAAAATTTCGGAAGAAGGCCACGAGATAGGCAACCATACCGCCACTCATCCTCAAATGAGCAGGCTTTCCGAAAAAGAGATACAAAAAGAAGTTAAAGAAGTGGAAAATAAAATCTACGAGGTGACCGGAAAAAGGACTACCCTTTTCCGCCCTCCTTTTGGCGACTACAACAATACCACAATTTCCACCCTGGAAGATATGGATTACCAGGTCATCCAGTGGAGCATTGATTCGCTGGACTGGAAAAACTTGAGCAAAGAAGCAATTGTAGAGAGGGTTACCGGGAGGGAACACAACGGGGCCATTATTTTATTCCACAACGACGGTCTCAACACCCCGGAAGCCCTCCCGGAAATAATCGAATACTATCATGACCACGGGTACGAAATTGTTCCCGTCTCCGAGCTTATATACCAGGATAATTACGAAATATGCCCCCACACCGGCGCTCAAAAACCTGTCGGAGATCCGGAAAGAAAAGAAAAAGAACAGCTGCCAAAAAAATAAACCCGGAAATAAACACGGATAAAAAGAATAAAATCAGGTATTTCCCGGAACAAATAAATAAGGAAGTAATTATTAATTACCGCTGTTGATCAGGCTTAAATAAATACCTACTAATTATACTTTAAAACAGGTGAATATAATAGATGTTTAAATACATTAAAAACTTGATCAAGAAAACCAGGTACAAATCCCTGCAGTACTCCCAGAGATCTTCCCGCCAGCCCGAGCACCCGCACTACCCCGTGCCCCGGGCTTTAAAAGATAAAACCACAACCCTGGGCCAAATCATCGGGCACAGCCCGGATGTGATTTTCCGCAGATTCACCCTGGGTTTCAACCGGCAGGAGGCTTTGGCCGTCTATGTAGACGGACTGGTGAATACCGAATACCAAAACGAATCTTTTTTCAAACCCCTGATGGCCCTGGAATTAATCGGAACCGGCAAGGCCTCCGATTACGAAACCATAAAAAACTCCCTGGTAAACCTCGGAGAGATAAACGAACACGACTGCCTGTGGGCCGCCAGCCTTACCGCCCTCTCCGGCGACACCCTGCTTTTGGTGGAAGGCACCGAAAAAGTGTTGAGCGTAAATACCCGCGGACTCCCGGAAAGAGGGATCGAAGAACCAAAGCGGGAAACCGGAGTCCGGGGTCCACACGAAGGGTTTGTAGAAAATTTCCGCACCAGCATTGCCCAGCTGCGGATACGATTAAAAAGCCCCGATTTAACCTTTGAAACCATGCGCGGGGGCACGCACACCAACACCGACGTGGCTTTTTGTTACATGAAAGGAATCGCCAACCCCGGGATAGTAGAAGAAGTAAAGCACCGCCTGCGCCGCATTACCCATACCGATAATATCCTGGAATCGGGCAACATTGAAGAGCTGATCGAAGACAACCCCCATTCCCCTTTCCCCCAGCTGGAAATCACGGAGCGACCCGACAAGGCTGTATCCCAGTTGTTGGAAGGCAGGGTGATTATTTTCACCGATACCACCCCGTTTGTCCTGATAGCTCCTTCCCTGTTCTGGCAGTTTATCCAGTCCAGCGACGACTACTACCAGCGCTGGATGGGCAGCTTCGTTCGGGTTATAAGAATTATTGCCCTGTTTGTCGCACTCTTTCTGCCTTCTGTTTACGTGGCCATTAGCAGCTACCACCAGGAAATGCTTCCTTTTGCCCTTATCCTTTCTGTAGCGTCGGTCCGGGAGGGAATACCCTTCCCTGTTTTTGTAGAAGCTTTTCTAATGGAAGTTGTTTTTGAATTCCTGCGTGAGGCCGGCATAAGGCTGCCTATGCAGATAGGGCAGGCAGTAACTATAATCGGGGCCCTGCTAATAGGTGAAGCCGCCATTATGGCCAACCTGGTTTCCCCCGCCATGCTTATTATTGTCGCCTCTACCGGCATTGCTTCCTTTTTAATCCCTGCCTTTAACCTGGCCATAACCCTGCGCTTACTCCGGTTTGGTATCATCATAATGGCCGGGCTGCTGGGCCTTTTCGGGGTTATGATTGCCTTCATGCTTTTGCTTACACACCTGGTATCCCTGCGTTCATTTGGGGTGCCGTACATGTCGCCGCTGGCCCCCCTGAACCTGCGCGACCTGAAAAATGTGCTGATCCGGATGCCCCGCTGGAAAGAAGACAAAAGGCCCCATTCCAGCCGCACCCGCGACACCCGCCGGCAGGATACCGATCTTCAACCCGGCCCGGAGAATTAAAGCAAAGGAGATTACTGCCCGCCATGCAGACCGTTAAAATCAGCACTTACCAGGCCGCCACCCTGCTAACCATTACCATGCTGGCTACCTCCATACTGCTGGTTCCTTCCAACGTAGCTTCCGAAGCGGGAAGAGATGCATGGCTTTCTTTTATCCTGGGCACTTTGCTGGGAATGCTGACAGCCCTTCTGGCTGCGGCCCTGGCTCAAAAACACGGGAATGCCGGCTTTCACGCCATAGCCGAAAAAGTGATGGGAAGCTTGCCTGGAAAACTGCTGGGCCTGCTCTACCTGGCTTTTTACCTTCTGCTGACTGCAAGTCTTATCCGGGAATTTGCTTCTTTTATGGCTACCGCTTTCATGCCCTTAACTCCCATTTCCGTTTTTGTCCTTTTATTTACCGTTTCCTGCATCTGCACTGCTTACCTGGGCCTGGAAGTTATTGCCCGGTTGAGCGAAATAGTTTTGCCGGTTATTGTTTTCTTCCTTTTATTAATTTTGTTCCTGCAGTCCGACCAGTACGAACTATCGGCCCTGCTGCCCCTGCTGCGCACCCCGCCGGAAAATATTTTGCGCGGCGCTTTTGTTTTCTGGGGATGGAGCGGGCAGGTTTTTTTCCTGCTCCTTTTGTACCCCTACCTGGAAAAGCCAGGTCAGGCCCTGAAAGCCTCTTTGATCGCCGTATCCATAGTAGGTTTTTTTCTAACCGCGGGGGCCTTCTCCCTGGAAACAGTATTGCAGTATCCCTTAACCGAACGAACGGTGTTTGCTTTGCTGGCATTTGTACGCCTGATCAATCTCACCGGTTTCCTGCTGGAAAGGGTCGACGCGGTGGTTATTGTAATCTGGGTAGCAGGGGCTTTTGTAAAAGCTTCTTTCATGCTGCACATAACTTCTATCTCCCTGGCCCAGGTCTTCGGGGTGACAGAATCCCGGCACTTTCTGCTTCCCCTGGCGGCGCTTAATTCAGCCCTGTCCATCTTTCTGTTTGAAAGCTCCAAAGAACTGGAAACCTTTATTCACTTCCTGTGGCCCATAATAACCCTGTTTTTCCTGGTGCTTATCCCTTTTCTTCTTTACTTTCTATCATTCCCGGCCTCCAAAAGGTCTAGCGCCCCGGGAAACAAGGGAGGTGGCCAACAGTGAAAACCAGGCTTTTGTTTTTATGCCTGTTAACCGCCTATACTCTGCTTTTTACCGGCGGATGCTGGGACCAAGGCGAACTGGAAGAACTGGCCCTGGTGCAAGCTATAGGAATAGACTACCTGCCGCAAGAGAAAAAATTTGAGGTGACCACCTCAATAATCCGGCCCGGTGAATTGGGAGCCGGGGGAATGGAAGGAGGTATAGAGGGAGATGCAGAACCCATGCGCCTTATCACCACCCGGGGCAAAACCCTCTCGGGGGCTATGGAGCAGCAAAATGCTTTTTTATCACGCCGTGCTTACTACGCCCACAACGATGTAGTAATAGTGGGGGAAAAACTGGCCAGCCAGGGAATGCACCTCATACTGGACCGGCTGACCCGGGAAAGGGATACCCGCCTTACCCTAAACGTTTTTGTAACCGGGGACAATGTAAAAGAGTTCCTTCGCGGCGGCTCCCGGCTGGAAATTTCTTTGCCCCAAGAAATCCGGCAGATGAAGTTACGGACCAACCAGCGCTCTTTAAGGGGGGAAGCAAACTTGCTGGATTTTATACGAAACCTTTTGCAAAGCGGGCAGGACCCCTACTTGCCGGTAGTGGAGATGCGGGAAGAAACACCCACTTCCCCCCGGGAAGCGGAAATAGGGGAAACGGGCAAAGACGGGAAAAGGGAAAATGAAGTTAACGGAGAAAATATTAACGGGGAAAAAGAAGAAAGTACGGAAAACAAGGTAGGTTACCCCAAGATGTATGGCACCGCCGTCTTTCGTGAAGACAGGCTGGCCGGCTTCCTGGACGGTTACGAAACCAAGGGGCTGCTGTACGTAGAAGAAAGCTTAATTGACTCCCGGGAAACTATAAACGACCCGGAGGGAAAACCCGGGGAAATAGTACTTATAACCATAGACAATAGCAGCCGCATACTTACGGAGGTAGTAAACGGGAAACCGCGGATTACGGTAAAAATTGAAGAAGAAGGGGATATCTGCTGCCAGACCAGTGCCACCAATCTTTTTACCCCGGAAAACTTCCGCCGCATGGAGCAGAGCAAAGAAGAAGTAATAAAGGGATACGTAAAAGACGTGCTGGAAAAAACCCGCAAATGGGAGACGGATATTTTTGGTTTCGGCAACAAAATAAAACAAAACCACCCCGGTTACTGGGAAGATTTAGAGAAGGGGGAGTGGCGGGAAGAAATCTACCCAAAACTGGAGGTGGAAATACAGGTAGAAAGCAACATCCGCCGCACCGGGCTTATAGAAAGGCCCCCGTTTTATGAATACTATCAATAAACCGGTTCTATCTGCTTCTATATATAGTAAAAAGGAGTGATCCAGCTGGTAATAGCCCTAATAATTGCTTTTATTTTTATAATCTATACCGGGGGGATACCCCTGTTGCGCCGCGGGCTGTGGGGCGAAGCTGCCGTATTTTTCGGCCTTACCCTGCTAGCGGGATATTTCTCTTTCGGCCAGGTCATGCAGCTTGATATATACAATCCCCTGGAGGGCATAAACTACATATTAAACCCGCTTGTACAACTGATCTTCTCCTGAAAACCAGGCAAATAGTACAGCGGGATTAAATAAAAAAAGCCCGCAGCAAAAAGTATTAAAAAAAGGAGAGGAGGAAAACAAAAAAAAATGAATAACCAGGAACCAAAAGAAAATGCAACCAGGCATTACCTTGCCGATTACCACGTGCACCCCGGTTACTCTATAGACGCCGCACCGGAAAATATCCGCCGCTACTGCCTGCAAGCCCGGGATGCGGGGTTAAAAGAAATATGTTTTACTACCCACCTGGAACACGATGCGGTTTATTTTCACCAGAACAACGAAGTAAGGCTTCAGGGGCAGCGGGTTCCCTCCTACCGGCTGCACTGGTTGGATGAATACTTCCGGGAAATAGAAGAAGCCCGGCAAGAATTTAAAACCACCGGCCCGGTAGTTAAAGCAGGTGTAGAAATAGGGTACAGTGCTCAACTGGAAGAGTTAATACACCGGGCCCTGCAGGATTACCCTTTTGATTTTGTCCTGGGGGCGATTCATTCGGTGCAGGGAGCTTCCATATCCGCCATCAAGGAGTGTCCCGAGTTTTTTCACCTGTGCAGCCTGGAAGACCTGAAGCAGGATTATTTCGGGGCCCTGGAAAACGCAGTTAAAAGCAATTTTTTCGACTGCCTGGCCCACCCGGACCTGTACCGCCGCTACGGGTACGAATTCTACGGGCCGGAAATCCTCAACATGCACCGCGGGATAATAGAGCCAATACTTAAAGAAGTTGCCAAACGCGGTATGGGCCTGGAAATCAATACTTCATCCCTCCGGCGGGGCCTGAAAGAATTTCATCCCTCGCGGGAAATACTGGACATGGCCGTAAAAACAGGGGTAGAAATCTTTACCGTGGGATCGGATGCCCACAGCTTAGAGGAACTGGGGGATAATATTAAAGAAGCAACCCTGCTACTGGAACAAAAAGGTCAGAATGTCTACGGTTTCACCCGGCGGCGCCCTTATCCTCTTTTACCGGCCCGCCGGGAAACCGAAACCACTACCCCACCTTAATCCTCCACTTCTTTTTCTTTCAGATGAACTTCTTCAAACTCACCGGGGATTTCCGCTTTATCTTCAGGGTAAGTTATAACCTGGGGCACCATCTCTTCCGGCCCAGGAGAACGAAGGCTGTAGTAAACGTAAAGGTCGCCTTCTTTTATCTCCGTTTCTTCCACGGTTATTGCGTAACCGCCGGTAGGCTTTTCTCCCCAGGAAAGTACTATTTCCTCACCTTCAATGCGGTATGAGACCTCCCCGTTCTCTCCATTGGGATTTACACTACCCCGGTTCCCCATATTCTGGGCAAACACTCCCCCCGCTGCTACCAACAACAGGACTGCCAGACCAATCAAAATCCACTTTTTCATTTTGCCCGCCTCCCTTTATTGAGTTTATTGAGTTCCTTTATTACTTAGACCGCAGGAAGGCGCGTAAAGTTCCCCTTTCCAACAAAAAAAACATAAAAATTTGTCTTCTTATCCTTTAATCTTTCAACCCCTATAGCAGTTGCAAAATTTACCTTTCTATTTCCCCGTTTATAAACTGGTAAACTTTTTCCAGGGCTTCCGTTTCCGTATACTGCTGCGGGGGAGATTTCATGGTATAAGCGGAAATAGAAGTAAGTATTCCCCCCGTT
>PWGO01000103.1 GCA_003554525.1 Syntrophomonadaceae bacterium | reverse complement strand
ATCTTAATCTTCCCCCCGGTGGGGGGAAGAAAGAAGCCCGCGGCAAGGGAGTATAAAATAACCCCAAAATTGTAGTTTTACCCTCCGGTGTCAAGTGTGTATAACGATCAGCAAAAAGGTGGGGGGTCTGCTCTATGCTTTCACACTATGAGTAGTTGCGAACAGAGTAGTTGCGAATAAAATTACTAATTTCTCTCCCTTTATTTTGTATATTGCAGCTTTTTCCGGGGAAAAATAAAATTCGAAAAATATGGAAAGCAAAAACGGAAAGCAAAAACCCCGGGAGGTGGACAGTTGAGCAAAAAAAAGGGTTATTTAAAAATGCGTTATTTGCGTTGGACTGCGTATGCTTTAATAATAGCTGGTGTTGGTATGCTGCTTGCACTTATGTGGCAACAACACGGAATTGATTTTATATCAGAGCATCTTAACCGGGAAAAACCGGAAAGCCGGCGGGAAATTGAAAAGCGGTTTATTGTCCAGCGCTTGAATGAAATTTGTGAACATCATTCACTGGAAACAATGGAACAACTCCCCCCTGAATTTGAAGAAGAAGATGTTATGTCGTACCTGGGCGGAGATTTGTCTGGCAGTGAATTTCCAGAAAACTGGCACTTGGCCCATACAGAAGCAGGGGATGGAAAAGAAATATATATCACCGTAGTTGATGAATTGTGTGAAGATTGTTCGGAAGAAAGATACCTTGGAGAGCATAATGGTAAAATTGCTATTTATAAAGGGATTCCACCCGACGGTGTGCTATTGGAGGAGCTGGAACATGAGGTAAAAGAAGTTTATGAAGAGGAGTTAAAAAAAGGAGTGCCTTACCGGACCGAAGAAGAAAAAATTAAGCTGCTGGAAACCTATACTACCTGATGCTGGTTGACATAGATTATGGTGCCGGTTTAAAAGAAACCGGCATTTTTATTTTCGGGCAGGAATTAGGGGGGAAGTAGAAGAATTAAAATTGGGGAAGGAACCACCCATCATCCTGTTAACTAGATGTTAATATATGCCTTCTGCCGATTCCAATACAGGTAGTTCCAATACTGGTAGTAAATAAAGTTTTATCAAGTTTGAACAAGTTGTAAGGCAGTTTAATAAACCGGGGTATAAAAAAATGATAAAAACAGTACTGGGAGTTGACCCGGGCCTTGCTTTAACGGGTTACGGGATAGTGGAAGATCAGGGAAGAGGTGTCTGCCGGCGGGTTTATTCGGGTATCATAAAAACGGGGAAAGAAATGGAACATCCCCAAAGGTTAAAGAAAATATACGAAGAGGTTGAGGCTCTTATAGACAAGTATTCTCCTCAAGCAGTTTCACTGGAGAGGGTTTTCTTTAACCGTAATGTTCGCTCGGCTTTAACTGTAGGAGAAGCACGGGGGATAATAATCCTTGCAGCGGCTGTCAACGGGTTGCCGGTGGAGGAATATGCCCCATTGCAGATAAAGAATACCGTGGCGGGAGATGGAAGTGCGGATAAAACTCAAATGCGTAAAATGGTGAGTTTGCAGCTACAGCTGGGAGAGTACAGGTTTGGTTCGGATGATGAAGCGGATGCGCTGGCGGTAGCTTTATGTCACCTGCATCAGTGGAAGTGGAAAAACGGTGCAGCCGGGAGAGGGTAAAATTGATTGATTTTATAAAAGGAAAAATTATTGAAGATGGTTCCGGGTGGGTAGTAGTAGAAAACAACGGACTGGGATACCGGGTAGAAGTTCCTGTATCCAGCTCTGACCATGGATACAGGCAGGGTGAAGAGACGGTGCTTTACACCCGCCTGCTGTGGAAAGAAGACGGGCTATTTTTATACGGTTTTGGGAGCGCCGAGGAGCGAAACCTTTTCAACCTGATACTGGGGGTAGGAGGATTTGGCCCCCGCAACGCGCTTTCTATACTGGGGAAGTTTACAGTTTCCCAGTTTTATGTTGCAGTTATTGAAGAAAATGTGAAGGCACTGTCGGGGGTGCCGGGAATAGGGCGCAAGTCTTCGCAGCGGTTAATCCTGGAGTTGAAAGAGAAACTGCCTGCCTCGTTTTCTCCTTCTGCCGGGGAAGCGTTAGAAGCACCGGTTATGGCTTCTTCTGAATCGGAAACGGTTGAAGCCTTGACTTCTCTTGGTTTTTCCGGTGCAGAAGCTACTGCGGCAGTGGAGCACGCCAAGGCTTCGGTTGAAAAGGGTTCGCCTGAAGAGTTGTTAAAGGTATCATTAAAGTATTTATCGTACCGATAGTTATACAGGCTTAACAGGGGGTAAATATTAGTGGAGGAAAGGATAGTTTCGTCAAATAATCAGGAAGAAGATCATTTTCAGCAGGGCGTTCGTCCCGTTACCCTGGAAGATTACGTGGGCCAGCAGAAGCTGAAAGACAAACTAAAAATCTACATAGAAGCTGCACGGGAGAGGAAAGAAAGCCTGGATCACGTTTTACTGTACGGTCCGCCCGGCCTGGGGAAAACTACCCTGGCTAACATAATATCCAGGGAGATGGGAGTAAATATAAGAGTGACCTCCGGGCCTGCCCTGGAACGCCCGGGAGACCTGGCTTCTATACTTACCAACCTGGAAAAAGGAGACGTTCTCTTTGTAGACGAAATTCACCGGTTGCCACGGTTTGTAGAAGAAGTACTGTACCCGGCCATGGAAGATTATGCACTGGATGTGGTAATTGGAAAAGGTCCTGGAGCACGCACTTTGCGGTTGGAACTCCCCAGTTTTACCCTGGTAGGCGCTACGGTAAGGGCCGGTTTATTGTCTTCCCCCCTGCGGGACCGTTTTGGAGTTGTTGACCGTCTTGACTTTTATTCTACGGAAGACCTGGAAAAGATAATTAAAAGATCGGCAAACATACTGGGGATTTCCGTTGACAGCGAAGGTGCCAGGGAAGTGGCGATTTGCTCTCGCGGCACCCCACGGATAGCAAATCGCCTGTTGCGCCGCATTCGTGATTACGCGCAGGTTAAAGCTTCGGGGCACATAGATTATAGAGTGGCCAGGGAAGCGCTGGAAATGTTGGAACTTGATCGCATGGGGCTGGATCATATTGATAGAAGGATCATGGAAACCATAATTCACAAGTTTGGGGGAGGCCCCGTAGGGATAGAGACAATTGCCACCTCCATTAGTGAAGAAACCCGGACTATTGAGGATGTTTATGAGCCTTATTTGATGAAGCTGGGCTTTATTAAAAGAACTCCGCGAGGCAGGGAGGTAACCCCGGATGGATACCGGTATTTAAATCTCGAGGCCCCGGAAGAAAAACAAAAGCGTTTTTGGAGTTAAACAGCTGGCAAGCATTATTTTATTTTTTAAATGTATTCGGGTATTCGGGGAGGGCTTGGTGTGGACCTGGAAACGCTGGGCAGGATTCTGCTTTATTTGGGTGGCCTGTTTGTGCTGGTGGGCATTTTGTTTTTCCTGGGAAGCAAGCTGGGCTTGGGGAAATTGCCCGGTGATATTTATATAGAAAGAGAAAATATCTCATTTTATTTTCCCCTGGCTTCAGCTATAATTATTAGCTTGATACTTACGCTGGTTTTAAACTTTTTGATAAGGCGTTAAATCGCCGGGAGAAATTATGAATAGAAGCAATAATGGTGATATTTTACTGGAGAGTTACGATTACCACCTTCCGCCGGAGCTGATTGCCCAGGAGCCCCTTGGAGAAAGAGATCGTTCCCGATTGATGCTAATAGAAAGGGAAACGGGAAAAAGGGAACACCGTTATTTTTATGAGCTTCCCGGGATACTTAAAGAAGGCGACCTACTTGTTTTTAACGATAGCAGGGTTATTCCCGCCAGGTTAAAGGGAAGAAGGGAAGATACTGGTGGTAAGGTGGAGATTCTTTTATTAAGACACCTGGAAAATGTTGAAGAAGGGAAAGAGAAGTGGCTGGCCATGACTCGCCCGGGCCGCCGGGCAAGGCCCGGGCAGCGTATTAAAGTTGGAAATGGGGTTACTGGCCGTGTAGAAAGCATTTGGGATAAAGAAGGCTACCGGGAATTTTTATTCGAGTCCCCCCGCCCCCTGCAGGAAATTCTTCCCCATATTGGTAGCATGCCAGTACCGCCTTATATAAGAAAGAAGCTTCAAGAACCGGAGAGCTACCAGACGGTCTTTGCTTACCGGGAAGGCTCCGTAGCTGCACCTACTGCGGGGCTGCATTTTACCCCGCGCCTGTTAGACCGGTTGAGCCGAAAAGGTATTGAGCAAGCATATATTACCCTTCACGTAGGTCCGGGAACGTTTTTACCGGTTAAATCCGGGGATATAACGCAGCACCGGATGCACGAGGAATACTATGAAATTTCCGCAGGGGTAGCAGGCTGTATTAACCGGGCCAGGGAAGAAGGACGGAGGATAATTGCAGTAGGGACTACCTGTTGCCGGGTGCTGGAATCGGTGGCTGATGAAAAGGGAATGGTAAGGGAAGGAAAAGGCTGGACGGACCTGTTTATTTACCCCGGTTACAGCTTTAAAATTATAAACGGGCTTATTACCAACTTTCATTTACCTCGTTCATCGCTGCTTATGCTGGTGTCCGCTTTTGCAGGCAGGGAGCGGCTTCTGGAGGCTTACCGGGAAGCGGTAGAAAAAAATTACCGCTTTTACAGTTTTGGTGATGCCATGTTTATAGGTTAAGTGTCATGATTAGAACAATATACCACACTGAGGTTTGACATACTATATCTGTAATGCTAAGCTGAAGGAGTATTTTGGTTAATGTTTGAATTTGAAATTACCGGGAAGAGCAAGAGGAATAAAGCCAGGGCGGGCCTGTTTTATACTCCAAACGGGGTTATAGAAACCCCGGCTTTTATGCCCGTAGGGACCCAGGCCAGTGTTAAGGCCTTGCACGTAGAGGAACTGCATCAGCTGGGTTACGGTATTATATTAAGCAATACATACCACCTCTACCTGCGTCCCGGGATAGAAGTTATTGCCCGGCATGGCGGGCTGCACCGTTTTATGGGTTGGGACGGGGCCGTACTTACTGACAGCGGGGGTTTTCAGGTTTTCAGCCTGGAGAGTTTCCGCAAGGTAGATGACCGTGGAATATCTTTTAAATCGCACGTGGACGGCTCACTGCATTACCTTACCCCGGAAAAAGTAACCAGGCTACAGAATGCCCTGGGGGCCGATATTATAATGCAGCTTGACCAGTGCCCCCCTTATCCGGCCCCGCACGATGAACTGGAAAAAGCAGTTGAAAGAACTACTGCCTGGGCACACCGCTGCAGTAATAGCCACATGAGGGATGACCAGGCCCTGTTTGGCATTATCCAGGGTGGGGTAAACCTGGAGCTGCGTGAAAGGAGTGCACATGAACTGTTGGAGCTGGAGTTTCCCGGTTATGCTGTAGGAGGCCTGAGTGTAGGGGAGCCCAGGGAAGAAATGTATAAAGTTTTGGAACATACCGCACCTGTTTTACCGGAAGACAGGCCGCGCTATCTTATGGGTATAGGTTCACCGGATGCTCTTCTGGAAGCGGTGAAAAGAGGTATGGACCTGTTTGATAGTGTTATGCCCACTCGCATGGCCCGAAATGGGAAAATAATTACGGCCGGGGGATATTTAAATCTGCGTAATTCCGCTTATGCTAAAGATTTGGGCCCCCTGGATGCGGGGTGTTTTTGTAACGTTTGTTCTAAATATTCCCGTTCTTATATAAGGCACCTGCTGCAGGCGGGTGAAGTACTTGGACTGTGTCTAACCACGTATCACAATCTTTATTTTATAAAAAAATTTATGGAATTGGTTAGAAACTGTGTTAAAGAAGACAACTGGGAGCAAATAGAAAAACTGTGGAAAGATAATTAGTAAAAATTATTATGGAGGTGTACGTTAATGGAAGTGTTTGAACAGTATGGAACGCTTATAATGATTGTGCTCCTGTTTGCGGTTTTCTATTTTGTGCTGATAAGGCCGCAGCAGAAACAGCAGCAAAAGAGGCAGCAGATGCTGGACAGTTTGCAGAAAGGTGACCGGGTAGTTACCATTGGTGGAATTCACGGGGTGATAAAAGAAATAAAAGAGGAGACCTTAACTTTAAGGGTTGCAGACAACGTGAACATAAAAGTTGCCAAGCAGGGTATTGACCATATTGTTACAGATGAAGAGTAGAATACGTTTGTTTTTCCGGGCATATATATAAAGAAAACCTGGGGAGGTGTGTTCATGTGCCCGGAAAAAAGTTATTCTCAGGCTCCGGTTTATAACGGCGAGGGAGAAGGGGAAATCAATACAGCTTTAGTATTAACTTCAGGAGTGCTGGTGGCTCTCCTGGTATCGGTGTTATTGCTGATTATAATCAGTGCACTGTTGTTTTTTACCCCGTTTCCAGAAAAATATATGCCGGCGGCGGTATTTTTAGCAAGCCTGGCGGGAATACTTCTGGGTTCGTGTAAGACGGGAAAAACGCTGGGGGTTAAAGGATGGTTGAACGGGGGGCTGGTAGGCGTTTTGTATGTCCTGGTGGTAGTAATTTTGGGCGGGTTTTATCTTGAAGGGTTTTTACCGGGTTTAAGTCTGTTTTCCAAGCTATTCCTGGGTTTCGTGTTGGGTGCTGTCGGAGGGATGTGGGGAGTAAATTCTTGATAATTACCTGGCAATAGCTGTTTATTTGTTGGGTGTAAAGTGTGTAGCAATAAGCTAACCAGGCAAAATTTTTAAACTGTCTCACTGACACCCCTTTTTGCCATATAATAAAGGGAAAAAGGGGTGATTTCTTGGAGAAATCTAAAAAAGAATATCTCCTGGTGTTGTTTACATATTTTGTGCTGGGTTTGATCAAGTTATATTTAGCAGCCGTCGGGGAAAGTTATGCGCTGTTTGGTTTTGCAGTTCACTCTTTTGTCGTAGTTTTAATGCTGTTTGCGTTTTTATTTTTACCTTTAAATTCAAGGGGCCTTTTCAGGTATACCTGCAGCTGTTTCCTTGTGGCGGTGGGACTTTTCCATCTCTTTGCTGCCTTTTGTATGAATACTTATTTTGTAAGCGTGTTGAGGGATGCTGCCAGGGCGGCGCCGAATGTTTCCGTATTTTACGTATCGCTGGTTCTTGGGGCTATTTATTTGATGCTATATTTCAGGTTCAGGGGGTTATCCGCTAATTCCGTTACCGGCCGGGTTATATATACTTTTTTCGGTTTCGAGGCTATAGCGGCTCTTTTAGTTTTGAGCTCGGCTGCGGCAGGATTTTACGGCCATGCCATTTTTGATGTTATTGTTGCCCTGGGTATATGTTTACAAATAAAGAGGTTGTCGCTGGAGATGTGCATGGAAGGCTTATCCTGTGTTGCAGCCAGGGAAATGCCCGGTAGTTCGGCAGGTTGATTTATGAGAGGTGAGAGGTGGAGGAAGATGTTTTCGGTCAATGTTGAAATGTAAAATATAAACGGATAAGGAGTGGAAACACAGATGCCTTTGTTGCTGGATTCTGCGGACAGGAATGAAATTGAAAAAGCACTGGTGCTGGGAATAATTAGCGGAATAACTACTAATCCCCGGTTGATGTATGATGCAGGGGTAGAACCTGCACAGTTTGCCGGAGAATTAATCAAGGAAATGACCCTGCCGGTATGGCTGCAGGTTCCGGAAGGAGAGCAGAAAGATATGTACCGCTGGGCGGTACATTACTGGTCATTAGCCCCGGAAAGGGTGGTGATCAAGGTTCTCTGCACCTGGAACGGTGTCAATCTAATCGGATCTTTAAGCAAAGCGGGTGTACCGGTTTGCATGACCTCTGTTTTTACTTCTTCGCAGGCGCTGACGGCATTCCACGCCGGGGCTGACTACGTAGCTCCTTACGTCAACCGCTCCACCCGCAGAGGAAAAGATGGGGTGGAGCTGGTACAGGAAATATCGAGCGTTATCCGGGCCGGGGGAAAGGGGAATATACTGGCGGCAAGCCTTAAATCCCCGGAAGAGTTAGTTGGAGCTTATATTGCCGGGGCAAGTTACCTTACCGCCCCTTATTGGGTCTTAAGGGACATGCTGCACAGTCCCTTAACCGAAGAAGCAGTAGAAGATTTTCGCTCGCTTCCCGGCGGTGCACTGCCTTAAGAGTATCTAATCAGGCTGATTAAGATAAGGGTTAGGCGGGGGTACATGCGGCCCTGGCAATTATACCTCCTGCCTGGACAGTTAAAACGCTGAAATTTAAAGACGGTGTTTCACACTTGAGGCAGATCTGTTATAATTACTGAGGAAATTAAAATCGTTAGTAGCAACTATAATTAGGAGGTATACAGGTGAAGCATATAAAAGCAGTAAATCAGAAAAATATTTCAACACACAGGGAAGAAGGATGCAGGGAATGTGCCACCTCTTGTCAGTCGGCTTGCAAAACCTCATGCACAGTAGGCAATCAAGTTTGTGAGCGCAAGAAAAACCAGTAGATCATAAACACATTTAGCCTCCAGGTTAAAGTATTTCCAGAGGACCAGGTTATATTTAAAACCTGGCCTTTTTATGCAGGAGGCCCGTGTAAATTATACAATGTTTTGTCAGGCCTGTAAAAGGAGGTAGTACGTTGTCGCAGGGCGAACTGCACCTGTTTCAAATGGGAGACAAAAAAATAGTTTTTGATGTAGAAAGTGATTCCCTGTACGTAGTAGACGGGCTGGCCTGGAACGTAATTAATTTACTGGACCAGGGTTATTCCCGGGAAAGGTTATATTCCTTACTTGCAGACCAATATTCCCGGGAGGATATAGGTGAAGTATTGCAGGAAATTGAAGAACTAAAATCTGCGGGGCATCTCTGGAGTCCGCCGCCGCATCTGGAAAACACTCCTGCAGAACCGGTAGTAAAAGCTTTATGCTTGAATGCGGCGCATATCTGTAACCTGACTTGCCGTTATTGTTTTGCCGGCAAAGGAGAATACGGCGGCGGAAAACCGCTAATGTCTTACCAGGTGGGAAAATCTGCAGTTGATTTTTTGTTGGAACAGTCCGGAGGCCGACGCCATGTTGAAATTGATTTTTTTGGGGGAGAACCGCTTCTCAACCTGGAAAATGTAAAAAAAATTACGGAATACGCACGGGAAAAAGGGAAGGAAAAAGGAACGGAGGTCAGATTCACCCTCACCACTAACGGGCTGTTATTAAATGACGAAGTGCGCGAATACCTGGCCCGGGAAAATTTTAGCGTGATATTGAGCCTGGACGGCCGCCCGGAGGTACATAACCGTATGCGAACTTTTCCTGACGGATCTTTTAGCTACCCCAGGGTAATAAAACGCCTGAGCAATTTTGTTAACAGCTGGGAAGGCAGCTACTATGTAAGAGGAACTTATACCAGGTTTAACCGGGATTTCTTTAACGATGTATATCACCTTTACCAGGAAGGTTTTCGTCATATATCCCTGGAACCGGTTGTATCTGAACCACACCAGGATTGGGCCCTGCAAGAGGAAGACCTGGATGAGCTGGCCGGGCAGTACCGAAAGCTGGCCGAGTTTTACCTGGAATGCTGTTGGGCAGGAGATCCTTTTACTTTCTTTCACTTTGAAATAGACCTGGAAGAAGGCCCCTGCCTGTTTAAGCGCTTGTCCGGGTGTGGGGCGGGAAGTGAGTACCTGGCGGTTACTCCGGATGGGGATATTTACCCTTGCCACCAGCTGGTGGGTATGAAAGAATACGTGATGGGAAATGTCCTGGCCCCGGAAAGGGTTAAACATATTTTGCCCGAGGAGAAATTTCCGGCGGTTGGTCCCACTCTGGATTCCTGCAGAAATTGTTGGGCGCGCTACCACTGTGGTGGAGGGTGTCGTGCAGCTTCGCTGGTGGTTAACGGCGACCCGAAAATCCCGTATAACCTGGAATGCGCCCTGCAGCAGAAACGCCTGGAGTGCGCCCTTTATATAAAAGCCTGCCTGAAGGAGGAATAACCTGTGGACCTTTTTACTCATAAGTGGCAGGAAAAAGTTAACCGGGAAGGCCCCCTGGCAGTCCGCATGCGCCCGCGCAGCCTGGAAGAATTTTTGGGCCAGGAGGAGATATTAGGTAAAGATGCACCTCTTTACCGGTCCATCACCGAAGACAGGCTTCCTTCTTCATTGTTTTACGGCCCTCCGGGAACGGGTAAAACTACCCTGGCCGGCATCATCGCTTCTTTTAGCCGGGCGGCTTTTGTGCAGCTAAACGCGGTATCGGCTACAGTAAAGGAAGTGCGTGAAGTAATCAGCGAAGCAAAAAAAAGGTGGGGCGGGGAAAGCAAAAGGACCATCCTTTTCCTGGATGAAATCCACCGGTTTAACAAGGCCCAGCAGGATGCCCTTCTTTCCGCGGTGGAAGAAGGCACACTCCTTTTTATTGGTGCTACTACCGAAAACCCTTTTTTTCACCTTACTTCGCCGTTGCTATCCAGACTACGTATTTTTACCTTTAAATCACTTAACCGGGGGTATATAAAAGAACTAATGCAGAAAGCCCTCCGGGATTCCGAAAGAGGCCTGGGGGACTGGAAAGTAGAAGTTGAAGAAGAGGCGCTGGAACTCCTGGCAAGCAGGGCGGGAGGAGATGCCAGGGTGGGGCTTAATTCCCTGGAACTGGCGGTTCAAACTGCCAGTGCACGGGAAGAAGGGGAAAGTTGCCGGATAACCGCCGACATAGCAGGGGAGGCCGCTTCCCACCTTGTATTTAATTACGACCGTGACGGGGATACCCACTACGATATTGCTTCCGCTTTAATAAAATCCATCCGCGGCTCGGACCCGGATGCGGCCTTATACTGGTTGGCCCGAATGATACAGGGGGGTGAAGATCCCCTGTTTATAGCCAGGCGCCTGGTTATTAGTGCTTCCGAAGATATAGGAAACGCCGACCCAAGGGCTATAGAAATTGCCAATGCAGTTGCCCAGGGATTGCAGCTGGTAGGAATGCCGGAAGGGAAGATACTGTTGTCCCAGGCGGTTACTTATCTTGCTTCTGCGCCCAAGAGTAACGCCTCTTACCAGGCTATAAACCAGGCAATAGAGGAAGTAAAAGCTCATCCTTCAAGTGAAGTGCCGCCTCACTTAAAAGGGACAGGTTACCGGGGAGCTGAAAGGTTGGGGCACGGGAAGGGGTACCGGTACCCCCATGATTACCGGGGTGGATATGTAAAGCAGAGGTATCTTCCTCCGGAGCTTACAGATAAAGTATTTTACCGCCCCAAAGATACAGGGGTGGAAAGCAAAATCAAGCAGCGCCTGGAAAAGCTGCATCCGCAGAGGTATAAAAATAAAGAGGAAAAATAAACCGAAGTTCAACCTGTAAACAAGCTCCCTAAATCCTTACAGGGGAAAGGTTACAATGGAGGAAAAAGGCGTTAATTTTACCATAACGGAAGAAAGCAGGGTGCGCGTACCGGAAGGTGCATGCCGGTTTTATTTAATTATAATTCCGGTTTGCAGTGCAGAAGAAATTAAAGAAAAACTGTCTTTGTTAAAAGAAGAATATCCTGATGCCAATCACCATGTTTACGCCTACAGGTTATTGCAGGGAAAAGAAATAAAAGAAAAGAGCAGTGATGACCGGGAACCTGCGGGTTCTGCCGGCAAGCCGGTTTTAGAGGTGTTGCGCCGCTTTTGTCTGGTTAATACCCTGGCAGTTGCAGTGCGCTATTTCGGTGGAGTAAAACTGGGTATTGGTGGTTTAATCCGGGCATATCGCCGGTGTACTGAAGAAGCAGTTCGGGCCTGTTGCACCACACCTTTAGAGCCGGAATTAAAATTCGGGGTAGAAACTCCTTACCAGTATCTAGGGGAAGTCATGAAACTTATTTCTCAAGCCAGAGGGGAAATAATAGAAATAGATTATCATGAAAATGCTCTCGTTTATTTTAAAACAAGTCCCGATGCGGCAAAAGATCTTGAGGTAACCCTGCGGGATATTACTCGTGGACACGGAGTTTTAAAAGAGGTGAACTGATAGTGGATTCCTCCAGAAGTATAGCAGTAGCCATGAGTGGCGGAGTTGACAGTTCTTTAACAGCTGCGTTTTTGCTGGAAAAAGGTTATGAGGTGATAGGGCTCACCATGCGCCTGTGGTTTGACCCGGAGGCAGAAATGGTTCCCGGCAAGAGCTGTTGTTCTTTGGAAGCAGTAAACGATGCAAGGAAAATTGCTGACCAGCTGGACATACCTCACTACGTACTTAATTTAAGGGATGAATTTAAAAAAGAAGTAGTAGATTATTTTGTAGAAGAATATTTGCAGGGGCGCACTCCTAATCCGTGTGTAATATGCAACCGAAAAATAAAGTTCGGCCTGTTTTTGGAAAAAGCGCTGGCCATAGGCGCGGGTTATCTTGCTACCGGCCATTATGTTCGCTCGGGGTGGGATATTAACCGGAAGAGATATTTTATGAAAAAAGGGCTGGATGTACAAAAAGATCAGTCCTATATGTTATACAACCTTACCCAGGAACAGCTGTCATACAGCCTGTTTCCGCTGGGAGAATTCCAGAAAGAAGAAGTTCGCAAAAAAGCAGCCGGGTTGAAGCTTCCGGTGGCTCAAAAAGGAGAAAGCCAGGAGGTTTGTTTTATTCCAGAGGGGGGCTACCGTGAATTTTTAACCAGGCAGTATGAAAATATTAAGCCGGGTCCTGTTGTAGATAAAGCGGGAAAGGTACTGGGCCAACACAGTGGACTCCCGTTTTATACCATAGGGCAGCGCAGGGGGCTGGGGTTAACCACCCAAAAGCCGATGTATGTAATAGACATGGAAGTTGACACCAATACACTGGTAGTGGGAACCAGAGAGGAAACATATGCCAGCAATTTTACGGTTAACAAGTTAAATTTCGTGAGCATGCCAGAACCCCGGGAACCGGTTTCATTAATGGCCCGCATCAGGTATCGTTCACCTGAAGTTCCTGCCGTGCTTTATCCACCGGATAAAGAAAAAGTGGCCCGGGTAGAGTTGCAGGAACCGCGGTCCGCGGTTACCCCAGGGCAATCCGCGGTGTTTTACGAAGGAGAAAATGTCCTGGGTGGGGGCACAATACTTGAAGTCATGAAGTAGAAAATATCTAAATGTGGTTAGAGCAATTATGGCGTTGTTTTTTGATTTGGCGCTGGTGCTGTATTTGTTTGAGTTTTAGCGATAAACCCTGAATAGTTGTTTCCATATATGGGAAATATACAGGTAGAACTAAAGATGGGAAAGGTGATGAGCATGCGGTGCCCGGTATGTGAAGAAAAAAATACCGGTAGGGTAGGTTGCCGGCAGTATTATTGCTGGAACTGCCTGATCGAGTTTCGTATTACCGACAGCAGTGAAACAAAGCTATATTATGTGGAAGCGGACGGTAGTTTAATCGAAGTGGAGAAGAATGAAGTAAAAGAGCTTCAGCTGTAATTTCCTCCTTTTTACTCCCTGTCCGTATCTTTGCTCCAGGTAATGTAAATAACCAAAAGTGTTACTTGTTTTTCCCCGATAATTTCCAACCCAAAAATGGGAGCCATATCCCCTGGTACCATAGTTACATTCCCATGAAAACTATGCATATTTCCTGTTAAACTTGAAAGGTTCTTTATGTTTTCACGCTGTGAGCAGTTACAAAAAATAAAAGCTACCTGAAATGCATATTCCTAAATAAAGAACAAAAAAACTGTCCGGATAATTTGTAACTGCTCGGGCTTAACAGGCACATTAAAATACTGTAGTAACAGAGAGGTTCTCTCGTTTCCCTTGAATATAGACTGGACCCGGGTCAGGCCCTAAGGGTGCTGCCGTCACAATATCAGGCTGCCTGAGAAAAGTCTTTATCCCGGCGTAAATTTAATTGCCGGCCTGAACCAGCCTTGAGCCGTTACAAATTTTATTTGGAGCTGGAGGTTAAAATTGAAAAAGCACAGGGCCCATGGCTGGTCTTATTTTAAAGTAGTATATATTATTTTTTTAGTGGTAATCCTATTTTCTATTTTATGGTGGTTTTATACAAGACGGGGAGACTTTATTTCTGTAGCGAGCCCTTTTATAGGGGCTTTTATACTTGCGTACGTGCTTAGCCCGGTAGTTCATCTACTGGAAAATAAAGGTGTATCGCGCTTGATCTCAATTATTTTGATTTATTTGGGCATATTCATGATTATATACCTGTTTGTTGCCGGTTTTCTTCCTACTATTATGGATGATTTGCAGGGGCTGGCGCAGCAAATCCCTTTTTATGTGGAAAAGATCCAGGGTTTCATGGAAAAAATCCAGGAAGATTATCGCCGCTTTAACCTTCCTCCCGCGGTTCGTGAAATTGTAGATGAAAACCTGGAAGGTATGCAGCAAATGATGGTTTCCAAGCTGGAAAAAGGTTATGCTCTCATTATTGATATGTTCGGACGTTTGGTAATGTTGCTTCTGGTGCCGGTCCTGGCTTTTTATTTATTGTATGATGAAAGGCATTTAAAAAAACAACTGTTAAAACTGGTTCCTGTAAGCTACCGCAAAGGGTTCCTGGAAATTACCCGGGAAATTGATAGCCAGCTGGGAGCTTACGTCCGGGGAATGCTTATAGTTAGCCTTAGTGTTGGGTTAACTACGTACCTGGGGTTTTTAATCTTGGGTCTGGAGTTCCCCTTAATTTTGGGCATTATAAACGGGGTAACCAATCTCATACCTTATCTGGGACCTTTTTTAGGTGCTGTTCCGGCAATTGGGGTGGCCCTGCTTGCTTCACCTGCTCTTGCCCTTAAAGTCTTGATATTGATAATTATAGTACAGCAGCTGGAGAGCCAGTTATTGTCACCCCTGGTCCTGGGTAGAAGCATTAATTTTCACCCGCTGGCCATTATCTTCGCCCTTCTGCTGGGTGGGAAATTGTTTGGTTTTGCAGGTCTGATTCTGGCTTTACCTGTAGCCCTGGTCCTTCGCATACTGGGAAGGCACGCCTGGATTTATTTACAGAAGCATATTAGATAACCGTTGAAATAACTTCTCATTTGAAAAAGCGTTGAATAGCATTTACCTTTTGTTAAGCATGAACGTTGAGACTGAACAATGAGAAATCAGGGTCAGGGGGATTCTTTTCTCACTTAAAACATTTTATTTTTAGCTTCTAATCGGGTGGGCTTTTATTTTGCCTTACCTCTTGCGCTGGCGCTATTTTTATTTCTTGAAAAGTTAGGAGAATTGACGGTTTAGTAAAGCCCTGTTTTGTTGACACGCCAATATGCAGCCTTTATAATTATCTTAACAAAGAGGAGGGCCAGTATATATGGATAGTAGAGAAATTAGAAAAGTATTCCTGGAGTTTTTTACTGAAAAAGATCACCTGGTGCTGCCAAGTTTTTCATTAATTCCTCAAAATGACCCTACCCTGCTCTTGATTGGAGCGGGAATGGCTCCACTAAAACCCTATTTTACCGGGGAGAAAAAACCTCCATATCCCAGGGTGGCAACATGCCAGAAATGCGTGCGCACTCCTGATATAGAAAGGGTAGGAGAAACGGGAAGGCATGCAACATTTTTTGAGATGTTAGGAAATTTTTCTTTTGGTGATTACTTTAAAGAAGAAGCTATCAAGTGGGCCTGGGAGCTGGTAACTAAAGGGTACAAATTTTCTTTAGACCGGCTGTGGGTAAGTATATATAAAGACGATGAAGAATCTTATAATATATGGAGAGAAAAAATTGGGGTACCCCATGAAAAAATTGTGCGCCTGGGCAAGGAGGACAACTTTTGGGAAATAGGAGTTGGCCCCTGTGGACCATGTTCGGAAATTTATTACGACCTGGGCCCGGAGTTTGGATGCGATAAGCCTGACTGTCAGGTGGGTTGCGACTGCGACCGTTTTTTGGAGATCTGGAACCTTGTATTTACCCAGTATAATTTACTTCCTTCCGGGAGAATGGAAGAGCTGGAAAGGAAAAATATAGATACCGGTGCTGGCCTGGAGAGGCTGGCCATGGCCTTGCAGAACGTGGGCTCCATATACGAAATTGACACGGTGGCTCCGCTGGTTAAGGAACTATCTTCAATTGCCGAAAAAAAGGGGCAAGGGAAACCCGGCAAAGACAGCTTATCCCTCCGAATTGTTACCGAGCACCTGCGGGGCGTAACTTTTCTGGTGGCTGACGGAGTCCTGCCTTCCAACGAGGGGCGGGGCTACATTTTAAGAAGGTTGTTGCGGCGGGCACTGCGTCACGGGCGCCTGCTGGGAATTGAAGAATCTTTCCTTTATGAAGCGGTTCCAGTAATTATAGAAACCATGGGGGATGCTTATCCGGAACTCAAGCAGAGAGCCGACTATATAACTCAAATAATAAAAATAGAAGAAGACCGGTTTAAAGAAACTCTTAATCAGGGATGCAGGATACTCGAAGATAGCCTGCAGGACCTGGATAAAAAGGGAGAAACAATATTCCCGGGGGAAATGGCTTTTCGCCTTTATGATACATATGGCTTCCCGCTGGATTTAACCAGGGAGATTGCCGCGGAGAAAGGTATGGAAATTGAAGAAGAAACTTTTCAAAGTTACCTTGAAGAGCAGAGGGAAAAAGCCAGGAAAGCGTTAAAGAGCACGGGCGGTTTTTCCAGGGAAACCTGGGAAGGAAGTAGTGAGCTGGAAACCAGCTTCGTAGGATACGATCACCTGGAAGCCGAAACCCGTATACTGGTGGTTACCGCAGAAGGAACCAGGAAGGGGGAAGCAAAAAAGGGAGAAGAAGTAGAACTTTTGGCTTCTCCGGTCCCGTTTTATGCCGAATCAGGCGGCCAGGTTGGAGATACAGGTTATATTGAAGGAGATGATTTTGTACTACGGGTAAAGGATGCCTGCTACAACCAGTTTGAGCAGATTGTGCTAAAATGCAACGTTGAAGAAGGTGCGGTAAAAGAAGGCCAGGAGGCCTTGGCCCGGGTTGACGGGGAAAGGAGACAGGCTATTTGTCGCAGCCATACGGCCACGCACCTGCTGCACCGGGCCCTTAAAAATTATATAGGAGAACATGTTAACCAGTCAGGTTCCCTGGTAGCTCCAGATCGACTGAGGTTTGATTTTACTCACTTCAGTTCTCTATCCAGAGAAGACCTGGAGCACCTGGAAAAAACAATAAACGAACTGGTGCGGCAGAACCTGCAGGTGGAAGTAAATCATGTTTCACTGGATGAAGCAAGAGAAATGGGTGCTCTGGCTCTTTTTGAAGGTACATACGGGGAACAGGTAAGGATGTTGAAAACCGGTGAATACAGCCTGGAGCTATGTGGTGGAACTCACCTTGACTCTACCGGCAGGATTGGTTTTTTTAAATTTACTGGAGAAGAAGGGGTAGGAGCCGGAATTCGCAGGGTAGAAGCTTTAACCGGCGAAGAAGCCTGGAAGCATGTGCGGGAGCAGGAGCTTATACTTAAGGAAACTGCGGAAGCATTTAAATCCTCCCCGCAGGGATTAAGGGAAAAAGTCGAGGAATGGTTAGAGGATTACCGCGAACTTGAAGAGAAGTACAGGGAGATGAGGAGCAAGATTGCGGAATACCAGGCAGACAACCTTTTAAACAAGATAAACCGGAACGGTGATGTAAATATAATAAGCGCTGAAGTGAAAGCGGAAAATATGGAAGCCCTGCGGGAACTTGCCGACCGTGTTAAAGAGAGAACAAACCGTTCAGTAGTTGTGCTGGGAGCAGTTAAAGATGGAAAAGTAATGATTATTGCTGCTGCGACTCGCGATATATTAAATGAAGGCATTCATGCGGGAAACCTGGTAAAAGAGATATCCGGTAAAGTAGGCGGGGGTGGTGGAGGTCGCCCCGAAATGGCCCAGGCGGGTGGTAAAAATCCGGAAGGTTTAAGAGCAGCCCTTGACGAAGTAGAGCATATAGTACAACGGCAGAAAAGTGGTGCCATTCAAGAAACAAGAGATAAAAAGAAAGATACAAGAAAAGAATAAGATGCGGTGGAGAAATATTATTTAGCCAGAGTATTAACCAAAAAAAGGGAGATTGCTGCGGTCGATCTGAGGAGCTGGAGTGTATATATGTATATATATTAGCCCGGGATTTGCCGGTTAAAGGAGGGGTGACCGTTTGAAAGAAAACAACTCGGACCATACCGTTTGGTTTACTACCAGGAAAGAAGAAAAAGATAATCCGGCGCGCCGGGTACTTCTGGAGGTGTATTTTGCCCTGAAGGAAAAAGGCTATAACCCGCTGAACCAGCTGGTGGGTTACCTTTTATCCGGTGAACCGGCCTATATCACCAGTCACCGGAGTGCCCGCAGCCTGATAAAAAGGGTGGAAAGGGATGAACTGCTGGAAGAACTGGTGCGCAGTTATATCGAGCTTGCCGAAAAAGAAAACCAGGGCGGCGGTTCTGGAGAAGAGGATTCCGGCAATAATGATAATCTATAATCCAGGGGTTTGGATGTTTTGCAGTACCGGGTATTAGGTGAAAGCGGGCTGAAGGTATCCCACCTGTGTTTTGGCTCTCTTACGCTGGGGGCTTTACAGAGAAATTATTCGACGGAATACGGTGCTTCTTTAATTCGCCACGCACTGGAAAACGGTGTTAATTTTATTGACACCGCGGAGCTGTATGAAACATATTCTCATATCAAAGCAGCACTGAGAAAATGGCCCGGCGAAGTAGTTGTTTGCACCAAGACTTACGCTTACAGCAGGGATCAGGCGGCTCGAAGTGTTGAGGAGGCCCGAAAAAAACTGGACCGGGAAGTAATTGATATATTTCTCCTGCATGAGCAGGAATCACGCCTTACCCTGGAGGGGCACCGTCCGGCCCTGGAATATCTGGTAGAGTGCCGGGAAAAAGGTATTATTAAGGCAGCGGGAGTATCCACACATTACCAGGAGGTGGTTAGGGCTGCTGCAAGCATGGAAGAGGTGCAGGTAATTCATCCCCTTTTAAACAAACCGGGAATAGGCATAAGGGACGGTAGTGCTGGGGATATGATAAACGCTATAGAGATGGCGAAAAAGAAGGGTAAGGGTATTTTTATAATGAAGCCGCTGGCTGGCGGCCACCTGGTTAACCTGGCGGAAGAAGCTCTTAGTTTTGCCCGGGATTTTAGCCTGGCTGATGCGGTAGCGGTAGGTATGGGTAGTAAAGCGGAAGTTGAATATGCCGTGGCCCTGTTTGGAAATAAGGAAGTGCCGGAAAGCTTAAAACAGGAAGCGGGAAACCGGAAAAGAAAGCTATTTTACCTCAAGGAAGATTGCAGTTTTTGTATGAACTGTGTGCAGGCCTGCCCACAGGATGCGGTTAGCTGGGATAACGGACCGGTGATAGATCACAGCAGGTGCATTCTCTGCGGGTACTGTGGTGCCTACTGCTCTTCATTTTGCCTGCGGATAGTTTAGGAGATTATTATGCGCGTTCTGGGAATTGACCTGGGGGAGAAAAGAGTAGGTGTGGCCATAAGTGACGAGCTTTATCTTACTGCACAGGGCTTGACAGTTTTAAGCAGGAAAGAATTAGGGCGGGATTTGTCGCCGTTGAAAAATATTTGCCGGGAATACGAGGTTTCGGAAATTGTTTTGGGTTACCCCTTGAACATGAACGCAAGCAGGGGAGAGGCTGCCAGGGAGGCGGAGATGTTTAAAAAATATTTGGAAGAACAAACCGGAATCCCGGTACACCTCTGGGATGAAAGGCTTACTACCGCTTCGGCGGAAAAAACCATGCTGGAAGCGGATTTAAGCAGGAACAAGAGGAAAAAGGTCAGGGATAAGCTGTCTGCAGTTTTTATATTGCAGTCTTACCTTTCTTCTTTATCCTGAGTAGTTACATTTTAAGGCCTGGTAAAGGGAAAAATACAGGCTGGTATTATATTAATTCTGGAAAGGGTGGTGTCAAAAATGACGGAAGAACGTGATGATGTGGTGGTATTGGTGGACGAAAACGGAGGAGAGCACCGTTTTGCGGTGGTGGATATTTTTTCGGTAAAAGAAAGCGACTACGCGGTCCTGGCTCCCCTGGAGGGTCAGATAGAAGTGGAAAGTGAAGAGGCGGAAGAAATACAAGAAGAGTTTGAAAGTGCTTATATTTTCAGGATCGATGAAGTAGACGGGGAGCAAACCCTGGTAGAAGTGGAAAGCGAAGAAGAATGGGAAAATGTTGCAGCGGAATGGGAAAACCGGGTTCGTCAGCTGGAAAATATGGATGAGGAATCCGAAGAATAGCCAGGAATGCTGGAAAGCCTGTTGAAACAGGCATAAAGAATAAATAGAGGCAGACGGGTGGGAGAGATGCCTTGTTATTTGGGTTTACTACGGCCGGGCTATCAGGTGCGATCCGCGGCAGAGCCGGCAAGTGGGGTTTGGCGTTTCTTGTTGTAATGCTGCTAATTTTGGCAGCAGGATTCATGTTATACCGCTGTATTTTTGTGCCTGTGGATATGGAAGCGGAAGAAGAGAACGTGTTAGTGGATATTGAAAGCGGCACGACTACTGGAGATATCGGAGTAAAACTTGAAGATAAAAATCTTATCCGTAGTGCTTTTATTTTCACTCAATACCTGCGCTTAACCGGCATGGATAAGGATATAAAAGCCGGTAGTTATGCCCTGAGCCCTTCCATGGATGTCCCGGAAATTGCGGGTTACCTGGCCGGAGGAGAGGTAGAAGATCTAGATACCATTGTTTTTACTATACCTGAAGGCTGGAATATTGAACAAATGGCCGGCCATCTTGATGAACAACGCCTGGTGGATAAAGAGCGGTTTTTGGAACTGGTTTATTCTCCGGCACCGGAGTTAATAGATGATTACCCTTTTTTGGAAGGGGAGATTTCTTCCCGGGAATATTACCTGGAAGGATATCTTTTTCCCAAGACTTACGAGGTTGATGCAGAGGCGGCGGAAGAAGATATAATTCGGGTTATGCTGGACCAGATGAAAAAAGTAATTGAGGAAAAGTGGGAAAAAATAGAAGAGACGGGGATGACCCCGGAGGAGATAATTACATTGGCTTCAATTATTGAAAAAGAAGCGGTAGTTGATCAGGAAAGACAGGTAATTTCCTCGGTATTTCACAACAGGCTGGAGGCCGGGATGGCCCTGGAATCTTGCGCTACTGTTAACTATGCCCTGGGAGAGTATAAAGAAGTTCTTTTATTTCAAGACCTGGAGACGGATTCGCCCTACAACACCTACCAAAAGCGTGGACTACCCCCTGGTCCTATAGCTTCCCCCGGAAGAGCTTCTATACGTGCCGCTTTAAATCCCAAAGATACGGATTACAGGTATTTTGTATCCAGGGGTGATGGAAGTGGAAAGCATTTGTTTGCGGAAACTTACGAAGGGCATTTACGCAACCGCATGGAAGTAAACCAGGAGAAGTAAAACAGCTTTTTGAGAGGTGGGAAGTTAGAGGTGAGAGGTTGGAAGAAAAGACCCCCCCCACCTTTAATTCCTCCCCCACCAGGGGGGAGGAAGATGTTTCGCACTAATGTGGGTGCTGCTTGACACCGGAGGTAAGAATAAAAGTCTGTGTTTTGCCGGTGTCAAGTGTATATAACGACCACCCCCTGGAGGTAGAAGAATTGAAGGAGGTTTGGTCTGTGGAGAGCTACGGTGAAATGGCTTCCAGCTCCAGGTTGCCCGAACTACTGGTGCCCGCCGGTGATGCCGAAAGGCTCCATGTAGCGGTACATTATGGTGCCGATGCGGTATATGCGGGTTTGCAGGAGTTGAACCTGCGTGCCGGGGCCAATAATTTTAACCGGGAACAGTTTATGGAAAGCGTTGACTTTGCTCACCGTCATGGGGTGCGGGTGTATGCAGTAGTAAATGTTATGGCCCACAACCATCATTTAAACCAGGCGGAAGCGCTTTTGGCATTTTTAAATGAAAGTGGCGTGGACGGGTTAATAATTTCAGACCCGGGAGTAGCGGAAATGGCTAAGAAAATTACCCCGGGGATTCCTCTTCACCTTAGCACCCAGGCCAATGTTACTAACTGGAAGAGCGCATACTTTTGGTTTCAACAGGGGTTTAAACGGGTAAACCTGGCCCGGGAACTGACCCTGGAGGAAATAAAAGAGATAAGAGAAAAAATACCGGGGTTGGAACTGGAATCTTTTGTGCATGGTGCCATGTGCCTTGCTTACTCCGGACGGTGTGTATTGAGTTCTTATTTTACGGGGAGGGGAGCTAACCGTGGTGCCTGCACTCATCCCTGCCGGTGGCAATACCACCTGGTGGAAGATTATCGCCCCGGGGAACCATTGCCGGTTATAGAAGATGAAGAAGGTACTTACATACTTAGTTCACGGGATTTATGTATGCTTGAGTATCTACCGGACCTTTGGAGGGCTGGCCTGGATAGTTTAAAAATAGAAGGGCGCATGAAAACCATTCACTATGTTGCTTCGGTTACAAAAATTTACAGGGAAGCATTGGACAGTTTGGAAAGGGACCCGACAGAGTACCGGATTTTTCCCCGGTGGAAGGAAGAGCTGGAGAAAGTAAGTCACCGTCCTTACAGTACCGGCTTTTATTTTGGTTCTCCCCTGCAGGTGGAGCCTTCCAGTGAAAAAAATTACTTCAAGAAATGTATTCTTGCCGGGGTGGTTTTGGATTATTTTTCGGAGCAGGATTGTGCTTTAGTGGAGCAGAGGAACCGCTTTGGAGTGGGCGATCGCCTGGAAGTGCTAACCCCCGGGAGTGAGCCTTTTAAGATAGAAGTAAACCGTTTGTATACTGTGGAGGGGGAGGAAATAGAAAAAGCTCCCCACCCGCAGCAGCGTCTGATTTTACCGGTAAACGTTCCTTTAAAGAAATGGGATTTATTGAGGATTTACATTGATTAAGCAAAATGGTTGAGCAAAACCGGTTTAAGCATAAAAATATCCCCACGTGGTAATAATTAAACATCAGGGGGTTATTTTTATGCGCCGTTCTTACCGCCAAAGAAGAATACTGGGTTTGCTCTTGCTCTTGATGGTATTGTTTTCATTTATGGCCTGCCGTTTATTTTACCTGCAAATTGTCCGCGGAAGTGATTTTTCCCGGGCAGCTGTACGCCAGCGTTCTCCCGGGTTTGTCCTGGAGCCTGGAAGGGGAGATATACTGGATCGGGAAGGTATATCTTTACTGGACAACAGAGAAAAAAATGTTTATGTGGCATTTCCTTCGCTTTACCGGGCCGAGGAACAGGTCCTGCGGGAAAACATTTCTTCTTCTTTACTGCTTGAGCGTTTACTGGAAAGTTCCCCACATTCACGCGATCCTTTTGTAGTTAAAACTATTCCCCCGGAGCAGGAACTGAAACTCCCGGTGGAAACGCTGCCGGGTATAGTTCCTGCGCAATTAGAAGTTCGTTACGGCCCCGGGGCAGTTGCCACTCATGTAGTAGGTCACCTGGAGGGCAGCAGCGGGAGAGGCATAAAGGGAATAGAAAAGTATTTTGACAAAGAACTGTCCGGGGACAGGCCTACCAGGCTTATGGCTGTAGTTGACGGGAGAAACCGGCTTATAGAAGGCTTGGGTTACCGGCTAAACAGGAGCGGGGGCAGGAGTGTTCCCCGAAACGTAATTTTAACCCTGGATTATTCCCTGCAAAATAAAGTGGAGAGCATCATGACGGAAAAAATAGAAAAAGGCGCGGTAGTAGTAGTTGAACCCGGCAGTGGCGATCTTCTGGCCCTGGCGAGCCGACCCGATTACGACCGATCAAGAATTCTCGATTACCTGGATAGTAGCAGGGGTGAATTTCATAACCGGGCTTTAAGGGCTTTTTATCCGGGGTCAATATTTAAAACTGTGGTTGCTGCTGCAGCGTTGGAAGAAGGTAAAGCCGGGATTTTTGATATTTTCGAGTGTGTAGGGGAAATAGAAGTAGAAGGCAGGGATACTCCGGTTAGCTGTATGCAGCTCCATTCCAGAGGTGAGATTACCTTTAAAGAAGCCTTTTCTTATTCGTGCAATACTGTATTTATTAAAAAGGGTTTAAAGCTGGGAGCGGAAAAGATTGAATACTATGCACGTTCCCTGGGAATGGGGGAAACTGCAGGGCTTCCTCTTGGTGAACATCCCGGTTATTTGCCCGCCCGCGAAGATACTGTTGTTGAAGCCGGAATGGCGCATGCCTCTATAGGCCAGGAACATGTGGAAACTACTCCGCTTCAAATAGCGCAAATGATGCAGGCCGTAGCCAATGAAGGCAGGTTAAAGCCAATACAACTGGTGAAGCAAATAGAAAATGAAAAAGGGATAACTACAAGGCAGTTTTTACAGGGTGAAGGAAAGCAGGTTTTAAGTCCATCTACTGCTTATTATTTAAAGCTCATGCTGCAGGGAGTGGTGGATGACGGCACTGGTACAGAAGCGGCGGTTACGGGTACGGAAACAGGGGGCAAAACCGGCACGGCTCAATACAGTAGCAGCCAGCAGGCAGAATACCTCCACTGGTTTGCCGGTATGACCCCTTTGAAGCATCCCGGGGCGGTAATTGTAGTTTTTATAGAAGAAAGCAGGGAAGGAGCAAGTGCTGCAGAAGTTTTTTCTGAAGTGGCCCGGGCCTTTCAGGAGCTGGAATAAAATTAATCCAGAAGGCTGTCACATATCTATTGTCCCTGGAATTCTTCTTCTAGTTTTTGAATAATTCTTTTTTCTATGCGGGAGACGTAGGAGCGGGAAATGCCTAACAGATTGGCGATCTCTTTTTGGGTGTATCTCCTGCTCCCGGATAGGCCAAAACGAAGGTTTAGAACTTTTTGTTCGCGGAAGTTTAACTTACCCATGTTTTTCAGCACTTGATCTTTGAGCAGGGATACTTCCACTTTGTCCAGCAGGTTTTCTTCGCTGCTTAGAATATCCTCCATTTTTATATCATTTCCTTCGCTATCGGTGCCCAGCGGTTCCTGCAGGGATATTTCTCTTTTCTGGTTTTTCTGCCGGGCCCGGAAAAACATTAGAATTTCGTTTTCTATGCACCTTGCAGCGTATGTTGCCAACCGGGCTCCTTTATCCGGGTTGAAAGTATTGATAGCTTTAATAAGCCCTATGGAGCCTATGGATATCAGGTCTTCTTTATCTACCCCGGGATCGTCAAATTTTTTTATTACGTGGGCTACCAGCCTCAAGTTTCTTTCAATTAATACCTGTCGTGCTTCTTCGTCGTTTTCGTGTTTTAGTTTTTCCAGGTATTTTTTTTCTTCTTGAGGAGGCAGAGGCTGTGGAAAAGAGCTGTTATTGAAATACCCCACCAACAAAATAACTTCTTTCACTGCTGCTGCCAGAGTAAGCAGCATAATTTTCCTTCCCCCTTTGGAGGTTAATAAAATAAACGCTGTTTGCTTGTAACTACTCAGGCCAATAAGCAACTTGACGCCAGGAGTAACAAATGCCCGGGCATTGTTTTAGTAAGGCCTTTTTTCCCCCCTGGAGCTTATTGGAAGTTAGAGGTTAGAGGTTAGATATTGCTTTACTATTGTATGTGGTTAACCCTATCGGTGTGCATTTTTTAATTAATGATTTTTTTACGTAATTACCGGGATGGTGGTGTACAGCAGGAAATACCCTGATTATCAGGTGAAATTTTTGTTAATGAATCAGCTTATAAAATATGTTATCCTTAATAAAGAAAGAGGTGTGGAAGCATGTTAAGCGATAGTGCAAGAAAACGTTACGGCAGGCAGCTGGTGATGCCGGAAATTGGTGAAGAAGGACAGGAAAGACTTTACCGGGCCCGTATCCTGGTTGCAGGTGCTGGAGGGCTTGGCTCTCCCGCCTCGTATTACCTGGCTGCCGCGGGAGTGGGAACTATTGGGATAGTAGATTCGGATCGTGTAGAGTTGAGCAACCTGCAGAGGCAGATCCTGCACCGGAGTCACTCCCTGGGGGAAGCCAAGGCCCTGTCGGCCATGCGTTCATTAAGTGAATTAAATCCGGAAATAAGTGTGGTGGCTATAGAGGAAAGGCTGGAAGCAAATAACGTGGAAGATATAATTAACGAATACGATATGGTGGTGGACGGCTGTGATAATTTTAAGACCCGCTATATAATTAATGATGCATGTGTACTTCAGCTTAAGCCCTATGTTTTTGGTAGCGTAATTCGCTTTGAAGGCCAGACTTCAGTTTTTCATTCCCCTTACAGCGGCTGTTATCGCTGTTTGTTTAGGGACCCCCCTGGTCCAGGTACAGTGCCTGACTGCAAAGAAGCCGGTGTGTTGGGGGTTACTCCCGGGATTATAGGAGTTATTGAAGCAACGGAGGCTATAAAAATTATTGCAAATACTGGCGAACACCTTTACAACCGGCTGCTAATATATGACGGCCAGCGTATGAGTTTTTTGGAAGTATCTTTTTCGCATAACCCGGAATGCCCGGTCTGTGGCGACGATCCCTCTATACATACCATGAAAGATGAAAATTACCAGATAGAAATATAACCTAGCTGCTTTCCAGGAAAGAGCGGAAACCGGAAATGTTTTGCCGGTATTCCTGGTCAAGATTATTTTTTATTTGTTTTTCGCTGTGGTAATCCTTGGCTTTAACCTGGTATATGGCCGAGCCCTTAATGCCTTCTTTTTCCAGGGAATCCAACAGTTTTTCCTGGGCTTTATCTTGCAGCTCCTGCAACTGTTTTTCTCGCTGGTGGTAATAACGACGGTATATTTTTTTTACCTCTTCCAGGGTTTGTTGGGTAGTTTCATCATCTTTCAAGTATGGTATGGCCCGCAGGATCCAGGAGGTATTATCCAGGTTCAGGCGGTGGGAAAATATCTCCAGCATGGTTTTGGTTACTTCGGGCATTACTTCCCCGGGATAATGGCGCAGGCTCTCTTTTATCTTGGCCGGTTCTGTGCTGCCTTCTGCCACATTTTCCGCCAACGTCCGGGCAGCCTTTGTATATGTTTCCAGTTCTGCAGATTTGCCGCCAGACGTATTATTTTTATCCATTTTATTGGCTTTTTCCATGGCTAACTCCTTGGCGGATTTGATTTTTTCACTCATTTAAAACACCTCCAGGTATGAAATTGCTAAAACAATTCAAATGGAAAGTTATTTAAAATATTCAAGAGCTAAGAATATATTTAAAGGAATTTTCCTTAATCGTGATGAATTATATACTGTAGCCAAAATTCCTATAGATATTATAACACTATACCTTTTATGGGAAAACTGGGTAAAAAGGAGGATATAATATGCAACTGACGGAAAAAATCTACTGGTATCCCTGGGAGGGCGCGGGAAATAACTGCAATTCGATCTTTTTAAAGGGAGAAAAAAATGTACTGATCGACCCTGGCCATGTCCGCAACGAGTTTGGGCAAAACTGCCTGGAGAACTTAAAAACTCAAATGGAGGCTGACGGTAATTCCCTGGATAAAGTTGACCTGGTGCTTTTAACCCACGGTCATCCCGACCACTGTGAGGCTGCCGGGGTTATTGCCGAACAAAATGGAGCCAAAACGGCCATATATCACGAAGAAGTACAGGTAATTGAGGCGGTAGCCCGCATGTTTGGTTTAAAATCCCCGGGGAGTGAAGATAAACCTTTCCTGGAGCCGGATATACTGCTGGAAGAGGGCAACCTGGAAGTAGGTTCCGATATGGTTATTGAAGTCATACATACCCCGGGACATTCTCCCGGCGCGGTGACTTTTTTCCTTTCCGAAGAAGGGGCTCTTATTACCGGAGATGTGATTTTCCGTGGTAGTATAGGGCGAACCGATCTTCCCGGCGGGAGCATGAAAGACATGGCCAATTCCGTCAGCAGGCTGTCCAACCTGGAAGGGGTGAAATGGCTTTTGCCGGGGCATATGGACCTTGTGGAAGGGGAACAGAATGTACAGCGCAACATTTCGGCTATAAAAAGCATGTTTTTCTAACGAAGTGCCGGCGGTAGCACCTACATTTGGGGTTGAAAGCATTTCCCTTTTAACGAACAAACCAGAATCCCCGCAATGGTATCGAAGATAAGAAGATAATTGTATATTCCCGTGCCGGTGTTGGTGTTGCGGAAACAATATTATCCCGGGCAGTTGCTTTTTAGTTTGGCTTCCAGGCGCCGGAGGCGGTGCTTGAGGGGATTGATTTCTTTCCCGCCGACTCCCATCTGGTAGCGGCGCAGTTCCGCGTTTAAAGCCTCCCTGGTGAGCCGCAAGGCTTGCGGGAGGTTTTTTATACGGTGTTCGTAAATTTTGGCCAGTTCTACGTAAGGAGCGGGCCCGGGATATCCCTGGTGGATGAGCCCTTCCCAGCAGCTCGCGGATTTCTCCCAGCGGCGCATCTGTTTGTGCAGCAGTGCCAGGGAATAAAGGGCTTTATTTTTTTCTTCGCGGTTTCCTTTTTCCATGGCTTGTTGCAGGCATATTTCCGCCCGGGATATGTCCCCGTATTTCCAGTGTAAAATCCCCAGGTTGCAGCATTCCCGGGGTGTTGCTTCTTCCAAAAAGTCTATATTTTCTATTTTAGCTACCAGACCCAGCAGCGCTACCAGCGAAACAATGTCCAGGAGGTTGTGTTCAAAGACCTGCTTTAGCTGCTGTGTTTCCCCGCGGCGCAGGTAGCGGAAGTATACTTCCGGGATTTCTTCCCCAGGTATGTCGCCGCTGCGGTGGAACTGCAGGAGATTTTTTTCCATGGAAACCAGGCTGCAATCCGGCAGGCAGTTTTTCCACATCCTGCGGCAGCAGTGGAACAAATCCAGGTGAATGTCGGGAGAGGTAACGGGGGATATCCCTTTAAGTACCTGGCGGGTATGCACCAGGGGAAGGTCGAACGATTTACCGTTAAAGGTAACCAGGTTGTCAAAGTTCTGTAATGTAGCGGTGAAGTGTTCCAGGAGGGCTCTTTCTTCAGGGGGGCTCTTCAGGAAATACTGTCTCACCCTCAGCAAACCGTTTTCAAACCATCCCACCCCCATCAGGAAGGCCCAGGTTCCGGTGCCACAGGCCAGGCCAGTAGTTTCCAAATCTAAAAACAGGCTCCGGTAGGGCTGAAAATCATCCGGCGGGTCATTCATTAACAGCTGGAGTACGGAGGAGGTGCACTCCAGGGAACTTTCCAGCAAGACGCCTCCGTGGTGTTTTTTCAAGGGAACAACTGTTTCTCGAAAAAAGCAATTCCCGGAAGGGGTTTCTTCAACCTTTTCTTCCGCGGGGAAAAGGCCCAGGGTTTCTTCACAGATTGCTGATTTTTTTAGCTCGCTTCCGCTGGTGATCATCCCCGTGTCTTTCATGCGCTGCAGGCGTCGTTGTAACTGGTTTGGAGCGGTCATGGGCAGAGCACCTCCAGAAGCTGCAGAGTATGTTCTTTACCTTTTTCTCCGACTTCTTCTACGGGCCCCACGCAGGAAGGGCAGCCTTCCAGGCACCCGCAGGTATAGATTCGCTGCCGGGCAGTATTAAATATTTCTTTCCACTTTTTGAAGAGTTCCTGGCTGTATCCCACTCCTCCCGGGTAATTGTCGTAAAGGTAGAGGGTGGGCAGTTCGTTAAAGGGGGATTTTACCTGGGAAACGGCGCGCATGTCCCGCGGGTCGCCCAAAAGGAACAGGGGCGCCAGGTGGGAAGCCAGGTGGGAAAGGCCAATGAGCCCGGATTGCACCTCTGACCTGGACATTCCCTTGAGAGTTCCTTCCGGGAAGGAAATCCAGAAAGCAGTGGTGTGCATTTCTGTTTCCGGCAGGTTAACCGGCCCCGAACCGATGTTTTCGTGGGTGTTGAATTTTATCTTTTTAAACATGGAAACCAGGGCGTTTACCCTTACTTCTCCCCAGTGGCGATGCACTTTCTCTTTTTCTTCTTCAAATACTTCCATTACCTTCAGGTCTACGGAAAGGTTGGAGTCAGTAAAATAGTTAACGGAAACAGCACGCACGTAGGCTTTTTTTTCTTCTAGATCCAGTTTTTCTACCTGATACTGCTGCCCTCCGTGCATATAAATGGCTTCTTCATGGACCAGCATAGGGGCGCTGAAGCGGTCTACTTCTCCTATAACCCGGGGTTGGGCTTCGGTATTATCTACAATTACCACGTTTTCGCTGGTGGCGCTGCGCAGGCTTATTTCTTCGGCGGGGAAAGAATTTTCCATCCAGTGGTACTGTCCGCCGCTGCGGTAAAGGACTTCTTCTTCGGCCAAAAAATCAAGGATTTCTTGCACCGGTGCGTTTCCAAAAGTGTCTCCTTCTTTAAAGGGCAATTCAAAGGCGGCACATCGCAAGTGGTTGGTTAAAATTATAAGGTTGTCGGGGTTGACCATTGCTTTTTCCGGGGGGTTCTGCCAGAAATAATCAGGGTGGTTTACCATGAACTGGTCCAGTGGCGCGCTGCTGGCTACCAGTACGGCCAGCGACTGACCTGTTCTTCTTCCGGCCCGGCCGGATTGCTGCCAGGTACCGGCTATACTGCCGGGATAACCGGTGATAACACAGGCGTCCAGCCGGCCTATGTCAATACCCAGCTCCAGGGCATTGGTGGATATTACTCCTTTAATTTCTCCCCGGCGCAAGCCTTCTTCGATAGCGCGTCGCTCGTTGGGCAGGTAACCTCCACGGTAACCCCGTAGGCCGGAATCGTGACCGGGCAGGCTTTTGAACTTTTCGCGCAGGTAGGAAAGGAGCACTTCTACCCCCAGGCGGCTGCGAGTAAATACTATGGTTTGCACTCCTTCCTGGATCAGGCGAGCCGCCAGTTTCTGGCTTTCCAGCATGGCACTGCGGCGGATACCCAGTTCCCGGTTGATTACGGGGGGGTTATAAAACAGGAAGTGTTTTTGGGCATGAGGCGCACCGTTTTGGGATATTTCCACCACCGGTTCTTCCAGGAGCGTTTCCGCCAGCTCCCGGGGGTTGGCTATGGTGGCTGAGCAGAGAATAAAGGTGGGGTTACTCTTGTAAAAGCGGCATATGCGCTTTAGCCTGCGGATTACGTTGGCCAGGTGGCTGCCAAAGATACCCCGGTAATGGTGCATTTCATCTATCACGATATATCTTAAATTTTCAAACAACCTCATCCACTTGGTGTGGTGAGGAAGAATGCCGGAATGAAGCATGTCCGGGTTGGTAACCACCAGGTGACCTTTCTGGCGTATGTGATTGCGTATGCTGGTGCCGGTGTCTCCATCGTAAGTATAGGTGTTGACTTCTATACCCGTTTCTTCAACCAGCCCCAGGAGCTCGACAACCTGGTCGCGGGACAGGGCTTTGGTAGGGAAAAGGTACAGGGCCCTGGCGTGGGGTTCGTTTATAATACGGTTCAGCACGGGCAGGTTGTAGCACAGGGTTTTGCCAGAAGCAGTAGGAGTTACTACCACTGCGTTATTGCCCCGGTACACGGTTTCCACCGCTTCCGCCTGGTGGGTGTAAAGCTTATCAATGCCCCGGTTTTGCAGGGCTTTTTTTAATTGAGGTTCTACCCACTCTGGAAAACTGGCGTATTCCGCTTTTTTTTCCGGCAGAATCTCCCATCGGCTTATATTAGATATTATTTCCGGGTCGTTTTTCCACTGGTTTATTATCTCTTCCAGCATCTCTTTCCTCCCAGGGAAAATATGAAAATTGGTGTTGCCGGTTATGGTAATAGTTGACCTTTATTTTATTTCGATTTATATTCACCCACTTAAAGAAGTGGGCGACTTCTTGGCAATTCAGGTTAAAGTTGCCGGGTGGATATTTTATGGCCGCAGGAGGGGCATTTTATCCTCATGCTTCGGGGACAGAATTCCAGGTTGTTTTCCGGGTGACCCTGGTTAAATTTTACGCGTGTGCCACAGTGTTCGCAATTTATATTTTCCAGAACATCTTTGCCGTAATCCAGGCGGATAGCTTTTCCCTCTACCAGCGCGCCTGCAATTTTGGACCTGGCCGAGTTAATAATACGGTGGAAAGTAGCCCTGGATATCCCCATTTTTTGAGCACATTCTTCCTGGTCAAGGCCCTCCATATCCTTCAAGCGGATGGCTTCCAGCTCTTCTACCTCTATATGCACTTCTTTCATTTTTTTTAAAGGTATTCCCGCCGGCTTGAAATAAGTAAAGTTGGGCAGAAACGATATTTTACGCCATTTGGGTGGCCTGGGCATGGTTACTACTCTCCTTTTAATAGATAATAATAGAAATACGGCAATTTAGCAAGTTCATTTTAGAGTGATTAAAATCAAAGTGTGGAGGTGGAATAAAACAAGTCAGTTACTTTTTTTCATCCGTGCCGGCCATCTCCAGTATGGCTCCCGCTACTCCATTTACTACTTCAGCCATACGTGAAAAGTCCAGTGTATCGATAGTGTCCGTGACCTGGTGGTAATGGGGGTTGCGTAAAAAACTGGTATCGGTGATCATTACTGCCGGATAATCGTTCCGCCAGTAGCTGCTGTGGTCGGAAAGGCCTACCAGGCCGTGCGGTGTAGCAAAAGTAGCCTCCAGAACCTCTATTTGTGAATATTTATTCATCAACCAGCACAGTCTTTCGTTGAGATGGGAATACCTGCCAATCCCTGCCACGGCAATGAAATTTCCTTTGTTGGGATATGATGCACCGTCCATAAGTTCCGGGTAAGATTGAGAGCCCGGCATATCTGTAAAATAACCTATCATTTCAAAACAGATCATTAGTTCTACCCTGGCTCCTTCTTCTTTCAGGCTATTGGCGTGAACGGCGCTTCCCATTTTACTGGTTCCAAAAAAGGGGGGCTCTTCCAGACAGAAAGCAACCAGCTCGATTCTTTTATTTAAACCGCGATGGGCGGAAAGTAGCCGGGCTGTTTCCAGGAGCCCGGCTACGGCACTGGCGTTGTCATCGGCTCCTGGCTGGTAACCGGCTACGTCGTAATGGGCACCCACTATTATTCGTTCACCGGTTTTTGGGCCCAGGTTTCCGATTATATTGCGGTATGTATTTCCTTGTGCTTCAAAGGCTTGTTCGCAGGTTCTGCAACCATAATCGCTCAGTTCCCGGGCGATATAATCAGCCGCACGGTGGAGTGAGTCCAGGTGGTGGTAGTTGCGGGGCGGGTTTAACCCGGTTAAGAATTCCACGTGGGAATAAAGTTTTTGTTGGTTTGCTTTTTCCTGCAGGGACATTATTGACCTCCTATCTCAATATTGTGTAATCATGCTCCCTATCTTTCCGTTTTTCTTAGAATTTGAAAAGATTAGAAGCAGTAATAGTTCTCAAATTAAATAGTATTTGTATATGGCAGCTTTATTTAATATAGCTTAATCTACTCTACTCTACTCTACTCTACTCTACTCTACTAATATAATACTCTTTTGAGGGATTGAATGCAATTAAGGTAGGGGGGGCTTTTATCCAGTTACTTGCCTCAGGAAACTTGCTAGTTGAATGGGGGGTACCCACTTGCCGGTGTCAAGTGGGTATAACGATCAGCCCTGGTGGAGGAGCTTTTATCTTTTATCTTGCATCTTGAATGGGGGTCTTGTCTCTTGTTTTTTTATGAGGATGTTGAGGTTTTAGTAGTTACTCTATGGAAAAGGAAAAAAATCTGTTATTATATTATAGTGGAATTATAATTTAGCAGAAACTGCTTGGCCCGGGCTGGCGAGTTTTTAATATACTTGTAAATACTCAAGCCAAGTAAGGGTAAGTTAAGAGGCATGTTGTGCTTAGCGGGGACGGTTCGAGCGTCACCTTTAGCTGTGCGCAAGGCCGAAGGGAAGACGATGGAACCGTCCCCCTGGCGCAGCAGTGGATGCCTGAGTAGTTACATATACTTAATGAATTTACTTAATAGTGGAAAGCAGGGGTTTTTGATATATGGGAACGGATATTAAAAAGGCCAGGGAATTGATACTGGAATGTCCATACCATAAATTGCCGGAAAAGGTTCCCCTCGAAGAAGCCAGGGGCCGTGTGTTGGCGGAAGATGTACTGGCAGAGATGGACATTCCCCCGTTTGAACGTTCGCCTCTGGACGGGTATGCTTTCAGGGCTGCAGATACCGTGAGGTTTGAGGAAAACGGCAGCCCGGCTATCTTAAAGGTGCTGGATACGGTGGGCAGCGGTTCTTTTTTTGCCGGTAAAGTGACCCCGGGTTGTTGTGTGCGGGTAATGACGGGCGCACCTGTCCCGGAAGGGGCTGATGCTGTAGTAGCCCGGGAAAAAGTAAGTACGGAAGGTGACCAGGTTTTACTGCAGAAAGCCTTTCAAAGTGGAGAAAATATTGTACGGGTTGGTGAAGACATAAAAGAAAACGAACGCATTATGACCAACGGTACCGTGATCCAGGAAGCTCACCTGGGTGTCCTTGCTTCGCTGGGAAGGGTGGAAGCTTTGGTTTACCAGAAGCCAGTAGTAGCAGTGATTTCCACGGGCTCTGAGCTGGTTCCACCTGGTGCTCCCAGAAAGGAATTTCAAATTTACGATAGTAACACTGTAATGATTGGAGCCATGGTGGAAGCCTGCGGTGGAATACCTGTAAATTATGGGCCGGTACCTGACAATGTAGACAGTATGGTACCGGCATTTAACCGTGCAATCAGTGAATGCGATGTAGTAGTTTCTACCGGCGGGGTTTCTGCTGGCGATTATGATTTGCTACCCCGGGTAGCAGAAGAAACGGGGGCCGGAGAAATGTTTCACGGGCTGGACATGAAACCGGGCACCCCCATGATGGTTGCGCGAAAGGAAAAGAAAATGCTGTTTTGTCTTTCGGGTAACCCGGGTGCGGCCTCGCTCACTTTTGACTTGTTTGTGCGCCCTTTTTTCTACAGGATGACCGGGCGGAAAAACTGGCGCCGTCCACTGGTTAACGCTTTCCTGGAGCACCCTGTACAAAGAGGAGGGAGAGACCCCCGCTTTATACGTAGCTGGTGTACCTACCGGCAAGGATATTACTATGTCAGGGATCCCCGGTTTGAGCGGGCCGGTGTGCTTTCTTCATTGTTAAAGTCAAATTCTTTAATTTATCTTCCCCGGGATAATTCTCCCCTGGAAACGGGGGATACCATAGAAGTAGAGTTAACCAGGCTTCCGGAGGTGAAGTAATGGGTTTTTTCCCCATAATTTCTATTGTGGGTCATTCTGACAGCGGAAAAACAACTTTGATTTGCAGGCTGCTTCCCGAATTAAAACAAAAGGGATACCGGGTATGTACTGTCAAGCATGACGTGCATGATTTTGAAATGGATAAACCAGGTAAGGATACCTGGAAGCACCGCCAGGCAGGTTCTGATGTGGTAATGATTTCTTCTGCTTCGAAACTGGCTATTATAGAAAAGGTAGATTCGGAAATCCCCCTGGAAGAGCTGGCCAAAAAAGCCGGAGAAGTGGATATAATCATTACCGAAGGTTACAAAAGAGAAAACAAGCCGAAGGTAGAAGTTGTCCGTGGAGATGCCCCCCTGCTTTGCCAGGAAGAAGATAATTTGCTGGCTTTGGTAGGGGAAATAGATCGGGAAAAACTTAATTTGTGGGAAATCCCGCTGTTTGGCTGGGACCAGATTCAGGAACTGGTGGAGCTACTGGAAAAGAAAATAATCGGGGGTGTTTAAAACGTCATTAAGAGACAGGTTTCTACGCAGAAGACAAAAAGAAGAACCAGTACAAGAAGAAGGCAGGCAAATGTCTGTTATGGAACACCTGGAGGAATTCAGGCGCCGCTTGATGGTGGTTATAATTAACCTGGTGATAGGCTTGATAGCCGGGTTCTACCTGTCAAACGAGTACGTGTTGGATGCCATACTGGCCGTCCCCGGCCCGGAAAATATTATTTTTATCCACCCTACGGAAATGTTTTTTACCACTTTAAAGGTGGCGTTTATCCTGGCATTAGTTATTTCCCTGCCCATGATAATATACCAGATTATTGCTTTTTTATTGCCCGGCCTTTCTTCTACAGAAAAAAAATACGTGATAACAGGCCTGCCTTTGTCTGTATTTTTATTTGCACTGGGAGTTTTTTTTGCGTACAGCGTTATCCTGGAACTGGCTTTTGATTTTTTTATAGGCTTTGGTGGGGACACTGTAGAACCTAATGTAACGGTGGACAACTATATTTCATTTGCTTTAGGGCTGGTAATTCCTTTCGGGCTGGTTTTTCAGTTGCCCCTGGTAGTAATGATCTTGACCGGGGTGGGTTTGGTTAACCCGGATTTTATGAGAAAGAACCGGAAGTACATTATTTTTGTAATATTTATTATGGCTGCTTTCTTTACCCCGCCGGACATGATTTCACAATTATTTATGGCGGGACCGCTTTTACTGTTGTATGAAATAAGTGTGATAATATCAGGTATTATTTACAAACGCAAGATAAAAAACCAGGTAGAATAAGCTCAAATTCCAGTTTATTATAGAAGGTAAAAAGCATGAACATGCAGAATAAATTTACTGGAATGGTTTGATTTACTATTGAATAAGGCCGGAGAGGTTGTTTGTGGTGGAAAATAGAGGATGGAAAAAGAAATTTATATACGCGGTTATTATACTGCTGTTGGCTGCACTTTTTTATGCGGGAAATGAGTTTCTATTCCCGGGGGAAGTGGCGCAAGGGAAGTTAGTAGAGAAAGAAGAGATGGAAGTAGTACCGGAGTCACAAGAAATGGAGGAAGACGGTTACCGGGTTGAAGGGGACGAAGAGTTTTACCGGGGCAAGGTACGTACGTTAGAGGTAGTGGAAGAAGGAGAAGCTTTTTT
>PWGO01000128.1 GCA_003554525.1 Syntrophomonadaceae bacterium | reverse complement strand
GTTAAGAGGCATGCTGCGCCTGCGGGGACGGTTCGAGCGTCACCGGAGCGAAGCGGAGGTCCGAAGGGAAGACGATGGAACCGTCCCCCTGGCGCAGCAGTGGATGCCTGAGTAGTTACAATAAGAATATTATTGAATTATTTTTGTTGTTAGGATTAAATACCTGTAAAATTACTGGTTTTCTTTTTCAAACTCGTCTTTACCCACTCCACAAACTGGACATACCCAGTCCTCGGGGAGATCCGCAAAGGAAGTACTCGCTGCCACATCGCTTTCAGGATCTCCTTCTTGTGGATCGTAAACATAACCGCAAACCGTGCAGACATATTTCTCCATACAATTTCACTCCTTTTTGTATATTTATATCATTAGAAAAAAAGAAAAATTTATAGCCTTTGTATTCCAACACCTTGGGCAAACCCGTAAGATGATTATATTTTACTGGATAATGAAATTCTTCTTCTTTCTATATCTACAGAAAGTACCTTTACTTTTAAGGTGTCCCCCACTTTGACTACTTCTGAAGGGTGGCGAACGTACTTCTCTGCCAGCTCCGATATATGTATCAATCCATCCTGGTGTACCCCAATATCTACAAAAGCCCCGAAATCTACTACATTGCGTATAACTCCTGTTAATTCCATGCCGTCTTTTAAGTCTTCTATCTTTAACACATCTTTCTTGAATACGGTAGCGGGCAAGTCTTCTCGTGGGTCACGGCCCGGCCTTTTAAATTCTTCTATTATATCCCTCAGGGTATATTCACCTACGTCCAGTTCACCGGCCAGCCCTGCAATATCAACACCAGGGATAGCCTCCGGTTTGCCCAGATCACTGGGAGCAAGACCCAGTTTATCAATGAGCCGGAAAGCAATATCGTAGGACTCCGGGTGAACAGCGCTCCGGTCCAGGTAATTTTCAGCACCGGGTATTCGTAAAAAACCGGCGCACTGTTTAAAAGTAGCCGGTCCCAGGCGAGGCACAAATTTTAATTCTTCCCTGTTTTTAAAAACGCCATTTTCTTCGCGGTAAGCCACAATATTGTAAGCTACTGGTTTGCTAATGCCCGCAACCCTTGAGAGGAGAACTTTAGAAGCAGTATTTAGATCCACCCCCACCTGGTTTACACAGGCTTCCACTACCCCGTCCAGCACTTCTTCCAGCCTGCCCTGATTTATGTCGTGCTGATACTGCCCCACGCCAATTGACCGGGGTTCAATTTTGACCAGTTCCGCCAGGGGATCCTGCACGCGCCTGGCTATAGAAACAGCGCTTCTGCCGGCTTCATCCAGCTCAGGGAATTCCTCGCTGGCCAGCTTAGAAGCCGAATAAACGCTGGCTCCGGCTTCATTGACCACAGTATACTCTGCCGGTTCATTATAGGAAGCCAGTGTTTCTGCTATAAATTCTTCGCTTTCCCGCCCGCCCGTACCGTTACCAATTGCTATAGCGTTAAGTTTGTATCTTTGAAGTAAACTCATTACAACTTCCGCAGCCTTTTCCTTTTGATTATAAGGCTGCAGCGGAAAGATAACCGAGGTTTCCAAAAATCTTCCTGTTTCATCAATACAAGCCAGCTTGCAGCCCGTACGGTAGCCAGGATCTAAACCCAGTATTTGTTTCCCATGAACAGGTGGAGTCATAAGCAAATTTTTTAAATTGTCCCGGAAAACATTCAATGCCTGTTCTTCAGCCTTTTGAGTCAACTCATTGCGTATTTCTCTTTCCAGTGAAGGAAACAACAACCTTTTATAGCTTTCCCGGATGGCTTCTTCTATCTGGTTTATGCACACTTCATTAACTGAAGAACCCTCCAAATAATTTTCTGCAATTAAAGAGAAGGCATCTTCTGCCGGGACTTCCAACTTAACATGTAAATATTTATCTTTCTCTCCACGATTTATAGCTAAAATCTGGTGGGATCGAATATCTTTTACGGCCTGGCTAAACTGATAGTACATCTGGTAAGGACTTTGAGTTTCTTCCTCCACCGCACGCGTTACCAGGAAACCTTTCTGCATAATCAAACTGCGCAATTTGTTCCGCGCCACAGCATCATCAGAAATTATTTCGGCAATAATATCACGTGCCCCGGATAAAGCCTGTTCTTTATCCTCGACCCCGTTATTTTCATCTATAAATTCCTGTGCAGCCTCCACCGGGTTTTCTGTACCATTCATAATTATTTTTGACAAAGGCTCCAGGCCCTTTTCCCTGGCTTGCGTAGCACGGGTTCTTTTCTTGGGACGGTAAGGACGGTAAAGGTCATCTAATTCGGTGACACTTTCCGCATCTTTAACTGAAGCCTCCAGTTCGGGGGTTAAAACTTCCAGCTCCTGCAGCTGTTTTAATATCGTGGACCTGGTTTTCTCCAGGTTGCGGTAATAAAAAAGCTTTTCAAATAAATTGCGGAGATCCAGGTCACCCATTCCACCTGTTTGTTCTTTGCGGTAGCGCGCTATAAAGGGAACCGTGTTGCCTTTATCTAAAAGGGCAACCGCCTGTTTAACCCTGTTTTCAGAAATATTTAAGTCCGAGGCTATACACCGGGTTACTTTGCTTTCCTGATTTATTCCCTGTTGTTCAGAAATAATTAAAACCTCCAGCGAATATAAGTATTGATGTGTGCCATGTTCTATCTACATGATAACATTCTACTGGTTAAAACTAAACTTTTTTTGCGTAAGGCACCGGGCTTTGACACCCGTCTAATAATAGAACCCACAGGTTGTCTTATTAAACCAAATGTTTGGACTTTTTTACCCCGTTTGTGATATTATTAGAAAAGAATGCAGGAATTCCTTGTCATATCATGGATGCATTGTATAAGGTGGTGAAATATTTATGTGGGAAGAAGTCGTGGAAGATTTGCAGCCCTACCTGCAGCTAATAGATTTGCAGGATATTCTAATTGCCCTGGCTGTATTTTTATTTTTCCTGCTGGCAAGAAACTGGATGGTGCGCTTTTTCTTCAAGCTCTTTTCCAATATTACCGGCAGCAACATGGTGGAACTGGATAACGAAGTTAAAAGCTCCTTTTATGGACCCCTGAAAACTCTTCTTTTATTGTTAGGTCTGTTTCTTGCTTTAACATTTCTGCCATTAAATGAAGAAGCCCGGGAGATAATAACCCAGCTTTTCCGTGTTTCAGTTATACTTTTGATAGCCCAGGGCGCATATAATTTATTGAATCCTGATTCCTTTATATTCCGGGAGATGGAAGAAAAATTTAATCTCCAGGATGACAAAATCCTGCTTGCCTTTCTTTCCAAGTTAGTCCGCTTTGTCATGGTAGCCCTGGTTATAAGTATTATTGCAGAAGAATTTGATTATAATGTGGGCCAGTTTGTAGCCGGCCTGGGTATAGGTGGCCTGGCTGTTGCGTTTGCGGCCAAGGATACTATCTCCAATTTTTTTGGAGGTTTAGTTATTATTATTGACAAGCCTTTTAACGTGGGAGACTGGATTTATACTCCCTCCGTGGAAGGCACCGTGGAAGATGTAAATATTCGAAATACCAAGATAAGGACTTTTGCCAAGGGGCTGGTGACTGTTCCCAATGCTGCCCTCGCCCAGGAGCCTGTTACCAACTGGAGTGAAATGGGCAAACGACGGATAACATTCCACCTGGGGGTAACTTATGCTACACCGCGCGAAAAGCTGCAGAAATGCGTGGAGGAAATTCGCCGCCTGCTGGATAACCATCCGGAAGTACACCAGGAAACAAAAATGGTGTACTTTGAGCATTTCAGCGAAAGCAGCCTGGATATATTTTTATATTTCTTTACCATCCCTACGGACTGGGATGAACATTTAAGGGTGAGAGAGGATATTAATTTTAAAATAATGCAGATACTGGAAAACGAGGGCGTATCTGTGGCTTTCCCCAGCAGGAGCATTTATTTTGAAAACAGTATTCATGGGAAAATTGAGGGCCAGAAAGAGAAAAATCGGGAAAGTGAATAAAATCAGGCTAACTACCCCGTAAACTGATTACATGATTATTTTTTCTCTCATCTCACCTTTCACCTCTAAAACTGTTGTAGCCCGGGCCCCCTGCAAAATAAAGGGTTTTTATGTTATAATAATTCATATATTATATGAATATTACGCGGAGGTGAGCTTTTTAACAGACCATGGATTTAGACAGGTTTACTAACAAGGCCAGAGAAGCATTAGGTGACGCCCAGTCGCTGGCTGCGAGGTATTACCACCAGCAGGTGGAAAACGAGCATCTTTTAATGGTTTTGTTAAAACAGGAAGAAGGTATAGTGCCCCGGATTATTGCGGAGGCCGGGGCTGATCCGGATACTGTATCGCAAAAACTGGAAATAGAGCTGGGCAAAAAACCCAAAGTATACGCAAGCGGGGGAGCCCAGGAGCAGATTTATTTAAGCCCTTCCCTGGCCCGCCTTTTAGAGAGGTCACGGGAAGAAAGCGTCCAGCTTAAAGATGAATATATAAGTGTAGAGCACTTTATCCTGGCTGTGCTGGAAGAAAGTGAAGGGGAAGCTTTCCGGGTTTTAAAAGAGGCCGGCCTGGACAAAAACTTGTTTTTACAGTCTCTGCAAAAAGTGAGGGGGCACCAGCGGGTAACCTCTCCCGACCCGGAAAGTACTTACGAGGCTCTTAACCGCTACGGCAAGGATTTGACCGGGATGGCCGAAGAAGGCAAGCTAGACCCGGTAGTGGGAAGGGACGAAGAAATCAGGCGTGTTATCCAGGTGTTGTCGCGGCGCACCAAGAATAACCCGGTTCTTATAGGTGAACCCGGGGTAGGTAAAACGGCTATTGCCGAAGGCCTGGCTCAGCGCATTGTACGCCAGGATGTGCCCGATGGCTTGAAATCCAAACGCATTTTTGCCCTGGACATGGGAGCTCTTTTAGCCGGAGCCAAGTACCGCGGTGAGTTTGAAGAAAGGCTGAAAGCCGTTTTAAAAGAGATACAGGAATCACAGGGAGAGATCGTATTATTTATTGACGAGTTGCATACCGTGGTAGGAGCCGGCGCGGCGGAAGGCGCCATGGATGCAGGGAATATCCTCAAACCTATGCTGGCCCGCGGGGAGCTCCACTGTATAGGAGCTACTACCCTGGCGGAGTACAGGAAAAATATAGAAAAAGACGCCGCCCTGGAAAGGCGTTTCCAGCCGGTTCTTATCGAGGAACCACGCAAAGAAGATGCGGTTTCCATACTCCGTGGCCTTAAAGAAAGGTATGAAGTGCATCACGGGGTTCGAATAAAAGATTCTGCACTGGTGTCAGCCGTGAATTTAAGCCAGCGTTATATAACCGACCGTTTTTTGCCCGATAAAGCCATTGACCTTATAGACGAGGCAGCAGCTCTTATAAGGGCGGAGATTGACAGTATGCCCCTGGAGCTGGATGAGATATCCCGCAAAGCCATGCAATTAAAAACGGAAAGGGAAGCCCTGCGCCAGGAAGAAGATGAAGCCTCGCGCAAAAGACTGGAGCAGGTGGAAAAAGACCTGGAGGAATTGAGCCGCGAAGAGGAAAAATTAAAGCAGCGATGGCAGGAAGAAAAAAATCTGATCTCAAAGATAAGGGAACTCAAGGAAAAGATAGAGCAGGCTCGCCGGGAGATGGAGCAGGCGGAAAAAAACCACGATTTAAGCCGCCTGGCGGAATTAAAATACGGGCAACTCCCCGAGCTGGAAAAGCAGCTGCAGGAAGAAGAAGAAAAGATGAGCCACCAGGAAAGCATGCGCCTTTTAAAGGAAGAAGTAGACGAGGAAGATATAGCCCAGGTAATAAGCCGCTGGACCAATATACCGGTAAGCAAGCTCCTGGAAGGAGAGCGACAGAAAATATTACACCTGGCGGAAAGGCTTCAAGAAAGAGTGGTGGGCCAGGAAGAAGCGGTGCAAGCCGTCAGTGAGGCCGTGCTGCGGGCCCGTTCCGGGATCAAGGATCCGGATAGGCCCATAGGTTCCTTTATATTTTTAGGCCCTACAGGTGTGGGTAAAACAGAACTAACTCGTTCCCTGGCCCAGATACTGTTTGATGATGAAAAGGCCCTTATCCGCCTGGATATGTCCGAATATATGGAAAAGCATTCCGTAGCCCGCTTGATAGGGGCGCCCCCCGGCTACGTGGGATATGAAGAAGGTGGGCAGTTAACCAACGCGGTACGCCGCCGCCCGTATTCGGTAATACTGTTTGACGAGATCGAAAAAGCGCACAACGATGTATTTAATGCCTTGCTTCAGATTCTGGACGACGGGCGTCTTACCGATTCCCAGGGCAGGACAGTGGATTTCCGTAACACGGTCCTTATCATGACTTCCAACCTGGGCAGCGAGCGGATTACCGAGGCGGGGGTAAAAGAAGAAGCTGCTTTTGCACGGGCCCGGGAAGAAGTTATTATCCAGGTACGTTCTTTTTTCCGCCCGGAATTTATAAATCGTGTGGATGAAATACTGATATTTCATCCTTTAACCGAAGAACACTTGCGGCAGATAGTCAAGATACAACTGCGGAGGCTGGACTGGAGGATGCAGGAAAAAGAAATAAACATCAAACTTACTGAAGCTGCAGAAGAGTACCTGGCCCGGAGAGGTTACGATCCGGTATACGGGGCCCGGCCCCTCAAGAGGGTTATACAAAAAGAACTGGAAACCCCACTGGCCCGCCGCTTCCTGGAGGGTGATTTTAAAGAAGGGGATACGGTAGTAGTGGATGCTGTGGAAGATGGAATAGTGTTTGAGAAGGAAAATACTGGCGATCAGGAGGAAGCATGATTTGCTCACTTCAGCGGCTCATCCAGGCACGGGTGGCAAACTTTTAGCACCGGCAGTAAATTATTGAAGCCTGAGAACGGTAATGTGCAAAATAGATCTTTTGTCGTCATTTCCCGGGAAATTATAAATTGCCGCCGGGAAAACTTAGGGTTTTAGCCCGGGAGTCGTCACCATGTAATAACATCATACAATGGCATGTGGTATATTTTCTTGCATAATATTTTTAAAGGTAAGAGGTGCTCGAATGCAGGAGCAGTTTAAGGGTGAAAAAGGTAAAAAGGTGGGGTGGTTTTGTACCTACACCCCCGAAGAAGTTATCCGCGCAGCCGGTTTTGTTCCTTACCGGCTGCTGCCGCGTGAAGATTCAAGGGGCTCGACGGAAGATATTCTTCCACCCAATATATGCCCGTACGTTAGAAAAGTATTGAACGAAATAAAAAACGGTGATTACCCCGGAGATATGCAGGGATTGGTGATAGCGCATTCCTGTAATGCCATGATGCATTTGTACAATGCGCTTCGCGAGGAAAGCGTAGATTTTTTTGTTTATCTCCTGGAGGTTCCCCGGAAAAGGGATGCAGGAGCATGTGAGTTTTTTGCTCAGGAGATGGCACACCTGGCAGATTTCCTGGGAGAGCAGGGAAACCCGGTCAATACGAAAACCCTGCGGGAAGCACTTGAGCAATATCAAAAAAGGAACCGTTTAATTGCTGAGCTGCAGGAATTTCTACCTCACCTTAAAGAAGATTATCCCCTGGGGGTTTACAGCCTGGCGGCAGAAGCTTCTACCAGCAGCCCGGGAGAATTTTCCCGGAAAGCCTGCCGCACCCTGGAAGAAATAAAAAAACAGCACCAGGGTAATTTAAAAGGAAACGGCAGCCCCGTATTTATTCTTACCGGAGGTATACCTCCGCGCGGGCTGGTAGAAATATTGTCTGAAAATGACAACCTGGAACTGTACCCGGAAATATGTTCCGGTATACGCTACCTGCAGAAACAGCTTCCGGATTGGAGCACTTCTTTTACCGCCGGGGACCCCGGGCGAGAGCCACTTCTTGAAAAGCTGGCCCGTTCTTATCTTGACAAACCCCCCTGCCCCCGCTTGTTTGACTACAACCTGCGGGAGAAGTTTTACCGCCGGCTGCTGGACGAGATGGAAGTAAAAGGGGTGGTTTACCACGATTTGTTGTTCTGCGACCTGGGACACTATGATTACCTTATGCTTAAGGATATTTTGGAAGCCAGGGAAATACCGTTTCTTAAAGTTTCAACGGAGCTGGGACAGGAAGACCTGGGGCAGCTTAAAACCAGGGTGGAAGCGTTTATGGAGATAATGAGTTAAGTAAATTATTGCCCGGGTATTACCGGCTTGTAGGTGTTTTCCTTTTGTAAAGTTGGCTTGAAGCATGCAGCTTGTAAAGGGGGGCTTGAAGCATGCAGCCGCAAAAAATATTCCGTGAAAAACTTAAAGGAACCATTGGCAGAAAACTTCTTTCTTCGCCGCAAACTTATAAACTGGCCCGACAGGTGTTTTTAAAAAGATCTAATTTTAATTTTGATGCTAAAAGAAAAATGACATCGTTAGCACTGGAACAGGCGGCAGAAGCTTACCAGGGTAAAAAGCCCGTGGCCTGGACCAGTGCATTTTTCCCCGGGGAATTATTTAACTTGTTTGACCTGGTTCCTTTTGCTCCCGAGGTAGCGTCAGCCATGGCAGCTTCTCTGGAACTGGCCCCGGAATTGCTGCGCTATTCGGAGGAGATGGGGTTGGCTACAGATAGCTGTTCTTTTCACCGCTGTGCTGCTGCTGGAACTTCGCGGGAATACTTTCCCCTTCCCGATTTTTTGATGGCCAGTTCGCACCTGTGCGACGGGGCTCCCCGTTTGTTTCAATATATGGCGCGCAAATACAGCCGACCTCTTTATTTGCTGGATGTGCCGGTAACAAAGGGGGAGGAGGCGCTACAGTATGTGGCCTGTCAACTGGAAGATATTGCAAGAGACCTGGAAAAGAAAACGGGTATAACTCTACACCAGGACAAGATAGAGGAAGTATTTGAAAACTCCAACCTTGCCCGGCAATATCAGGAGGAGGTAAACCGGCTTCGTCAAAATGTTCCTTCGCCCATGGGAGGGGAAGAAGGCCTGGGTTACGTTTACCTTTCTTTTTTGGGAGAAGGCCACCCGCAGTCTCCCGTTATATACAAAACTTTAATGGAAGAGCTGCAAGAGAGGGTAGAAAAAAGCAAAAAGGGAGTAGAAGATCCGGGAAAAGAAAATTTCCGGCTGATCTGGATGCACTTGCGCCCTTACCATGGGAGCGAATTGATGTCTTTTGTAGAACAAGAGCTCAATATGAAAGTAGTTATGGAAGAAATGAATGAAGTTTACTGGCCCCCGCTTGATCCCGGTAAACCCTTTACCAGCCTGGCCCGCAAAGTATTGAGCCATTTTGACCTGGGGCCGGCGGAACGTCGCCTGCAGGCTATAGAAAAGATGGTGCAGGAGTTTAAAGCCCACGGGGTAGTGCATTTTTCGCACTGGGGTTGCCGGCAGTCAGTGGGATCTACATTAATACTGAGGAAAAAATTAAGGGAAAAGGGCATTCCTTTCCTATCACTTGACGGGGACTGTGTGGATGCTTCCAGTTTTCCGTGGGGCCAGGCCCGGACCAGGATAGAAAGTTTCCAGGAGGTTCTGGAGCAGGTACACGAATAAATTCAAATTAACTTCACGGTCTACAGCCTTAGGAGCGATGAGGAAGGAGTCAAGTGTTGCTTTATACCCGAAGTATTATGGTTCGGGTACGGGGTCGTGGGTTCCTTTGGGAACATCAGGCTGGCATGAAGATATCCTCTTGACACTGAGTTTAACCCCTTCCGGGAAGCCGTGTTTTTGCACTGCTTCAATGGAGTAATCCGAGCAGGTGGGAATGTAGCGACAATTTACGTAATCGGCCATCAGGGGAGAAATGTTAGCCTGGTATATTTCCACGAAGTAAATATAAGCAGCTGAGGTTGCTTGTTTTTCCGGTTTCCTTTTAGTATCCAGGAACAACAGGGTTGACACCAGGATTACGGAAGCTATTATTATAATTAAAGGCCGGTTTATTTTTCGCAGTGTGGACATTTGGAAAGTATCTCCAGTTTTTTGTTGTTGCAGTTTTCACAGATAATAATGTAGCCCTGGGTTCTTACCAGCAGGTAAACAATAAGCCCAATAAAGCTGGTAAAGAAAACTAACAGCATCCAGATAACGGGGTTATCCATGCCCCGGATCTTGGCATCTCTTGCAACCCATACCAGTAAGGCAATATTTATTAGGAGAATTACTATGATTGGTATTGCTATAAAAGTAGAACAAACAAAACACCCCAGGCAATCCTCGGCACATGGATCTTGCTGCGCGTAAACTGTACCGCCTTGTAGAAAGGCAAGATGCATCAAGGCCAATAAAAGCGCCAGAGGTGTAAAGTAGATCTTCCTCATTAATATACCTCCTGTTTTTGGGGTTGGAGAAACTTAATATTTGCCAACCTTAACCTTACAGCCTAACTTTGTGGGGGGCTGACCTTTAATAATATTAAATCATACTTTTAATTTTTCGATACAAATAATTTTTCGATACAAAACAAATTAATCCTTCACAAAAAAACATTTTGTTCGTGTGTCTTCGTGTATCAAGGTACGGTTCTTTTACACACGCTAAACTTTTGTGATTAATTATGCCCTGGATTGGCGGGCGCAAACGATGAAGATAGAAAATAATAGTAGAATTTAGTCGAATCTTTCGATTAGACAGATAGATAGCTCTATTATCGGAATCGGGAGGGGGATAATCCAGCGGCAGTGGGCGAAGAAGTGACAGGGAG
>PWGO01000179.1 GCA_003554525.1 Syntrophomonadaceae bacterium | reverse complement strand
CGAAGGTACGGGTTTCAGGCACTGGGAAGGGGATACAGGCGGTGAGCCGGTAGAAGCAGGGGCCATAACCCTGGTTATGGACCGGGACCGCACAATTACCGCCGTTTTTGATACTGCTGTGGAGCCGGAAACCTGTACCCTGACAGTAGATTCCACTTCAGGGGGTAGGGTCATAGCTCCGGGTGAAGGGAATTTTGAGTTTGAAGAGGGGAAAAAGGTGGAACTGCTGGCGGAAGCGGAAGCAGGGTACCGGTTTGCAGGATGGACCGGTGATGTAGATACGGTGGCGGAGGTTAATTCAAGCAACACCACTATTATCATGGATGCTGACAGAAGCGTTACCGCAGATTTTCACCGTGTTGTCCACACCATTACTGCCACTACAGGCTCAGGAGGCACCATAGAACCGGCGGGCGAGGTGGAAGTAGAACACGGAGCCGACCAGTCTTTTATCATAACACCGGCTGAGGGTTATACGGTGAGCGATGTAGTGGTAGACGGGGAACCTGCAGGCGCTGTCACCGAATACACTTTTGAAAATGTTGGCGCCGACCACACCATCCATGTACTCTTTGACCCTCCCGCGGTTTATTATACACTGGCTGTTAACACCGAAGGCCAGGGAGAGGTAGAGGTAGAACCACCTGGAGAAGAGTTTGCGGAAGGGACAGAAGTAACCTTACAGGCCAACCCCGGAGAAGGCTGGATGTTTAGCCGCTGGGAAGGGGATACGGAAGGTGAGACGGTGGAAGCTGAAGATTTAACCCTTACACTAACCATGGACCGCCATCGAGAAGTTACCGCAGTTTTTGAAGAGGAAGAAGATGAGGATGAGGATGATGAAGAGGAGCGAAGGAGGCCCTCCGGCGGCGGTTCGAGGTGGGTTCCTCCGGACCCTGAGCCTCCCCCCGAGGAAATAATACCACCGGAACCTCCGTTGATTGATCCTGAAGTAAACAGGATTTCCGGGGAAGACAGATTTGAAACGGCAGTGGAGATTTCCAGGGAAGGATGGGAAGAAGCCGAAACCGTTGTTCTGGCCAGGTCTGATGATTTTCCGGATGTCCTTGCGGGCACACCCCTGGCCTATAAAAAAGGCGCGCCCATACTTTTAACTCCTTCATCCAGGCTTCACCCGCTTACGGCAGATGAAATCCGTAGGCTTGGCGCAGAGAAAGTAATTATTTTAGGGGGAACAGAGGCTGTTTTCCCCACAGTGGAAGAGGAACTTGCGAAGATGGAGCTGGAGCTGGATCTGGATCTGGAAAGGATTGGCGGTACGGACAGATTTGAAACTGCTCTGCTTATTGCAAGAAGACTGGATGCTTCGGATACAGCGGTGATTGCTAACGGGGGGGATTTTCCCGACGCTTTATCTATAGCGCCTCATGCTGCGCGAAACGGGCACCCTGTACTTCTTACCCGCGAGGATGAATTGCCCGCGGCTACAAAAAAAGCCCTGGAAGAGATGGAGATTGCCGGCACCTTTGTTGTTGGTGGCTCAGCCGTAATCAGCGAAGAAGTAGAAGATCAGCTTCCTTCTCCTACCAGGTTAGCCGGTAGTGACCGGTACGAAACCTCCCTGGAAGTAATAAGGTACTTTGGTATCCCGGAAGACAGCGTTTATGTGGCTACGGGCGCCGATTTTGCTGACGCCCTGGCGGTATCTGTCCTGGCATCTCGTAATAACAGGCCTGTTTTCCTGGTGCCTCCAGATACATTACCCGCTTATATAAGTGAATTTATAACCCGGGAGGAGGTAATAGGCTTTGACATAATTGGAGGTGTTTTGGCAGTTAGCCTGGCAGTAGAAGAAAAACTCCAGTGGCAGCAATCTGATTAATAATAAAGCTGCTACTTTTGGGTGATTTTTATACTTCTTTTTAAAATTAAAAATAAAATAATCCCCGCCAGCTTTCTTGTGGCGGGGATTATTTTTGGTGAGCCATCCAGGATTCGAACCTGGGACACCCTGATTAAAAGTCCGAGAAGAGCTATTTTTGCTAAGTTTCTTTGAGTTAGATAGAGTTCTCTTAAGCATTGCTATACCGTCAGAGCCGCACATTCTCGGCTACTTTCTCTTGACCATATATAGAAATTTCATCAGAGGGGTTTTTCTGGTGTTTCTCCACAAACCGAGCTGATTGCACAAACATGCCGCCAGAACCACAGGCAGGGTCGAAAATACGTCCCTGGAACGGTTCAATAATTTCGACGATTAACTTAACCAGCGAGGTGGGGGTAAAAAATTCCCCGCCCCTGCGCCCTTCAGCCATGGCAAAGTTGCCGAGAAAATACTCGTATATTTTTCCAAATACATCGCCTTCGATGTCCATGGGGATTTCCGAAAACAGCTTAAGCAAAGCTACCAGTATGTCATTTTCCAGGCGGTTATATAAAAGCTAAGTAATTCCTGCATCTATACGCTTATGCCAAGCTGTTATAGCTAACTCTTAAGTTGTCTATATAAAAAATAACTACGAAGGCTTAAAGCCCGTAGTTATTGTGGTTTACAAAAATCTTTGAAATAAGATTATGTGGAGCCCCCGAGCCGGCTGCCACACAGGCAGCTTATGCTTTTAGTACTTTAGCACGGTTCTCGGAGGTCTTACCCACAGCATTTTTTTATACTGTATACATATTATATTTTTTTGTGTTGATATTGTCAACACATGTGATGAGATTATTAATGCAAATTTATATTCCAAAACTATCAATTGGAAATATTAACCTGGTAACCCTAGTTTGATCAAATATGCTCCAATAATGATATTGATTGGGGTGGTTTTCCACTTTTCCGAAAGTATTACAAATAAAGTCTGCAGCCTGAAGTTCAAAATAATTGTGGGATAATCCATAACTAACATTAACTTGTATATTAAAATTTAACTCATAGTTTAGTTTTATATTTATGTAATCTTCAAATGAATTTAAGTAACCAACCCTAATACTCCTTTCATCAATCAAACAATTATACTCATCATAACTGTTGTTTTTTACTACATTTTCAACTAATATACCCATCAAATAATTATAAAAGCGATTTTGTGCCCTACCAGTGCGTCTATCTCGTGGTATATGCTTCTTATCAGCTACAATATAATAAATTTCTATATTTTCTTTAATTAATTTCCTTAACAAGTAGTCTCTTGCTATTGGCGGGCTAGTCGAGCCCTTTATTTCTTCAATATTCCTTAATGAAGCAAATTTTTTTCTTATTCTATTTAAGGAACGCCTCATTACCCCTCTTATTCGTAATTTGTCTTCTGTCAATAATCCTCCAATAACAAAATATCTATTTTGATTCCCTAAATTCCCTGATTCATCAAAGACTAAAATCCCCGATTTGTTCATGCCCATAACATTCTACATGATTTCACAAAATCCCTTTTGTCAAAACAGGAAAACTCACTACGCTTTTTCATCATAAATTTACTTCCTTGCCTTCCAATACAATCAATTTAATGATTAAATCCTGATTTGACTAGGAATACGTTAATCAACTCTTGTATTTTGAGGTTTACCACCGAAAGTTAATTACATAACAATAACAGTTTCATAAAATGCACACCACAAGCACACTTTCTAATACCTTGCTTATGTACAAAAACAACCACGGTGCTTTAAAAGCCCGTGGTTATTTAAGTTTTAATGGTGAGCCATCCAGGATTCGAACCTGGGACACCCTGATTAAAAGTCAGGTGCTCTGCCAACTGAGCTAATGGCCCACAAAAGCTGTCTTCCTAACTTGCAACAATTATTATAACGCGACTTGTTTATAAAATCAAGGGGACAGGTGTGTTTTTTTGATTTAAAACCTCATACATGATTTTGTTGTTAAAATAGCACTATAGCAGCGAGATTTTAAGTAAAACAATTTGTTAGTGTATTTTAGTGTATTATGGTCTTGTATTTTGCTTCTATCAAATGTAAAAAATAAGTAAAGTTAGTTTAATTAAGAAGGGTTTGTCATAAATATAATAGAAGTGACTCCGGAATAATTGTGAAAAATTGTGTAAATTGGCTGGCAGGTGCCGGTAGGGTTCCGCCAGGGGTAAATTTAGGGCGCTTGTATAAAAAAGGAAAAAAGGGGGGTTGGGAAGTGAATGTTTTACAGCGTGCCCTGGCTAGCATGACCAGGAAGAAAGCGAAATCGTTAATTCTTCTTATTATTGTGTTTGTCCTGGGCAATATAATGTTGTCTTCCCTGGTGATTATGCAGTCGGTGGATAGCACCAGGGAGGCCATGTTGAGGGAACTGCCGCCTATAGTTTCTATGCAGATGGATAACGAGTATATACAGGAAAAGATGGAGGAAGTTGATGACCCGCAAGAGATGGATATACGGCTGCCTGATTTTGATGAACTGGAAGAAATTGAGGAGGCAGGCAGGGATTATATTCGGGCTTACGATTATTCCGCACATGGCAGCATAACCACCAAATCGCTGGATTACTACCAGCCTGAAGATGAGAGTACGGAGAGAGGTATGGTAGAAGATAGTGGAGAAGGGCAATATTTTACCCTGAGGGGGGCCCAGATACCGCAGTTTACTTTGCTGGAGGTGGAAGAAGCACGGGTTAGTCAAGGGCGAACATTTGAACCACAGGAGATAGAAGAAGGTAAGCCTGTTATCCTCATGAGTGAAGAGCTGGCTGAAGAAAACGATATAATGGCTGGCGATCATGTTCTGGTGGAAAACAAGTGGCACGAAATTGATAGACCAGGAGGGCCGGATGATGAACCGGAATTAATTGATGCCCGGGAATACGAGTTTGAAGTTATAGGTCTCCTGGATTTTTTGGATGTGCCCGGGGAAGAAGATCATGCTCACGGAATGAGTGATCGGGAAAAATACCAGACTCTCTATACTACTAACGGCTTTATTGCGGAGCTTCAGAGCGATTCTATGGAGATTATGCGGGATGAGCTGCCCGAAGAGCAAAGGGAAATGATGGAGCAGCAAGAAGATATAGTTGAAAGCCCCCAGCTGCCGGTTAATTTTGTTTTAAATACTTCTGAAGATATTAACGATTTTGTGGATAGTGTAGAACCGGTGATAGAGCAGGAATATATTAAATTAAGCACACAGCAGGACAACTTCCAGCAAATTGCTGAACCACTGGAATCCATGCGAAGCATAATAGTGTATTCATTTTATATTGCTGTGGGTTCTTCTATCCTGGTTTTAACCCTGGTGCTGCTGGGTTTTCTTAAAGACAGGCAGAAAGAGCTTGGTATTTATTTGGCCCTGGGTGAGAAAAAGAAAAAGATTATTGCACAGGTAGTGGTTGAGGCCCTGGGTATTGGATTGATTGGCGCTACCCTGGCTTTATTTACCGGGATGTTTGTTTCCGACAGTATTTCCGAGATGCTGCTTGCAACCCAGGATATGGATCTGGAAGAGGTAAGCAGGTCATCTTCAATTATGGATCCTACCGCCCCCCGGTTTGACCTGGAAGGGGTAATGGAGCAGTATAGCGTCAGCCTTTCGTTTATATCTATTGTTTCATATTACGCGGTTATTGCCGCTACTACAGTGCTGGCCCAGCTGATTTCTTCTACCTATATACTGCGGCTGGATCCTAAAAAGATTATGATGTAGAGAAAGAGGGAGGGGGATAATGGCAACTGCAACTATTAATGTTAATAACCTGAGCCACTATTACCAGGACGGCGATTACCGGCGATATGTGCTCCGCCAGGTAAACTGTTCTTTCGAGAAAGGCAGGTTTTATACTATCCTGGGTCAGTCCGGATCGGGTAAAACCACGTTTATGTCACTCCTGGGTGCCATGGACACAGTGCAGGAAGGGGAAATCCAGTACCAGGGGTACTCTCATAAATCGCTGGACCCTAACAGCATTCGCCGGAATTATACCGGCATGGTATTCCAGAACTACAATCTTATTACTTACTTGACGGCCTTAGAAAATGTTATGGTTGCCATGGAGGTTACGGAAAACCGGGTGCCGGAAGACAGGCAGAATGTAGCATACAACTTGCTGGATTATTTTGGGTTGCCCCGATCTAAGGCCAACAGGCTGGTAACCAGGCTTTCGGGCGGGGAGCAGCAGCGGGTATCCATTGCCCGGGCGCTGGCCACCAACGTGGATGTTATCCTGGCTGATGAGCCTACCGGGAACGTTGATGCCGACACTGAAGATGAGATAGTGGAAATTTTTAAAGCTCTTGCCCACGAGCATAGCAAGTGCGTGATAGTAGTTACCCATTCTTCAGAGATTGCGCGGGAAGCCGATGTAGTGCTTAAACTATATAAGGGGAGTATGACTCTGGATGAGTGATTTTTTAAATGGTTTCAGTGAGCAGAATTATAAAAAAAAGAAAGATAAAATCCTGGATGAGAAGCAGAAGAAAAGAGAAGGGCAGGGCCAGGAGGAAGAAAAGGGAGATGCTCAGGCCCGGGCCCGGAAGGTAGAGGAAGAAGAGGAAAACCGTGGGCGGGAGTGGGAGATGGAAAAGAGCCCGGACCAGGAACACGGGAAGGAAAGTGAACAAGAGGAGGAAGAGGAAAAGGAAAAGGAAAAGGAAAAAAAGCGGAAAAAAGCTTCTGTTAAAGATAAAGGGTCGCCGCTTGAAGCTTATACTGAAGCTGTGGAGCGGGAAGAATTTTCCCATGTACCCGGAGATGCCCGTGATGAAGTTTTTGAGCCGGACCCTGACAGTCGCAAAAAGAAGCTGCGCAGGAAACTTATAGCCATACCATCTGTGACGGCAGGAGTGCTACTGTTGGGTTTGCTGCTATATTATATGTATACTGTAGAAGTTCCTGATTTTGTGGGGGAAAGGGAAGACGATGTTCAGGAGTGGGGGCTTCTTAATGATATTTATGTACGAGAAGATGAAGTATATGAGCTGGAGAAAGAAGAAGGGACGGTAATTTCCCAGTCGCCTTCCGGTGGAGAAAGAATTTTTTCCGAAGACGAGGTCCAGGTAACGATATCAAAAGGTCCTGACCCGCAGGAAGAATTGGAGCTGCCTGATTTTTCGGAGTTAACCCCGCGGGAGGCATAAGAGTGGAAAGAAGAAAAACGGGCTGATAATATTATCATTGACCAGGAGTTCGATGAAGAGGTTGACAAGAACGAATTAATGGAGAAAGAATTTCGTGATTCCGGGGTAACTGCAGAGGAATACCGGAGGGAAGACAGGCTGGTGTTAACGTATTCCAGGGGAGAAGAGGAGATAGAGAAGGATATCGAGGTGCCTGACTTTGAAGAAGAAGAAAAGACCGAAGCTGAAGAGTGGGCCGATACTGAAGAGGTAGAGCTGGAAGTGGAAACAGATTATTCCGATACCGTGCCGGAAGGCGAAATCATTAGACAGGATACTACCCCGGAAACCGAAATTGCCGAAGGTGATGAATTTATAGTTACAGTATCTAAGGGGGAGGCCACGCGTGTACCTTCTTTTGAAGGCTTAAACCGGGAAGAGGCGGAAATCGAGGCCCGTAGCGCCGGGGTGTCTATAAACACCATGGAGAGGTATCATAATGAAGTAAATTACGGAAGTTTGATCGAGCAGTCTATCCCTGCAGGCACCCTGTTGGAAGAGCAGGATGAAGAGGAAATAATACTTTATTATTCCCGGGGCATCCCGGAAGTACCTGAACTGGCTGGGGCGACGGAGAGTGAAGCGGTGGAGCGGCTGGAAGAATTAAATGAAAAAGGGGCGGAGATTTCCTATGATTTTAAGCGTATCTACGACAGCCGGACTCCCCAGGGGGAGGTTATATTTAATACTCACGCCAATTCCCGGGTAGAGGTGGGTAGCAAATTAATGGTAACGGTAAGCCGGAGTACCCGGGTTAGTATTGGAGATTATTTGTTTGAAGATATAGATTCCAGGTTTATGGAGAGTGAGGTGGACAGGCTGGAGGAGCAAAACCTGAACGTGGTCAAAGAATATACTGATTCCCCGAGGCAGGCAGGCACTGTTTTGGACCAGTCTATTGACTCCGGTAGCATGGTAGATGCGGCCAGAGAGTTTTTGGTTTTGGAAATATCCGCTCCCCGCGGCGATAAATACGTAGAAGTTCCCGATTTTGAGGAAAAAGAAAAGGCAGAAGTGGAAGAATGGGCCGAGGAACAGGAAATAGAACTGGAGGTAGAGAGGGAGTATTCTGACACTGTGCCAGAAGGTGATGTTATGGTACAGGCGGTAGAAGAGGGAGAGGAGATTGCTTTTAATGAAAAGCTAAAGATCCTGGTTTCCCGGGGGGAAGCCGCCAGGGTTCCTTGTTTTGAAGGTTTATACCCGGAAGAAGCGGAAAGGAAAGCTAACCAGGAAGGGATTAACATAAACAAGATTCACCGGTATCACGAAGATTATGAGTACGGGGAGCTTATCAGGCAGTCCGAGCCGGCCGGGACTGTGTTGGAAGACGACGGTGGAGGCGAAGAAATCTTTTTATATTACTCCCTGGGTAAGAAAGTAGAAATCCCCAACCTGGAGGGTAAAACGGAAAGTGAAGCTATAGAAAGACTGCACGAGCTAAACCAGGACGGGGCGGATCTGTCTTATGAAATTGAATACGTAGACGACAGCACTACCCCGCGTGGAGAGGTGTTAAACAATACCGATTCCAACACCAGGGTGAATATCGATACCGGGATAGAGATAACTGTCAATCAAGAAGGCAGGGTTACGGTAGAGGAGTACGTATACGAAGACAACCGTATTGATTCCTCTTACATGCAGGCGGAAATAAACCGGCTGGAGGACAGGGGCTTGAATATAATCAAGGAATACAATTATGATTCTAACGAAGATTGCGGGACCATCCTGGATCAATCCATTCGCCCGGGCCGCAGGGTGGATGCCATTGATGAAATACTGATACTGGAAATCGCAAGGGATCCAAAACGCAACCCATAGGCGAATAAATAGCGTGGTTTTACTTACCTTTAATCTGGACCTGGCCAAGCCTAATCATGATAATAAAAATCTCCTTTTACAAAGAAAAACGGTGGGCTTTTTGCTAGCTTTTCTCCTTCACACTTTAGAACAAGTGAAAATTCATTTCCAAAATATTTGGAAGGTAATATTTTCGTTTCCTGGTTTTCATGATGCAGGGGCACATAGCTTGCTGTCTTCCAGGTTTCCACGGTTTCGGATATTTGTTCTGTGGGTATAGTACCCAGTTTTTCGTCTTGTTTATAAAGAAAAATTTCTACCTCTCCATGAAAGTAGTCGGGTACGATTTTATACACGTGATATTTTTTCCTTTTCTTCAATGCATAGTGTCCAGATGTGTGACAGTAAGGTGATATAGCAAATTCTTCTTCAAATAAGTTTTTAATAAATTCAGTCCTTTTTTCAAGAATAGCTTTTTTAATAAGGTACTCGTATTCTTGGGGTTCAGCTTCAAGCAGATTATCTGAAAATTCAAGGGGTGTCATGTGATTATGTGGGTGGTTGTCAACGTAATTATAATCTCTGAATCTGCCATTATATATACTTGTCCCAATTTCATATAGTTCGTCTTTAAGTGGGGAGTATATTGAATAATATGAATGAGCAGATGCGCTACCATGATAGCCATTTCTAAAATAAATTACCTGTTCACTGTTTGAAATGGTGATAATTTCTGGCTTGCTCACGCTTCCTGTGGTACCGCCTCTTCCTGAATCACCTATTTTAAAAAAGTAAGAACTACGGTTCTTGCCACGGTTTTGAGTAAACTTACCCTTGATTTCGTTGTTTTTATCAAGGAGAAAAATGTAGAAATAATCCCATCTAGAATCTTCAATGGCGTAAACCATTTTCATCTTATTGCCGTTAGATTTAACAGTTTCTGTTTTTATATGCAAATCACCGGGGTAATCTCCATATAATAATTTTTCTTCAATAACCTCCAGGAGGTGTTTAAGTAACGGTTTTTTAATTTCCTCCTTGTTTTCGTATGATATATCGTATTTGGGTAAGAATGTGTTAAAATCTTTGCTTACGTAACTAGCCTTACCATCGGTGCATTCAATTTTTATATTAAATTCCTGAAAGTAATCAAAATCATTACTACATGGCATGAAAGTATAACTTTTCTTGTCTGCCGGGAGGTTTTGCATGTTATCATCGTCTATTATGCAGTTTCCTTCTTTATCCAGCAAGAATATGTTTATCCGGTCCACGTTTAGTGCACTCCAGGAAATATTATGATTTTCCCCTATTTTTAATTCTTTTCCTTCTGACGGAGAGAGTAATTCTAATTTTGGTTTAATAATGTCTTGTTTTTTACATTTTGTTGTAATTTCTTTATCTTTTTCTTCATCCTCTTCCTTGTAGTTTTCCTTTTCTTTTATGTATTCATCTTTTACGTATTCATCTTTTGATATTATTTCGGGAGAGAAAGAGTCAATTACTGCTCCTGCAGTAACCGAGGCAAGTAGTATTACCACGGCGAAAATGATTATGGCCCTGGTGGATAATATTCCTTTATCACAAAAGAAAATCGGGTATAAAATAATAATAGAGAAAAACCTCCTTTTGTTAAACTTAACGTAACTACTCAGGCATCCACTGCTGCGCCAGGGGGACGGTTCCATCGTCTTCCCTTCGGACCTCCGCTTCGCTCCGGTGACGCTCGAACCGTCCCCGCAGGCGCAGCATGCCTCTTAACTT
>PWGO01000133.1 GCA_003554525.1 Syntrophomonadaceae bacterium | reverse complement strand
TGACGGCCCTATTGCTGGAGCTCTGTCTTTTCAATCAATTCATCTTCCCGCAGGGTTTTAATAAGCTGCACCAGCTCATCCTCTTGACAGTCTCTTTCCAGCTTAATAAAACCGAACTGTTTATAAAAATCGATCAGGTAGGGTATATCTTTACATTCCAGCATTACAACTCTTCCACCCAAGTGCGCTTGTCCGTCAAAAAGGGTGCTTAAACAGTACTGCATCAGTTTAAACCCTGTTAAGCTCTCTTGGTACAGATCATTTTTACCAACTTGTCCAATTAAAATTGCAGGAACTGCTGTAATACGTTCTCCACGTATTTTTGCACTGAACCCATCTAATTTTTTGACTTCTCGATTAGAGAAGGAAGAAGGGACTTTTAAAACCTGCAGTGCCAGGGTATAGTAAGCTAAAACATTAAAACTTTCTGCGTCTTCATCGAAGATAAAAAAAGTCCGGCTTTTTCCTGATTTTTCAAAGGAAACGGCTTTGTGCTTTAAAAACATTTCTACATCGTGGTCTTTGCTGCAAATAAAAGAAGAAATAAGCTCCTGAGCTTTTTGCTCATCACTTATTTCTATCAATTTCTTTAACGCGATAACATTTGTTTTAATTTTTTCTCACCCCGAACAACTTTTGCAGGTGCTGTTAAACTCCTATCTATTTTTACGCTCTTGGCCGGAGTAGATAAGATTTTTTCAAACGACCTTAAAGCTTTTTCGCTATCCAGGGTGAAGTCTTTGTTAAAAGATGAAGTAGCCATTTAATCCCCTCCTTTGATAACGAACCTTCATCATTATTTTAACATAGACTCTCTTGTTTTTGTAGACCCATTTGAGACGTGACAGGGGACGGTTCGTATTGGGATCATTCGGAAGTTTTGTGCGTAAAAGAACCCACCTCTTAATCTTAACATCTGATTGATATTATAGAAGGTGATGACAGGCAGGGGACAGTTTTTTTTATTCTTCGCCTGCTGCCGCTGTGCCGCTGCTGCCATCCTGGCAGGCAGCAGCGGCAGGAGTTTAAAAAACAGGGTGAAGCTTTCTTTAGTAAATCAGGTGCCCCATAAATACAGTAACCAGGTAGAAGTACACCATGAGGCTGACAATATCTTTTATGGTAGTAATAAACGGGTCGGATCCGGCGGCCTGGTCAAACCCGAGCCGGACCAGGGTAAAGGGAACCAGGAAGCCCAGGGTGGTAGCCAGGGTTACGGTGATGGCCAGTGCAATGCCCACCGTTAGGCCAAGCTCCGGTTTTTGCTGCCATACGGAAGCGATAATACCGGTGACCAATCCCATAATCACCCCTATGCTCAAACCTATACCTATTTCCCGCAGCCAGTGCCGAAAGAAATGTTTTATGCTTATGTGGCCCAGCACGTACGCCCGGGTAAAGATGGTAGAAGACTGGGTTCCCACGTTGCCGCCCATGTCCATAATTACCGGGATAAAAATGGCCAGGTAAGGTATGGCACCCAGGGTGTCTTCATAAACATCGATTACCGCACCCGCGGTCAAACCTCCTATAAGGGTGATAACCAGGAAAGGAAGCCTCACCAGCCATACCTGCCACATGGAACCGGTTACCAGGCGCAGGCTCCTGCCGGTTTCTTGACCGGCCAGGGCGGTTAATCCCGCCTTGTCGAAGATATCGTCGGTGGTTTCTTCATCAATGATATCCATGGCGTCATCAACGGTAATAATACCAACCAGGCGGTTTTCCCGGTCTACCACGGGGACGGCTAAAAGATCCAGGTCCTGCAGCAGCCGTGCTACTTCTTCCTGATCGGTATCTATGCTAACGTTGGCCAGGTTTTGGGTCATTATATCTTCTACTTTTTGCTGTGGGGAAGCCATTACCAGTTCCCTTAAAGAAACTACTCCCTCTAGCTTTCTGGTATTGTCGGTTACATAGAGCAGGTAGACGGTCTCTTTTTCCTGACCGTTTTTTCTAACTGTTTCCAGGGCGTCCTTTACCGTGTCTTCTCTTTTTATGCGCACGTATTCGGGGGTCATAATTCTGCCAGCAGTCCTGGGGGAATAGCCCATCAGTTCGTTAGTTTTTTCTCTTTCTTCCAGGGAAAGGGAAGAAAGCAACTTTTTGGCCACGCGGGCTGGCAGTTCGTCCAGAAGCCTCACCCGGTCATCGGGCTCCATTCCGGATATAAGTTCTATGGCCCGGTCTTCTTTAAAAGAAGATATTAACTTTTGCTGTAGCTCAACATCCAGCTGCTCAAAAACTTCCAGGGCTTTTTCTTTATTTAAAAGGCGAAAGACTATTACTTTTTCCTCGGAAGGAAGCTCTTTAATTAATTCGACAACTTCTAAAATATCGGCTTCGTTTATCAGGGATTTGAGTGCTTCCATGTTTTTGTTATCCAGGTTGTTTTTTACCTGCTCAAAAAGGGTCATGGTTTCACCTCCAGTGGGCATTTAAATACACAAGTTCAATGTAATTACTAGAGCTTCTCAATAACCTGAGTAGGTACAAAAATTTTCATAATGGGGCCTGGATAGTTGCTCCTGTATGATCTTACTTACAGCCCCCGTGATGCCCGTGTTATTTTTTTTATTTACCTGCAAAACAAAAATATACTTGCTTTGGATTAAAAGAGTTGAACTACTACTATCAGGTTCTTTCACGGACATCACCCCCTTTTTGAGCAAGCCAGCAGATGCAATGCCGGGTGAATTTTTTCCCGGCGCAGCCAGCTACTAAATTAATTTGCTTGTTTAATAGATTTTTTAATTTGTTATAAACAAATTAAAAGCGGCTCCCACAGGAGCCGCTAGCATCAACTGTTTGCCCGGTATATTTAATATAATATTCAATATACCGCATACTGCAGCGACTCCTCGTCCTGGATTTGGCACTAAATGACGTAGATTCTTGACTTGCAAGAATCAGCTGCTTTAGGCAGACCTTAATCCGATCTTGCCTGTTATACCCGTTGGCGTCTCTGGACGTTTCTGGGCAGCAGCCTGTGTTCATTTAGGAGCCTCACCTAACGAGTGCCTTCTATAATCAAAAACACCGCTTTATTTTGTTTTAACAACTAACTCATTCACCTTTACTTTACTGGAGCGGCAGTTTAATAATATAATAGAGCGAACCGTTACCGCAGCTCGATACCGCAGCTCGATCTTGTTTTTGTTTGGCTTACTTAATCGCCTGAATTAAAGTAGTTCCTTGTTATTGTGTTTTTACCTACCTTTATCTATCTCAACATTTTAATTATAAATGCGGGAATCCGGTTAAGTCAACTGCTTTTTTGGCGGGGATTAATCCAGGAGATAATTTACAATAGTAGAGGTTTGGGTGTTGCATGATAAAGATAAATTAAACTATAATACAAGGTGTAAACGGCAAATAAAAATTATTAAAAGAAACAGCACAATAAAGGAAAAACAAAAAAGAGGGGAGATTGTTGTTAATGAGAAAACCGTTGTTTGTTGGTAGTGTCCTGGTTGGTGCATTTGTGTTAACAGCGGTTGTTATTTTGGCGGGATGCCCGGGTGATACGGTAGATCCGGAAGAAGTGGTGGAAATGCCTGATGAAAATTTAAGGAAGCTGGTGTGGGAAAAACAAGATATGGAAGAAGGGGAAGAAATAAGAGCCAGACATTTAATGGAGATAGAAGAACTGAAATACGGCGAAAGAGATAAGAGGAGAGTAGAAAAAGTTGAAGATTTAACGGGGCTGGAATACGCCCAAAATTTACGGAAGCTTGATTTGACGGATAACAATGTTAGCGACCTGTCTCCCCTTTCGGAGCTGGAAAACCTGGAAGAGCTTGTGCTTGGCGTTAACGAAATAGAGGAGCTTTCTCCCCTTACCGGAATGGAGAAGTTGCAGGAACTTGATTTGAGTGATAACCGGATAAGTGATATTTCGTCCCTTTCGGGGTTGGAAAATCTTTATTTTCTCCACCTGGGGGAGAACGAAATTAGAAGTACGGAACCGCTTACCGGGTTGAAAAACCTTGAAGAACTGATTCTCAGGGAAAACCGGATCAAAGATATATCTTTCCTGGAAGACCTGGTAAACCTGGAAACACTTGTACTGCGCAACAATGAAATCAGCAGCTTACAGCCGTTGTCTGGCCTGGAGAATCTTCAAGTTTTGTGGTTAAACAGCAACGAGATAGAGGATTTATCTCCTCTATCGGGGTTAAAGAACCTGAAAATATTACATGTTTCCAACAACCGGGTTGATGATATTTCCACCCTTGCGGAGCTGGAGCGTTTAAGAATTGCATATTTAAATTCCAACAGGGTTGAGGACCTTTCCCCGCTGGTGGGGCTGGAAGGCCTGGAATACTTGATGGTGCAAAACAACCGGATAAGCGATCTTTCCCCGCTTTTAGAGATAGAAAACCTGCACAGGATTAATGTGAGTGACAATCCTTACAGCGAAGATCACTATAATGATATCATGGGAACACTTGGGGAAAACGGGGTGGAGGAAGTTAATTAGGTTGCCCATTATTTATTGATTTAAGGAGAGGCGGGCCATGCAGAAACGTGAAGTGTTAGAAAGAAAAAAAGTAATGATGTTAAAAGAAGAGGAAGCCAGGGAATTTGAAGACATGGTTGCCGTGGAGTACCCGGTAACCATTTTTCTTAATGGCAGGGAGATAATAACTCTCTTGTGTACCCCGGAAAAACTGGAATACCTTGCCCTGGGGTTTCTGCACTCGGAAGGCTTTCTGGAAGGGAAAAAGGAGTTAGAGAATCTCTGGTTTGAGGGAGAAAAAGGGATAGTGTATGTAGAGACTTCAAAGGAGCCGTTTTTGTCCGACCGGCTGTATGGTAAAAGGACCCTTACTACAGGTTGTGGAAAAGGAACCGTGTTTTACAGCGCCTGGGATTCCTTTAAGACACAGACTATAGAAAGTAACCTGAAAATAAGCCCCTCCTCCCTGCAGCGCCACATGCGGTCCCTTCAGGAGAATTCTGAATTGTATAAACAAACCGGGGGTGTGCACAGTGCCGCTTTATGTAGCAGCGAAGAAGTAGTATTTTTTTGCGAGGACGTGGGTAGACATAACGCACTGGATAAAATAGTGGGGGAGTGCCTGGACCGGGAGATCACGCTAAACAACAAGGTGCTGGTCTGCAGCGGGAGATTGTCTTCGGAGATGCTAGTAAAAACGGCCAGACTACAAATACCGGTGCTGGTTTCCCGCGCGGCTCCCACTTCTCTTGCCGTGGAAATGGCCGACACCGTAGGACTTACCCTGGTAGGGTTTACCCGGGGCAGTCGCATGACAGTATATACCCGGCAGGACAGGATTGCCGGGGAGGGGTAAAGGCTGGACGGTTGATGTAATATGGTCCACGCGGTGGATTTGCGGCGAAGAAGTTTAGGCTAGGTGTCTATTCACAGGGTGAAAGCTTAGAGAATAAAAGGCCCACATGCCTGGTGGTGCCAAGCTACCCATTATTTACATTATCCAAATAGAGCTACCCAAATAGAGCTATCCACATAGAGCCGGAGTAGTTACTATGCTATTACTTGAACAAAAGGTGCTGCTACCGGTTTTCTGCGCCGGTTTTTTTTGCATTTACAATTATGCCGGTAGAGGCATCGGGAGCCTCCTCCTGGTGCTTCCCGGCGAGGCTTGGGGGTTTACGGTGTTCGGGCACGTGCAGGTGCTTTGCTATAACGTAAACGTTTTTCAGGTAGAATCCAGTGAGGTGCTCTATTTTTTCTTTTACTTCTTTTTGAGTTATAATAAGCAGGTTTTTCAGGTCATGGCCGTAAATCATGGTAAGCTGTAGTTCCACAGTGACACCGCTGTCGTCGGAATATGTTTGGGTTTTATTGCACTGGTGCACTCCGGGGATGGTTTCGCTGATATGCTGGCATAGCTGTTTTATTACATTTTCGTTGATAAAGAAGTCCCCCATTGAGCTGTAGATAGGGCGCATGATAGTGCGTTCCAGGGGGACGTTTTTATGATCGGTAGCTGCTCTGGTGTAAAAAGACCTTAGTGGGGCTATCAGGTAGCCAGGGAAATCCTTTTTTATGGCAAAAGTAGGCAGGGGAATTACATGCTGGTTTTGTTTTTCCCTGATTTCCAGGGCTTTTTGTATATTTTCTTCGGGAATAAAATCGTTAATATTTATATAGTGCTGCGGGTAGGGTAGCTCCAGCCTTTGGGCAATTCTCTGGCTCATGCGCTTTGAAGTGGCTATAATCATTATTTTTTCCGGTTTTAGCTCGCTTATTTTCTCTTTTACTGTTTCCGCGTGCTCCGGATCTTTAAAGATGGCCCTCTTAACAGCTCCAAAACGGGTTCTTTCCCGTTTGGCTGATATTCCCGCTATTGCCTGGTTATTTTTTATTAACAGCCCGTCATCAATAATTACCTGGATATTGTTGTTGTAAGCGTAAAAGGGGGCGTGGTGGCTTTTCCCTGTTCCGCTGGGGCCTGTAAATGCGTATACTATCATACTTTAATCATCCCCTTAAAGTATTAATACTGGCACCAGATAGTACCAATATTGGTGACAAGATACTATTTTATTATCCCCCTGCTTATTTTATATGCCTCTATTTATTACTTATTCTTCAACAGGGGGAAATATTCCTTTGAAATATTGGGTTCCATATGAATTTCAATAAAGCAGAATTTGTTTAAATCTTATGACAAATAAAAAATAAACATGAAGTGGCAGGAAATCCTTCTAAGATTTACGAATATTCTAAGGTAAGGAATTTAACTTCTAATTTGGGGAGGCTTTTTTATGGCTCCTGAGCGAGTAGCCCTGGTAGTAAATGGTGAAGAAGACGATTCTATTTTACGTATCCTACGGGAGGTAGAGAACTATTTTGAGATAACTGCGGTAATAGATATTTCCGGTGAATTTACGTTGCTGTCTCCTGGAGAAAAAGAAAGCTGTTACCTTGCTTCCCGCCCGGAAGAGGTTTCTTCTTTAACGGGAATAAGCGCGGTAATAATTGCAGTAGAAGATGAAGAAACGGTGCAGCGGCTGAATGATAGTGTGCCCCCGGGGGTAGAAGTAATAACCCCGGGAAAAAGCACTTTTTTTAGAACTCTTTTCCGGGCCAAGGAAGAATTAATAGAGGCAAAGCGGCTTAAAGGTGAACTCTGGGCCATATTAAATTCTGTTCAGGACGCTATCGAGGTTGCGGACAGGGAGGGAGTAATAAAGTATATAAACCCGGCTTTTACCCGTGTTACAGGCATACCCGAAGCCCAAAGGGTAGGGGCAAATATATTTGAGGTTTCTCCACACGGTGCCCTGGCCAGTTCGCTTATTTACCAGAAGCCGGTTACCGGGTACCGCACTATAGTGGGGGGCTCTGATGTAGAAGTAATTTCCAACGCTTCTCCTATAGTGGTGGACGGGGAAATAGAGGGGGCCGTAGTAGTGTTTCAGCCGGTTACGGACATATTAAAGCTTATGGAAAAGCTAGAACACAGCAATACAATTATTGAAAATCTTTATGCCCAGATTAACCGTATTTCCGGAGTTAACTGGTCTTTTGAAGAAATGGTAGGAAAAAGCAAAAATTTTAAGCCGGTGGTAGAAATGGCCCGTAAAGCTTCACGCAGCGATAAGCCGGTGGTAATAGAAGGAGAACCGGGAACCGGCAAGGAAGTGTTGGCCCAGTCTATACACCGGAACAGCTCACGGCAAATGCACCCGTTTATCAAGCTGGATACCAGTTCTGTGCCGGAAAGCCTGCTGGAAATGGAGCTGTTTGGCTGTGAAAAAGATGCCTACCCCGGGAAGGTGCGGACCCGCCTGGGAAAAATAGAAATTGCGCGTGGAGGAACACTGTATATAGAAGGGGTGTGCCAGCTTAACCACTATTTGCAGGAGAAATTGTTGCAGTGCCTCCGGGAAGGAAGTTTTTGCCGTATAGGCGGTGAAGAACCGGTCAGGGTTGAGGTTCGCCTGGTAGTTTCTTCTTACCGGGGGCTTAAACGGCTGGTTCGGCAGGGCAAATTCAGGGAAGACCTGTACCTGGCCCTGAATAATTTTGAACTTAACTTGCCCCCGCTGCGACAGAGAGTCGAGGATATTCCCCTTATAGTGGACAGCTTTATAAACCAGCTTAACCGGAAACTGGGGAAAAATATAAGAGGAGCATCGCCCCAGGCTCTTCAGCACCTTCTGGAATACGAATGGCCCGGGAATATTCCCGAGCTGTGGAACGTAATAGAAAGGGCGGCGATAAGCACAGAAGGGCATGTTATAAAACCGGAGCACCTTGATCCGTATATAACCAGGCCGGCGGTTACTTCACCGGGGGCGGCTGAAATAATTCCCCTGGATAAGATGGAAGAGATGATGCTTAAATCTGCGCTGGCCCATTTTGGAGAAAACCTGGAGGGGAAGAAGAAAGCGGCAAAAGCGTTAAACATATCCCTGGCTACCCTCTACAACAAGTTAAAGAAATACCAGGTGCATTCGTAAGCAGCTGCAAGTTGTGATGGTGAAGTAACCGTACAGGAGGTTACTGTTGTATGTAACACTTATAAACTTTTACACTGCAATTCTTGTTTACAAAGTATAATATAATTTTTAAGGAGGTAATTATGAAACTCTACGAGTACATGGGAAAGGAACTATTTGATGGTTACCGGGTTCCGCTTCCCGGCGGGCGGGTGGTGCAGGAAGCTCATGAGGCGGCCCGGGCGGCGGAAGAACTGGGCGGCGTGGTGTTAAAAGCCCAGGTTTTAACCGGGAAAAGGGGAAAAGCCGGGGCCATATCTTTTGCAGACAACCCCAGTCAGGCGGAGGAAGAAGCTTCACGGCTGCTGCAGATGGAAGTAGGCGGGGAAAAAGTTGAGCGTCTGTTGGTAGAAGAAAAGCTTCCCCTGGAAAGGGAACTCTACCTGGCTATAACTGTAGAGGCTGAAGCGCGGCAACCGGTTGTACTGGCATCTCTCTACGGTGGTATGGATATAGAGGAAGTTCCGGAAGAACATATAGTAAAATACCCGGTAGAGGTTTTAACGGGATACAGCCCTTATATAGCCCGGGAAATTGGTGACCGCCTGGGGCTGGAAGGGAAAGTGGTCCGGTCTTTTGCGGCTGTCCTGGAGAGCCTCTACAGGTTGTTCCGGGAAAAAGATGCCGAGCTGGTTGAGATAAACCCGCTGGCTCTTTCCGGGGAAGAGTTTTTGGCCCTGGATTCTAAAGTAGTAATAGACGATGACGCCCTGTACCGCCAAAAAGAGATCCCCAGGGTGGAAGAAAAGACTTCGCTGGAAAAAAAGGCCCAGGAGATGGGCCTGGCTTACGTGGACCTGGGAGGGGACGTGGCGGTAATGGCAAACGGGGCGGGTATAACCATGGCTACCCTGGACCTGGTACAGCATTTTGGTGGCACCCCTGCAAACTTCCTGGATTTTGGGGGTGGCGCCGGAGAGGAAAAGACCTCCGGGGCGTTGGAACTGCTTTTAGGGACCGATCCCCGGGTGATATTGATAAATATATTTGGGGGGATAACGCGTTGTGACGTGGTAGCCCGTGCTTTTGTGTCGGTAAAAGAAAAACAGGGAATATCCATACCGTTTTTTTTCCGCCTGGTGGGAACCAACGAGGCGGAAGGCCGCCGCGTTTTACATGATGCTGGGGTAGAAGTTTTTCAGTCCATGGAAGAAGCCGTGCAGCGTGCTGTAGAAGCCTCAAAGAATAATGCAGGGGGAGGGTTTTAAAAATGGCCATATATGTTAATGAAAATACCCGGGTTATTGTGCAGGGAATTACTGGGAACCAGGGGGCTTTTCACACGGGCCAGATGCTGGAATACGGGACCAGGGTTGTGGCCGGGGTTACCCCGGGTAAAAAAGGCCGGGAAATAGAGGGTGTTCCCGTTTACAATACGGTGTTTTCAGCGGTAAGGGAGCACCCGGCAGAAGCCAGCATTCTTTTTACCCCCGCCCCTTATGCAAAAGATGCGGCGCTGGAAGCCCTGGAGGCGGGGATTAAAACCCTGGTACTGGTTCCAGAGCACATTCCCCTTATTGACGCTATGGAAATAATGGCGTTTGCCAGGTACCGGGGAGCGGTTGTTATTGGCCCCAATACGTTTGGTGTAGTTTCCTCCGGCAAATGCAAGGCGGGTATTATGCCCAACCGCTTTTTTGTTCCCGGCCCTGTAGGAGTGGTGTCGCGAAGCGGAACCCTGTGCTACGAGATAGTGGCGCAGCTGATGGAGAAGGGCATGGGTACTTCCACAGTAGTGGGAATGGGTGGAGATCGGGTGGTAGGACTGAATTTTATAGAGGTTCTAAAGGAGTTTGAAGAAGATCCCCAGACCGGGGCGGTGGTCCTGGTGGGAGAAATAGGAGGTAGTGCGGAAGAAGAAGCTGCCGCTTTTATTAAAGAAAATGTAACCAAGCCAGTAGTGGCATATATTGCAGGCAAAAGTGCGCCTTCCGGTAAGAGGATGGGGCACGCGGGGGCCATAATAGAAAGGGGAAGGGGCAGTTTTGCCAGCAAAGAAGAGGCGCTGAGGGAATGCGGCGCCCAGGTGGCGGATTTGCCGCCCCGGATACCTGGCCTGGTAGAACAGGCGCTGGGGCAATCGTAGCTCCGGGCGAAATATGAATATAAAAGCTCCTCCACATGGGGAGTAATGGGGAGCAGGACCTGGTATCAAGTTACTATTATCCACCTGGAGCCTGAGTAGTAACGGGTTGGGAAATTTTTCCCCCGGAGCTATTATACACTTGATGCAGGAAGATCGGAGAATTTAAATCTGTAGGAGGTAAAGTATATGTTTGATCCTCAAAAATTATCCCGCCTTAAAGAGGAAAAAAAAGAGTGGGACAAAAAGGTGCAAAAAACCCTGGAAAAGCGCCCCGAGCGTAAGGATGATTTTACCCTGGATACGGGGATAGAAGTGGAACGGCTTTATACCCCCCTGGACCTGGAAAACTGGGACTACCTAAAGAAGCTGGGTTTTCCCGGGGAGTATCCTTTTACCCGTGGAATACAGCCTACCATGTACCGCGGGCGCCTGTGGACCATGCGGCAGTATGCCGGGTTTGGTGCCGCTGAAGAAACCAACCAGCGTTTTCGTTACCTCCTGGAGCAGGGGCAGACCGGTTTAAGCGCGGCTTTTGACCTTCCTACCCAGATTGGTTACGATTCCGACCATCCCATGGCCCGCGGTGAAGTCGGCAAGGTAGGCGTAGCGGTGGATTCTCTAAAGGACATGGAGATTTTAATGGACCAGATTCCGCTGGACAAGGTCAGCACCTCCATGACTATCAATGCCCCGGCGGCCATTTTACTGGCCATGTACCTGGCGGTAGCGGAAAAACAGGGCATTCCCTGGAGCAAGCTTAACGGAACTATTCAGAACGACATACTCAAGGAATACGTGGCCCGCGGCACTTATATTTACCCGCCCCGGGAATCCATGCGCCTGGTAGTGGATACCTTTGCTTTTGCCCGGGAAAATATACCCCAGTGGAATACCATAAGCATTAGCGGTTACCATATCCGCGAAGCGGGTTCCACCGCGGCACAGGAGATTGCTTTTACCCTGGCCAACGGAGTTGCTTACGTGCAGGCGGCGCTGGATGCTGGATTAAAAGTGGACGAATTTGCCCCGCGCCTTTCTTTCTTCTTTAACGCCCACGTAAACTTCCTGGAGGAAATTGCCAAATTTAGGGCGGCGCGGCGCATCTGGGCCCGTATAATGAAAGAGCGTTTTGGTGCCGAAAATCCCCGCTCCATGATGCTCCGTTTCCATACCCAGACCGCAGGCTGCAGCCTCACGGCTCAACAGCCTGAAGTGAACGTGGTAAGGGTGGCTTTCCAGGCTTTAAGTGCGGTTTTGGGCGGGACACAGTCGCTGCATACCAACTCGCGGGATGAAGCACTGGCCCTGCCCAGCGAAGAAGCTGCCTTGCTGGCCCTGCGCACCCAACAGGTAATAGGCTACGAGACCGGGGTGACAGATGCCGTAGATCCCCTGGGAGGCTCTTATTACCTGGAAGAATTAACTGACCGGTTAGAGGAGCAGATCGAAGAATACCTGGAGCGTATAGATAACATGGGTGGAGCTATTGCGGCCATAGAAAAAGGATACGTGCAGAAACAAATCCAGGAAAGCGCGTACCGGTATCAAAAAGATATTGAAAGGGAAGAGAAAATAGTAGTGGGTGTAAACCGCTTTGTAAGCGAGGAAGAGCCCCCGATGGACCTGTTGAAGGTGGATCCTTCCGTGGCGGAAAGGCAGGTAGAAAGGCTTAAAGAAACCAGGCACAACCGGGAACAGCGCAAGGTATCAGAAACGCTGCAAAACCTGCGCAGTGCAGCCCGGGGGGAAGATAACCTGATACCACCCATATTGGAAGCGGTAAAAGCTTATGCTACAATGGGAGAAATATGTGGTGTTTTAAGAGAAGTATTTGGTGAATATCATTCAGATGTTCTGCTGTGATGATTCCGGGAAGGAGTGAAAAGTAATGTCTTCTAAGACAGTTCGCGTTTTAATTGGTAAAGTAGGGTTGGACGGGCATGACCGCGGTGCTAAAGTCATAGCCCGTGCACTGCGGGATGCCGGGATGGAGGTAATTTATACCGGGTTGCGCCAGACCCCGGAAAAGATAGTGGAAGCAGCCATGCAGGAAGATGTCCAGGTAGTGGGAATAAGTATTCTTTCGGGGGCCCACATGCAGTTGATACCCCCCGTGGTGGAGCTGCTGAGGGAGAATGAAGCGGGGGATATCCTGGTAATAGCCGGTGGAGTAATACCCGATGAAGAAATACCTTACTTAAAAGAAGCGGGGGTTGCGGAAGTATTTACCCCGGGAACCCCGGTAAGCGAAATAGTAAGTTTTATAAAAAATCGTTTTGGTATGGAAGAAAATTCCCAGGTTTAAAAGGAGGTTGAAGATTTGGAGAGAATAGATCATATAGGCATAGCGGTTCGGGACCTGGAACAGTCTTTAAAATTTTACCGGGACCAGCTGGGGTTGAATGAAACTGGCCGGGAAGAAGTAGAAGAACAGAAAGTAAGGGTAGCTTTCTTACCTGTAGGTGATAGCAAGATAGAGCTGCTGGAATCTACGGACCCAAAAGGCCCGGTTGCCAAATATATTGATGCAAAAGGGGAAGGAATTCAGCATATTGCCCTGAGGGTGGATAACCTGCAGCAGAAGCTAAATGAATTAAAAGAAAAAGGGGTTAGCCTGATAGATGAAGAACCCCGCGCCGGTGCAGGAGGAGCAAACATAGCGTTTGTGCATCCCCGTTCCACCGGGGGAGTGCTGCTGGAACTGTGCGAGAGGTAGGCAGAGAAAGCAGCAAAAGACCGGCAGAAGCCGGTTGTAGTTTATTGCGGAAGTAATTAATGCTTTAGCGGGGAGGTATGGCAATTATGGAAAAAAAGCTGTCTCATTTACAACAGAGGCGGGAAAAAACGCTTTTGGGCGGCGGGGAAGAAAAACAACAAAAACAAAAAGAAAAAGGTAAAAAAACGGCGCGGGAAAGGTTGGAGCAACTGCTCGATCCGGAAAGTTTTGTAGAAATAGGTGTTTTTGTTCAGACCGATATGGAGGAGGCCAGCTCACTGGATATTGAAAACCCGGGAGAAGGTGTAGTTACCGGTTATGGCACCGTTAACGGCAAAAAAGTATACGTTTACGCCCAGGATTTTACCGTGGCCGGCGGCTCCCTGGGGGAAAGACATGCAGAAAAAATCTGCCGGGCAATGGACCTGGCGGCCCAAAGCGGTGCTCCCCTGGTAGGCATAAACGATTCCGGGGGTGCCCGGATTCAAGAAGGGGTTCATGCCCTTAACGGCTACGGAGAGATATTTTACCGCAACACCATATACTCCGGGGTAATACCCCAGATATCGGTTATCATGGGGCCTTGTGCCGGTGGGGCGGTTTATTCCCCGGCTTTAACTGATTTTGTATTTATGGTGGAAGAAACGGGTCTCATGTTTATAACTGGCCCCCAGGTTATCAAAGCAGTTACGGGAGAAGAAGTAACCCAGGAAGAACTGGGTGGGGCCTTGTCACATAACCAGTCCAGCGGGGTGGCCCATTTCATGGACGAAAACGAAGATGACTGCCTGGAAAGGGTTAAAACTCTACTGGACTATCTTCCTCCCAATAATGTTGAAGATCCTCCGCCGGCGGAGCCGGAAGAACCCCGTTTAGACCGGGAAGAGCTGGTCAACCTGGTGCCCGAGGGCAGCAACAAGGGATACGATGTAAGGGATATTATAAAGAGAGTGGTAGACGGAAGCCGCTTTTTTGAAGTACAGGAAAAATACGCTGCCAACGCGGTAGTAGGTTTTGCCCACCTGGGTGGACAGCCGGTCGGGGTTATAGGGAACCAGCCTTCAGTAATGGCAGGGTGCCTTGATATTGATTCTTCCGACAAGATATCCCGCTTTGTAAGGTTTTGTGACAGTTTCCATATACCCCTGGTTACTTTCGTTGATGTTCCCGGCTACCTTCCCGGGGTTAACCAGGAATGGGGGGGTATTATCCGGCACGGCGCCAAGCTATTATACGCCTACGCGGAAGCAACCGTGCCCCAGGTGACGGTTATTTTGCGTAAGGCCTACGGCGGGGCTTACCTGGCCATGAATTCCAGGGCCATGCGTGCGGATATTTCCCTGGCCTGGCCCACGGCGGAAATTGCGGTTATGGGACCGGAAGGAGCGGTAAATATTATTAACCGGAAAGAAATTGAGAACTCCGGGGACCCGGAAAAGGAAAAGGAAAGGCTTACCAGCGAATACCGTGAAAAGTATGCCAACCCTTATATCGCTGCTTCGCGCGGCTGGATAGATGATGTAATTGATCCCCGGGATACCCGCTATCACCTTCTGCGTTCCCTGGAAGCTATTTATAGCAAGCGTGAAAAAAGGCTTCCGCGTAAGCACGGTAACATGCCGTTATAGGTATAAGGCGTGTATTAAGATAAAGGAGTTGAATTTAACATGCTCTGTCCCTACTGCAGAAACGAACTTGACGGGAAGTCCAGGAAATGTGGCGGTTGTAGTGGTATGGTACCTGTAGTTTTTTCCGGGGGAGGAAGCAATTTTAGAGGGATGAATTCGCAGATGGGCGGGTTTATTTGCTACCTTGGTTTTTTTATTACCGGGATAATATTTTACCTTCTGGAAAAAGAGGACCGGTACATCCGTTTTCATGCCCTTCAGTCCATAGTTACGTTTAGCAGTATTGCCCTGCTTCTTTTGTTTATTCGCTTACCTTTTGGTGGCGCCCGGGTGCTGGACATAATGTATACCCTGGTGCTGCTGGCCGGGCTGGTTTTGTGGGTAATGCTTATGCTTAAAGCTTACCAGGGGGACGAGTTTGAGCTGCCGCTGGTGGGGGAATGGGTAAAGGAACGCATAAGGAAGTAATGAAGTGACTACTCCTCCTCCTCAGGGTTGACGGCAAGACATGGGGACGGTTCTTTTGTCTTGATCAAACTATATATCTACCAGTATAATAAATCTGGGTGGTGTTTATGCCAAGGCAAGAAAAAGAAATAATTGAAAAGCTTGAAGAGCAGGAGGTAAACGTAAAGTATTAAAGAAAGAAATATAGAAAGAGATTTAAAATATTTAAAACTTATTATAACTTCAATAATGCATAATATGTCAAGATTGAGCTTGAAACATATTGACAACACGGCTTTAAATGATAAAATGTATTTTAACAAGTTGATGAGTTGTATTTTTGTAAAACTTATAGGTTAATATCCTGAGATGGGGAGAGTAGTTTGACGGAGTTGATATTAGCGAGCCGGGGATGGTGGAAGCCCGGCGGGTCATGAGCCGTCAGGTGAAGCGCACCCCGGAGGAAATCCGCTGAAGCTATCTGTAATAACAGGAAGTATTTTTCCATGCAGGTTGTGGGTAGGCGGGTTCGGGCTTTCCGTTATCAAAGTTTCGTCCGTGCCGCATGGCCGGGCGCTCTGAGGTGGCTCCCGGGCTCGGGAGCAAGAAAGGTGGTAACGCGAGAATGCCTCTCGTCCTTTGGGATGGGGGGCTTAAATTGATTCGGGAATTATTTTCTACCGGCAAGGGGGATTTAAATTGAAAAAAGCAGCTGTGCTGGGAGCTACAGGATATACGGGCATAGAGCTGGTAAGGCTTCTTCTGCTTCACCCGGCAGTGAACATATCTTACCTTTCTTCAGAATCACACCAGGGCAGGGAGCTTTCCCAGGTACATCCTCAGTTTACCGGGAAACCAATCCCGGTACTGTCTGCCCTGGACCCGGAAGAAGTCCCCGGGGATACGGATATAGTTTTTTGTTCGCTTCCTCATGGACATTCGGCGGAAGTAGTAAAAAAACTAAAAGGCAGGGGACTCCGCACCATAGATTTAAGCGCAGATTTCCGCCTGGAAGAGCCTTCCCTTTATCGGGATTGGTACGGTATTACCCATACGGTTCCTGAGCTCCTTCCGGAAGCGGTTTATGGACTGCCGGAGGTAAACAGGAAATTGATAAAAAGTGCCTGGCTGGTAGCAAACCCCGGCTGCTATCCTACTTCAGTACTGCTGGGCCTGCTTCCGCTGGCGGATAAAGGTTTGCTGTCGGGCGGGGGGTTGATAATAGATTCCAAGTCGGGAGTATCCGGGGCGGGGCGCTCCCCGAAACAGGCGTTTCATTTTCCGGAATGCAGCGAGAGTTTTAAAGCGTATCGTATTGCCTCACACCAGCATACACCGGAGATGGAACAGCTCCTCTCCCTGGTCCAGGGTTCCGGGGTTCGCCTGATTTTTACTCCCCACCTTATCCCGGTGAACCGGGGCATAATCAGCACTTGTTATGTAAACCTGGCGGGAAGAAGCGACGAAGAGGAACTAAGGGAAATTTACCACTCTTATTACCGGCATGCCGGTTTTGTGAAAATCCTGGAGCCTGGGATGTTTCCGGAAACCAGGTGGGTAAGGGGAAGCAACTTCTGCCATATAAATTTAACCCTGGATGAAAGAACTGGAACTGTGGTAGTGATTTCAGCTATAGATAACCTGGTGAAAGGGGCCGCCGGGCAGGCGGTGCAGAACATGAACCTGATGCTTGATTTTGAAGAAAATACAGGCTTGAGCCAGGCTGCGATAGTACCTTAAAAATCTGCAGTTAGAGTATCTGTAGTTTTCTGTAGTTCCCTGTAGTTCTCTATAGATATTTGTAGGAAGGAAAGGGGGAAAAACACGTGGAAAACGATTACTATAAAAAACTACCGCAGGGAGGGGTGGCTTCACCACAGGGGTGGAATGCTTCCGGGGTAGCTTGTGGTATAAAGGAAAGTGGAAGAGATCTGGGACTGTTGTACACGGAGCTGCCGGGAACAGCGGGGGGTGTATTTACCAGTAATCTTTTTGCTTCTCCCACGGTTAAGCTCAGCCGTGAAAGGATAGCAAACCGGGTACATGCACAGGTGGTAAACAGCGGAAACGCCAACGCTTGTATGGGCGAACAGGGATACAAGGATGTCCGGGAAATGGCCTTTCTGGCGGCGGAACACCTGAGAGTTCCCGAAGAATCTGTGCTGGTAGCTTCCACGGGAGTTATCGGCCAGGCACTCCCCATGGAAAATGTAAAGGCAGGTATGGCCCGGGCAGCAGGGGAACTCTCCCCGGAAGGTGGCATCGACGCGGCAAACGCTATCCTTACCACGGATACCGCGGCCAAGCAAGTAGCAATGCAGGTGGAAGAAGAAGGCGGTTCTTACCTGGTGGGTGGAATGGCAAAAGGTGCGGGAATGATCTGTCCCAATATGGCTACCATGCTGGCTTTTTTGACTACTGATGTGCAAATAGACCGGGAGTTGTTACAGCCAGCCCTTCAGCACGCGGCAGATCAAACTTTTAACCTTATAACCGTGGACGGTGACAATTCCACCAATGACATGGTTATAGTAATGGCAAACGGTGCTTCGGGAATAAAAATAAATAGGGAAGGTCCTGCTTACCAGCGTTTTTGCAGCGTGCTTCAGGAAGCGTGCCGCGAGCTATCGTACCGTATAGTAGATGATGGCGAAGGAGTTACCAAGGTAATCGCACTACGTGTAAAAGGTGCACCGGACCGGGGAACTGCACGTACTGTGGCAAGGGCTATTTTAAATTCTGTGCTGGTGAAAACTGCTTTTTATGGAGAGGACGCCAACTGGGGGCGCATATTTATGGCCCTGGGTAATGCCGGAGTGGATTTTAACCCGGAAAAAGTGGACCTGTTTATAGGGGCAGTTCAGGTAGCCGCACAGGGCCGCGGCCTATCTTTTTCTGAAGAAGAAGCCGCCGCAGTGTTGCGCTGCCGGGAAGTTCCGGTCACCCTGGACTTAAATATGGGGCAGGAAGAGTTATTAGCCTGGGGTACCGACCTCAGCCACGATTATGTATCAATAAACGGTTCCTACCGGTCGTAAATGGTAATAAAAAAGAAAAAGCAGTAAAAGAGGTGGTATTGATTATGGAAGAAATGAAAAGCCTTATAGCCAAGGCGGAAATACTGATAGAATCTCTCCCTTATATCCGAAACTTTGCAGGCAGGACATTTGTAATAAAATACGGCGGACACGCCATGGTAGACGAGGAGCTGAAAAAAACAGTAATACTGGATGTAGTTTTGCTGAAATATATTGGTATTAATCCTATCCTGGTGCACGGGGGCGGAAAAGAAATTGACCGTTGGATGAACAAGATAGGGAAAAAACCCGCGTTTTCGCAAGGACTACGCATAACCGACAAAGATACCATGGAGCTTGCAGAAATGGTGCTGGTAGGTAAGGTAAACCGACAAATAGTAAGCATGATAAACCGCTTCGGGGGCAAGGCGGTTGGGTTAAGCGGTAAAGATTCCGATCTGCTGATAGCCCGTAAAGTTCCCCCGCGTCAGGTGGAAGTTAACGGGGTGGAGGAAACGGTAGACCTGGGTTTTGTAGGCGAAGTAGAAAAAGTAAACCCGGCGTTGTTGGATACCCTGGTACATCAGAATTATATACCCGTGGTTTCTTCTATAGGCAAGTATTACGAGGAAGAAGGTGAGGCCGACGGCCTGAATATCAACGCAGATTACGTGGCCGGGGAGATAGCTTCGGCTCTGAATGCGGAAAAACTGATATTGCTTACTGACGTAGAGGGAATAATGGAAAATCCTGAAGATCCATCAAGCCTTATTTCAACGCTGACGGAAGAAAACTCGCGAAGACTGATCCGCGAAAACATGATAAACGAAGGCATGATACCCAAGGTGGAGTCTTGCTTGAAAGCGCTGGATAAGGGGGTTACCCGGACACACATAATAAACGGCAAAATCCAGCATTCCTTACTGCTGGAGATATTTACTGACAGAGGTATTGGCACCATGGTAGTAAAAGAAGATTCCGCCTGAGTAAGTGAACAGATTAAACAGATTAAACAGATTAAGGAAGTTTGTAGGCGACCGGGGTGGTTTAGTTTCCTTGTAGCCAACTAAAGCCAGGACAAAAAAACCAACCGCCCCCGGTGCCAACGGGTATTGCTAAAACAGGAAAGGAGGTGGGTCCGTCTTGGACATTCCCACCATGTATGAACAGTATGTAATGAATACCTATCGCAGGGATCCCCAGAAAACCCTGGTTATTAAAGAAGGTAGAGGAGCCCGTGTAAGGGACGAAAGGGGCGGGGAATACCTGGATTTTGTAGGAGGGCTGGCGGTTAATGCCCTGGGTCATTCTCATCCCCGGGTGGTGGAGGCAATTCGGCACCAGGCTGAAGCCCTGATCCATACTTCTAACCTTTATTACACTGAACCGCAGGCAAAACTGGCCTGCCGGCTTTCGGAAAATTCCCTGGGAGGGAAAGTTTTCTTTGCCAACAGCGGCGCGGAGGCAAACGAAACGGCTATCAAGGCGGCCCGTAAATATGCCAAAAATAATATTAGTGCAAACAGGCACACATTTGTAACTGCGTTGGGTTCCTTTCATGGCCGGACGCTGGCCACGGTAACGGCTACCGGGCAGGAGCATCACCAGAAAGATTTTGATCCCCTTCCCGCCGGCTTTATTTATGCGCCTTTTAACGATGCGGATGCTTTTGAACGGGCCGTAAACGAAGAGACCTGCGCGGTCATGGTGGAACCGGTCCAGGGTGAAAGTGGAGTCCATGTTGCTGAAAAAGATTTTCTCCGGGCGCTGCGGAGAATATGTGATGAAAACGGGCTTTTGTTAATATTCGACGAGGTGCAGTGCGGGGTCGGAAGGACCGGAACATTGTGGGCTTACCAGGATTACGGTGTAGAGCCGGATATTATTACTTCCGCCAAGGCTCTGGGAGGGGGCATGCCGCTTGCTGCTGCAATTTTCAACCCGAAAATATCTTCAGCGCTGGGCCCGGGAGATCACGCTTCTACTTTTGGCGGTAACCCTGTAAGCTGCAGCGCTGCGCTGGCGGTAATGGAAGTTCTTTTGGACGACGGGCTTTTGCAGGAAGTAAATGCCAAAAGTGAATTTATACTTGGAGAGATTAAGCGCATCCGGGAGCAGTTGCCCGGTGTTGTCAAGGGCGTAAGGGGTAAAGGGCTTATTCTGGCTATGGAGCTGGATGGTTTAAACGCTGCCGCAGTCCAGGCGGGATGCCAGAGCAAGGGGCTGTTGGTTAACGCTATTGGGGAAAGCACGGTAAGGATTTTACCCCCGTTTATCATTGACGAGCAAGATGTGCAGCAGTTTGCTTCGATTTTTATGGAAACTCTACAAGAAATTACAGGGAGTTGAGAGCGTATGACACGAGAATTGGTGGGGCGTAACTTGCTGAGCCTGGTTGACTACAGCGGGGAAGAAATACGGAGCATATTGGAGCTGGGTTTCAAGCTTAAGCATAAGCAGAAGGAAGGGCAGCCCCATAATTTCCTGGAGGGTAGAACCCTGGCTATGATATTTCAAAAATCATCCACCCGCACCCGTCTTTCCTTTGAAGTAGGTATGGAACAGCTGGGAGGCAGGGGGCTTTTCCTGAGTGTCGGCGATTTGCAGATGGGACGAGGAGAACCAGTTAAAGATACCGCCCGGACACTCTCACGCTATGTGGACGGTATCATGATCCGTACTTTTGATCAGGAAGAAGTAGAAGAGCTGGCCCGTTATGCTTCTGTTCCGGTTATTAACGGCCTTACCGATAGATTTCATCCCTGCCAGGCCCTGGCGGATTTAATGTCTGTATGGGAAAAATGCGGCGAACTGGCGCCGGAACGTAAAGTTGTGTACCTGGGGGACGGGAACAACGTGGCTCATTCCCTTATGTTGGGATGCAGCAAACTGGGTTTGCAGCTCCGGGTAGCCCACCCTCCTGGCTATGCCCCGGATGGCGATATTGTAGAACTGGCCAGGCGAGAAGCCCGGTCCAGTGGAGGAGAACTGGTCTTGATGGAAGACCCGGAACAAGCGGTAAAAGGTTGCGAAGTAGTATATACAGATGTCTGGACCAGCATGGGCCAGGAAAGCGAAAAAGAAGAAAAGCGAAAACACTTTGCGCCTTACCAGTTGAACCGGGCCCTCCTGGATAAAGCCGAACCGGGGGCGGTGGTCATGCACTGTCTCCCCGCGCATCGGGGTGAAGAGATAACTGACCAGGTCATCGAGTCTGAGCAGTCGGTGGTTTTTGATCAGGCCGAAAACCGGCTGCATGCCCAGAAAGCACTTTTATCCATGCTTATAAAGTAACGCTTTAACTCAAGGGGGGGGAGAAGATGTCGTGACGCCAATGTGGGGGCTACTTAATACCAGACGAAAGAGCAACGAGCTTTGTCCTGTGGTGCAGTAAGCAAAAGGGTTGTGTTTATACCGGCAGCGAGCATTGAGTAAGAAGCAAGAGGCAAGAGGCAAGAGGCAAGAAGCAAGAAGCAAGAAGCAAGAGGCAAGATACCTACCACCTTTAATTCCTCCCCCACCAGGCTAACCCAGTTACACACTTGACACCGGCAAGAGTCTTTTTGCTTTTCTTGTCTTTTACTTCTGACTTCTGACTTCCGACCTCTGAAATCTGACCTCTGACCTCTAACTTCCAACCTCCAATAAGGTATCCCCCCCATCTTAATCTTCCCCCCCGGTGGGGGGAAGAAAGAAGCCCGCGGCAAGGAAGTATAAAATAACCCAAAGTATAAAATAACCCAAAGAGTGTAGCTTTACCTCCGGTGTCAAGTGTGTAACTGGATTAGCACCAGGGAGGAGGAAGATATCGAGGCAACAATGTAGGTGCGTGGGTTCTACCACCGGGAGGTCCTCCAGTCCGGTAAAAAAAATTAACCAGCTTAAGGGTTATTATGGTATAATAGCATAAAGAAATTTGTCCAATTTTGTCGAAATATTTAGCAAGGGAGAGTGATGCCGGGTGAAAATAAAAGCGGTGGGCTTTGTCCTGGTTTGTGTAGTTTCAATGATGCTGGTGGGTTGTGTGGATGATTTTGAAATAAGGCTTTCTCTCTGCGAGGATGGCAGTGTAGATGTGGAACAGTATTTTTTAAGGGATACTGATGAAGGGGAGCAGTTTGGGGATATCTGGTCAGGAATAAAAGAAGAAGCTGAAAAGGACGGATACGAGACAGAAAAAATAACCAGGGAAGGCCAGGAAGGCGTAAAAATATCCCGGCATTATGAACACTATGAGCAGCTGGAAGAAATAACTGTCCCGGGTGAAGAGCAGTTCAGGGGTGAAATTGATATAGAAATGGGAGGGAACCTGCTAAAAGAAGAAGGGCTGGTGGAAGTGTTTATCGATCGTCAGGAGGAGGACGATGTGGATAAAAACACAAATGTGGAACTTTTTCTGGAGCTTCCACGGGAGCCTTCCTTCCAAAATGCTGATAAGGTAGATGGCAAAACTGTTAGCTGGGAAATTGATTTATTGGAAGAAAGCGAGATAAGTGCCGGGTACGAGCACCTTGACTACACGGTAATTGCCGTGCTGGCAGTATTAATAGTTGCCATTTTAGGCGGGGCAGCGTTTTTTGTGATAAAAAGTAAGGGAAACAACAAAGAAAAAGAATCTGAAGAGCTATAAACCCATTACAATATTTTGAGATACCAGGGTCTGCAGCCAGTTGGTGGCTTGCATGGCTTTTTTAAGCCTGGTACGTTCTTTCTTGCTTAACCTTGCAGGGTAGATGTAGTTATCTGGTTCCCGTCCTTGCTTGAGGCAGGCCAAATAATTTTTTATACGCAGCATTAAAAGAGTTTCGAACGCTTCCTTTATGGTATCTGCCAGGTCCTGGTTAAACACGTTTTTCTTTTGCAGCTGGTTTATTCGCTGGAAAGTAGAAGTTTCCTTAATGCCCTCTCGCAGGCAAAAGATTCGTACGCAGTCTATAAGATGGACAGTGGCGGTACTCTTTAAATTTATTTTTCCATCTTTTTCTGTGATTATCTGCCGGAAAAAATTGAGGGGAACTCTGTGTTGCAGGTCGTCCTTGGCCAGGAAGTACAGGGTGTCGGGGGAGTTCTTGAAAGCCCGGCTTACTTCGTCTCTAAGAAGCTGGCCCAGATCCTCCCTGCCGTAAACGCAGCGGAAATCAAGGAATATAGTCATGTTGCGTATATGATCCGGATCCAGCCGGTTTATCCAATCGTGTACCGTGTCTTTCCATTCCGGGAGGGTTTTACACCACGCGGAGTTTTCGGCCATGACACCCCCCAGGCACCTCCTGAACCCGCAGGTTTCCAGGCCTTTAACAGTTTTTTCTCCCAGCTTCAAAAAGTAAGAACGGGCGGCTTCGTCTTTTTCCTTTGTATCCGAAGCTTCAAATATAATACCGTTATCCTGGTCCGTGCGGGAATACTGCTCTCTGCGGCCCGAGCTTCCCATGCTGATCCAGCAGTATCCCGCAGGGGGTTTTCCCCATCCTTCCTCCTGCATTTGTTCTTCGGTCAGGCTCAAGATCTTGCGGGTGACCCGGTCGTAGAATTCAGTTACCAGCTCGCTGATTTCCCGTGCATAGGCTCTTTCTAAAAGCAGGGCGTGTTGCACCTGGTCTATTTCCTCCATGGTTTCGGCAAGAGATTCTATATCCCGGTGATTTTCAATGGAATTAACTGCAGAAAGGGTGCCCCAGTCGCGTGATTTGATCAGATCTTTCATGGTTACTATACCCTGGAGCTGCCCCTTTTCCTCAATTATTACGTGGTTTATATGGTGTTTAACCATTACCAGGAAAGCCTGATATGCAAAGTCGCTGCTTTTTACAGTTTTTAAATTGCGGCTCATGATTTGAAATACGTAGCGGGGGGCATCTGCTTCTTCAGCCAGCACTTTGGCTACCAGATCTTTATCGGTAACTATCCCCACTGGCTTCCCGTTGGGGGCTACAACTACTACAGAAGTAATACCATTCCGGCTCATTTGTTGCGCGGTCCTTTTTATGGTCTGCCCCGGAAGGCAGGTAATTACGGGAGAGATCATTACCTGTTCTACCTTTTTGTGCAGCGGCTCTTCGTATAAGATATCTCTTTTCTTTTGCTCCCCAATCTGGTAATACATTTCTTTCAGGCGGACCAGTAGCAAACGGGTGAAACTTTCGGAAGCCTGCTGGTTGAAGGAAAGCATTTTTTCAAAAACAGTGCGGGGTATTACCAGGCACACCATTTTTTCCAAGACTGTGACCGAAGCCGGGTAATTTTCCCCGGTTAAAAGTACAGTTTCGCCAAAAAAATCCGCAACTGCTCTTTCCCCTGCCGTTTTAATGCTTTCTTTTTCGTCTTCCATTAAGATACGGGCTCTTCCTTCCAGTATGATGTACAGTGACTGGTGTGACCTTTCCCCCTGCTTAAAAATAAAATCCCCCACCGGAAAAGTTTTAATTTCGCACTGGGAATATAGCTCTTCCAGTTGTGATTTTTCAAGGTAGTTGAACGGGGTTACGTGTGATAAAATGTTAAAAGTATAGCTTTTGTAGCTGTCAATTGTACTGCTTTTATTGATATTCTCCCCCATTGGCTAACCTCCGGTTAATAAATTCCTTTACCGTGAAACCGGCCCTGCCTCTTTTTACAATTTCCTTTTACCCGGTTTAAACTGCTTTTGTGCCCGCGGCTATGCTGGTTAGATTATTGAAGTGAACCTTTGCCACTATTGTATCATAACATGTGGTGCATGTAGTGGATTATTAACTTGCTACAAGTTACGGTTATACGCACAGCAGGTTTAAATTATGACTATAAAAAACCAGGCTATCATTATTATTTCTAGCAGCAGCTTAAAAGGTATTCCCCCCAGAAACCCGATAACAGCTCCTATACCGGAAATAAGAGCTTTTTTAATGTCCGGGCTGGCAATTAATTCACCGGCTACAGCTCCCAGGAATGTTCCCAGAAGCAGCCCGGGCAGGTTGAAAAAAATTACCCCGACCAGCAGTCCCAGAACAGCTCCCCAAAACCCCGCACGGGTTCCTCCAAAATAATGGGTTCCCAGGGCGGTAGTAATGTAATCTACCAGCAACACCAGCAGTACCAGCAAGCCCTGCCATAAGAAAAAAGCAAGGGATAGATCTTCAAATCCGGCAATAAGACCGTAGGCAAGCATGCCCACCCATATCAGGGGAGCGCTGGGCAGCATGGGAATAATGGTTCCTACCAGTCCCAGGATAAAAAAAATAATTGCTACCAGCAGGCCTGTAATTGTCCATATATCCACGGGATACACCTCCCCTTTTATTTATTCGACCTTTCTTTCCTGTTTTCCCTTCATTCTCTATTAAACTCTATTAAAAATGAAAAAAGCAGCGAAGCATGGGAAGGTAGTGGAAAAAGTTAAGTAGAATAAAGTAAACAAGTAGAATAAGATAAAATAAGTGATTAAAATAACTGGTATTCCCTTTTGACCCGGGGGCTTTTCTTTTATAAACAAATGATATACAATAAAATTTATATACAATTTATATACAATTTATTGCTCTGGTGGAGGTGAAGGCGGTGAAGATTCTGGTAACGGATCCCCTTTCCCAGGAGGGTTTGCAGGTTTTGCAAAAAAAGGCCCATGTGGATGTTTGCACGGGGAGAGATGAAAGCAGCCTGAAGGAAATTATTGGCGATTACGATGCCCTTATTGTGCGCAGCGGAACCCGGGTAACCGCTTCCCTTATAGAAAAAGGCGTTAACCTCCAGGTAATTGGTAGAGCCGGGGTAGGGGTGGACAATATAGATGTAGAAAAAGCTACGGAAAAAGGGATCATGGTAATTAATGCACCCGAGGGAAATACAATATCTGCGGCGGAGCACACCCTGGCCATGTTGTTTTCCCTGGCTCGTAACATACCGGGAGCTGACAATTCGGTTAAACAGAAAAAATGGGAACGCAAGCGCTTTACCGGAGTAGAGCTTAACCAGAAAGTTCTCGGCTTGTTGGGGTTGGGGCGTATAGGTGGCGAAGTAGCAAGAATGGCGCGGGCCATGGGCATGAAAATACTGGCCTATGACCCTTATGTATCTCCAGAAAAAGTTGAGAATACAGGAGTAGAATTAACTTCCTGGGAGGATCTTTTACGCCGGTCGGATTTTGTAAGCCTGCACCTTCCTTTGGTTTCCGCCACGTATCACTTTTTATCCAGGGAAGAACTGGAAATAATAAAGCCTGGGGCCCGTATTATAAACTGTGCCAGGGGTGGGCTCCTGGATGAAGAGGCCCTGTACCATGCCCTTAAAGAGGGAAAAATATCAGGTGCGGCCCTGGATGTGTTTGAGGAAGAACCCCCGCAGGACATTCCCCTGCTGGAATTGGACAGCGTTGTCCTGACGCCTCACCTTGGTGCATCCACTGAAGAAGCGCAGGTTAACGTGGCTGTGCAGGTAGCGGAACAAGTTTTAAAAGCCCTGGAAGGAGAATCGGCGGTAACGGCGGTTAATATGCCAACCCTGATGCCGGAAGTAGTTAGCGAGGTAAGACCGTTTATGCCTTTAATGAGGATGCTGGGCAGCTTTTACATGCAGCTTTACGGAGGAGCCGTAGACGAGGTAGAGGTCCAGTATAGCGGTGAAATTGCCGGCAAACAGGTAACGCCACTTACCACCTCTTTTTTGATTGGCCTACTGCAGGTAATCATGGGAGACCAGGTAAATTTCGTTAATGCCGGGTATATAGCTAAAAACCGGGGAATACGGATAAAAGAAACTTTTTCCAGCGATGTAGATAACTTTGCCAATTTAATTACGGTTATCGTAACTGAAAGTGGAGAGGAGCGCGTTCTTTCCGGTACCTTGTTTAGTCAGGAGGATATGCGTATAGTGCAGATAGGGGACTATCGTATTGAAGTGGTTCCCTCCCGGTATATGTTGGTATGTACCTATGAGGATAAGCCAGGGGTTATCGGGAGGGTAGGCTCACTCTTGGGAGACAGGAGCATAAATATTGCCACAATGCAGGTAGGGCGAAAGTCAATCGGTGGTGAAGCGGTTATGGTTTTGCAGGTGGACGACCCGGTAACGGAAAAAGTACAGCAAGAAGTAAGCCAGCTGGAAGGAATTATAGAAACCAACTTTGTGGAGCTTAAAGAAAGGGATTTAAAGGATCCCACGAAGAAATAAGTTAGAAATAAGTGGCTAAAAAGTGACCACGCAGGCAGGGAGGAACAGGCCTTACTATAACCAGTGCCTGGGAAGTTACTACTAAACAAAAACAACAAAAAGCGGGAGGAGGGATTATTAAGTATGCCCCTTTACGAATATTACTGTTCTGAATGCCGGCAACGTTTTGAAAAACTGGTGAGTTCCCTGCAGAAAGAAGCACCCTGTCCCCGGTGCTCTACATTATCACCCAAGGTGTTTTCTGCTTTTAGCATGTCCGGCGGGGAGAAGAGTTCGCCGGGAGCAGGGGGTGGCGGATGTGCCCCTTGCAGCAGTTCCAGCTGCAAAAGCTGCTGAACGATGAAAACTGTAAACAAACCATCTTAGGCTGTTTAGTAGCAACCCGGGCTTGTTTCCCGGGCCTATTTTTTACAAATGGTGCTCTTTTTTTCTTACCCTTTTTTTGATTTCTTCTCCTGGACTGGTTTACTACTTTCATATTCATATGACACAAACCTTTAGCTTGTCACCCTGCTTCCTTGGAGTCCGGGTGTTTTACCAGGGTAGCGAGCCATGAAAAAATTCGAAATTAAATGACAAATAAAGCTTTAAGCATAGGCATACAGTGCAGGTTTTTCCGCATTTGTTTGCAAATTGTTAGCAGTTTTAACAAATTGATTTACATGGAAGGATAAGTATGGTAACTTGTAGAAAAAATAGTTGTAAACCAGTGCACAGTGGTTGTTTATAACCACAAGGTGCAAAAAATTACCCGGTAGTGACACTTTATAGTATATTGCGGCAATATTTACCATGAGCTGTGTTCTGTGCCGGGCAAAACAATACTGGAAAGAATGGTTGGGGGTAATGATGAGTAAGGTTAAAAGGAGTAAATACCAAAATTTAGACGGTGAGATTAACAATTTAAGAGGGGAAATGGAAAAAGCTTTTCTCCGTGAAGGAGGTGTCACTGAAGAAATTTTACAAATTTCCCGGAAGCTTGATGAGAAGATACTGGAGCATTTTATAAGTAAATGGGATAGTTAAGTTCAGTATTAATGCTGGGGCTTGTAACCATACAAGCCGCCGGGGATGGTTATTTAGTTTGGTCTTTGGTCTTTGGTCTTTGGTCTTTCATGGTAGAGGTCTGTAGAGGCAATAAACCATATTTAGTGCGTTTAAGCGAAACAGTAGCCGTCCAGAACTTTCCACATTACCTGTAGCGCAAAATCCAGGGTTTTGATGGAAATGTTTTCGTTGATACCGTGGGCCAGGTGATAATCTTCACCGGGGAGCATGGGGAAAAAACCATAAACGCCGATGCCCAGGGAACGCAGGTAGCGGGCATCGGTAGCCCCGGGAAGCAGGAAGGGAACTACCTCAGTTTCTCCACGGCATTCCCTCAGGGCCTCCCGTATAATAGAAGACATTACCGATTGGGGGGAAGTTTCCGAAGGTGTGCCCGATCTAATCTTTTCTATTTCCACCTCTTCACCTACCAGTTCCTGTATTTCTTTTATGAAATTATCCGGGGATTGGCCGGGTAAAATGCGTCCGTCCAGCTCAGCGGAAGCAGAGGAAGGGATCACGTTGCTTTTATAACCAGCTTTCAGCTTCGTGGGAGTGGCCGTGTTGCGCAGCATGGCTCTTACGACTCTTGCTTCGTAAGTATTTCCCAGGCTTTGCTTGAGCATTCTTTCAGAAAAGGTACGGTTGCCGATAAGTTTTATTATAGAAGAAAAGGGGAATGGTTGCTTTTGAGCCAATCCTTTTATAAATGCTTCCGCAGTTGAAGTCAGATGCATGGGTAGGGAGGTGTTCCCAATTATATTTAATATGGAAGCGAGATCAAGTATGGCACTGCGGGAAGTGGGGATTGAAGCATGCCCCGAGGTGCCGTGTGTAGTTAATTTAAGCCAGCACACAGATTTTTCTGCAGTATTGAGCAGGTGGTATTCCCTGTTATTAACCTGGAAGGACCAGCCACCTCCTTCGTTCAGGCAGAAACCGGCATTCATTTCCCGGGGATGATTTTCCAGTAGCCACTTTATACCTTTTTCCCCGCCCATTTCTTCGTCTGCCGTGGCTGCAAATATTATGTCCCTTTTTAAAGGGATATTTTCTCTTTTAATTTCGATCATCAAAGACACCCACAGGGCAGCCAGGTTTTTGCAATCCATGGCGCCGCGCCCCCATATTTTACCGCCGGCGTCAACTCCGCCGAAGGGGTGGTATTTCCATTCTGTGGCCCGTGCCGGCACTACATCCAGGTGAGATAAAAGCATAAGTGGAGGATCGTCTCCGCCTTTAATACGGGCCAGGACGCTGCAGCGGTCCGGATCGGGCCCGGCCAGTTTACAGGAGATGCCTTCTCTCTGGAATATATGTTGAATATATTGAGCCGCCCTGGTTTCGTTACCTGGCGGGTTGCTGGTATCTATGCGCACCAGTTCGGTCAGGTTGGTTAACAGGTTTTTATGCGCCCTTTCCAGGTTAAGAGGAAAAGCGGCCATTTGGGTCCTCCTTAAAACAACGGTAATATTAATTTCTACGCTTAAACCCCAGTTCCTTTAACTGTAGTAAATCTATTTTTGGCGCTAAAGGAAGTATATTATGTTTACTTTAACTAATGTTCTTAAATTAATTACAAATTTTCTATAATTAAAAGGGAAAACACGGCCCTCCCTCGAAAAAGAAAATAAAGAAAAAAAGAAATTTATACCAACACCTGTGTATTTAACACTATGAAAAATTAAAAGCGGGCGGGAGGTGGAGTTCCATGATATTTTTTTTATTGGGTTTTATTGGCGGGATATGCAGGGGAGCGGTGGGCCTTATAAAGTACATGCAGTCTTATAAGGATGTAGAAATAAGGCCTTACTATTTTGCGGGGATGGTTTTAATATCCGGAATTATAGGTTTTGCTTCCGCCTGGGTAACCCAGGATGTAGGACTGGCGGTGTTTGAAGAAATGGAAGAGATGCCTTTGAGCATGGCCCTGGTGGTGGGTTATGCCGGCGGGGACTTCCTGGAAAATGTGTACAAAATCATAAAAAAGAACCCGGAATTTTTTCGGGCGGTTAAGTAAACTTTTAATTTACAAGGGAACCAAAGCCGATACAATAGACTCTAAATTATAGGATAGGCCAGGAAAAAGGAATTATATGCTCATTAACTTGAAAATATTTTTCTGGTTAATTAAAATTAATTTTAAGAGCAAGGTTACAGTTAGGAGGGTCTGTGTTGAAATCAAGGCTGTTTACTTTATTTACTGCTCTGTCAGTGATTTTGTTGGTTGCAGTAGTGGGTTTTGAAGCAGGTGGATGTGAAGAAGATGACCCGGGAAAAACAAGGCCATCAGATAAAGAAAACAGGGAAGAAAAGAACGAGTTGATACCCCCGGTTAATGATGATGAAAATAACCGGATAGAAGAGGATAAAGAGGATAAAGAGGATAAAGAAGGGGAACAAAAGGAAAAAGAGGAAATAGATAATAATAAAACCGGGGAAGATTTAGACGGAGATCAAAAAGAAGAAGGCCTGCCTGTTGAAGTGGACAAATGGGTGGATTATTCGCGTAATATCCGGCTGGGGCAGGCGGTAGAGGACAATGGTACGCTGTATATACTGGTAACCTACGGGAAAAAGAATACCGGTGGGTACGAGGTGGAAATTACCGAGGTAGTAGAAGGGGAAGATAGGCTTACTGTTTACGCGGAATTTACTGCTCCTGCTGAAGATCAGCCGGTAACTCAGGTTATTACCCGCCCCTACGACTTGAAAGAGCTGGAAGCCACGGGTCTGCCGGTGGATTTTATGGCAAAAGGCGATGAGAAATATGTGCCTGGCTTAAAAGGGATAGAGGTTTTATTCCCGCCTGTAGCAGAGTCTAACAGCATAAAGGTTTTTTCTCCCGAGCCGGAGACGGAGGTTTCCCGTGAGTTTAACCTGGAAGGTGTTGCCAACGTGTTTGAAGGAACGGTGCATTACCGCTTGCTACTAAAGGAGGATGACAAGAAAGAAATTAAAAGCGGTATAACCAGTGGTGCCATGGGTGACTGGGGATATTTTGAGGAAGAAATAAAAGTGCCTGAAGAGATTGAAAGCGGGGAAAAGATGCTGCTGGAGTTGTACACGGAAAGCCCCAGGGATGGAAGGATGCAAGACCTGGTGAAAGTAGCACTGGGACTTGAATGACCAGTAACCGAAAAATGAATCCGGCCGGGAAGTGGGACTTTCCGGCCGTTTTATTTAAATGGGGACATGATATAATTATAATTAACCGTGGAAAGACAACCCGGGAGGTTCCTGGTATATGAAAAAAATCAAAATAGCTGCAGTTATATTACTGGTAGTGTTTTTGGCTGTCCTGGCAGTTGATTGTATGCTGGCCCAAAGAGATAAAGCTCCTGTTTTTGCAGTTCCCCTGGTAAAGTACGATGACGGCGGTTCGGCGGAGTATTACGGTCCTGGTTATAAGGTTATAAAATATGTAGAATTGACCCCGGGGGAAGGCCCGGAGGTAGTCAAAGTGGATTTTGGAAGCTGGTTTATGGATTTTTCTCCAACGGAAGAAGATTAAAACCTGGACAGGCAGGTTTTGCATTAACCCGGGATTTTAAAAGAATTAACAAGAAAGAAAATAAATGAGAAAACATGTTTCTGGAAGATGCTGCTGCTTTTATCTGTAATTTGACTGAGGTGCGTTAGCAGTGTATAGTGTATATTATAAATTAACGCTGTAAACATAAACGGCAGTCCGGTTGCAGTCTGGTCAAGGTATAAAAAATACCCGTGTTTTTGGCATGACAATTAAATTCAGGTAATTGTAAGGTATGGTGTAAAGTTATTGAATTGATAGTTACATAATTTCTGACAAGGAGAGAGAGGGGTTTTATGAAGTGCAGGTTGGTTTTAATATTAATGTTGTCCGTAATAACCCTGGCCGTGATTTTTTCCAGCACTGTATCAGCGGATTCCCTGGTAGAAAGGGTCTACGGGGAAACCCGTTACGAGACAGCAGTGCGCATTAGCCAGAGCGGGTGGAACCGCAGTGATCATGTTTTGATAAGCAGACAGGATGATTTCCCGGATGCGCTATCAAGTACTCCGCTGGCCTACCGGCTGGATGCACCGGTCCTTTTAACCCCCGGTGAAGGTCTTAATCCCCTGACGGAACAGGAAATTAACCGTCTGGGGGCCCGGCATGCTGTTTTTCTGGGCGGGGAAGAAGCTTTATCTACTGACCTGGAAGAGGAAGTAGAAGCCATGGGTCTTTCTGTGGATCGGTACGGCGGGGAAGACCGCTATGAAACCGCAGTAAAAATTGCAGAAACTCTGGGGGGCAGCGATAAAGCTGTGGTGGCCGCGGGTACTACTTTCCAGGATGCACTGGTAAGTGCTCCCTATGCCGCCAGGGAGGAAATCCCGGTTTTGTTAACACGTCAAAACGAAGTTCCCGAGTCTACCCGGGCTTTCCTGGAAGAACAGGAGATAGAAGAGACCCTGGTGGTAGGTAGCAGCGAATCCGTTTCCGGGGTGGTTTTAGAAGAACTGCCGGAAGCCCGCCGTATAGCCGGTACTGACTTTGTAGGAACCTCGGTTGCAGTGGCTTCCGAATTTTTTCCCAACTCGGAGCATTACTATATAAGCCGCAGCGACCTGTTTCCGGATTCCTTGACCGGTGCAGTACTGGCGGCGAAAAATGAAGCTCCTGTGTTACTTACTTCTACCAGTAAGCTGGAAGAGAACCCGAAACTGTACCTGGAAGAACGTAAGCCGCTTATAAACCGGGTAAGTTTGTTAGGCGGTGAGCAGGCACTGGGTGCCAGGGTAAAGTATCAGCTGGAAAATATGGTTTACCACGAGCCTACAGAAATGCATGCGGAGCAGATATATGAATCAGTGGCGCCTTCGGTAGTTTATTTGAAAGTAGACAACCGGGTAGATGGCACAGGTTTTGTAGTGGATTCAGAAGGTGTTATTGCCACCAATTATCACCTGGTGGAAGGAGGTACGGAAATTGAAATAGAATTGTACGACGGTACTGTCTACGATGCGGAGAAAATTGTTAACTACGACCGGGGAACGGATCTTGCCCTGATAAAAATTGATGCCTGGAATCTTCCCGAGTTGCCCTTAGATCGTTCGGGAGATGTCACGGTAGGGCAGGAGGTTTTTGTTATTGGTAATCCCGGGGGTATGAAGTACAGCATGTCTGATGGAATTGTGAGTTACGAGAACCGGTACCTGGAAGGTTGGGGCGAATTCATTCAAATGACTGCCCCTGTATCTACGGGCAGCAGCGGTAGCCCGGTTCTGAACAAGCGGGGCGTGGTAATAGGTATCAGTAATATGACCATGCCTGGGGAAGAAATACAGAATATAAATTTTGTCACCTCTTCGCATAAACTTGTAGATTTAATTGATTCTCCTGCCGTCAATATTCCCCTGGAAGAGGAGACTGAAGAAGAAGATGAAAACTGGTAAGGAGCCGGGTTGGTTGTATTACCATAAAATTCGGGGAGGAATTGATATATATGCTGCAACTTCGCGATGTAACAGTTAAGGTGGAAGGTGAAGTAATTTTAAAAAATATTAACCTGGTAATTCCTCGAGGTGAAACCCATATTCTGCTGGGGCCTAACGGTTCGGGAAAAACGACTTTACTTAAAGCTATTATGGGTATGGGTGGAGCCGAAGTAGAAGGGGAAATCCTGTTGGACGGGCAGAATATTGCCGACCTGAGCGTGGATGAGAGGGCCCGCCTGGGGATGGGCATCGCCCTTCAAAAATCGCCGGCGGTTCCGGAGATTTCCCTGCAGGAAATTTTGCAAATAACCGGGGAGAAGCATGGAACCGATGAAATGGAGGAGAAAATTGAGAGTTTAAACTGCGGCTACCTCCTGGAGCGCGGCTTAAACGAAAACTTTTCCGGTGGAGAGATGAAGCGTTCCGAGCTTCTGCAGCTGCTGGTGCAGGACCCCAAGGTGGTTTTAGTGGATGAGCCGGAATCAGGGGTAGACCTGGATAACATAGTAATAATCGGGGAAGCTTTAAAAAGGCTGCTCAAATCACCGCGGGAAATCGAGAAAAAAAGGGCTGCGCTGGTCATCACCCATACCGGGCATATTATGGATTATTTGAATGCCGATCGTGGTTATGTTCTGGTGAGGGGCTCTATTACCTGTGCGGGTAATCCGCGTGATCTCTTTGAAGAAGTTAACCAAAACGGATTTGAGGGGTGCCTGGAATGTCAAATCACGGAATAGAAGAAAAAAAATCTAAGCTTCAGAATAAGGCGCGGCAGGCTTTAGATAAGAAGGCGGCTTATGGTTCCGACCTGGATCTCTCCTCTGAGGTCTCTACTGTGGAAGAAGCCCCTTTGGAATCACTAAAAAACCTGGATAGGAGAATAAGGGAAGCCTCTCTTTTGGCGGGCATGAACACTGCGGAAAAAGAAAGATCGGGATCGTACTTTCAAAAGGGAGATTCTGCTATTTATGCCCGGGTACAGGACGCTTACGAGGGCAAAGTTGAAATCATGTGTATAGAAGATGCGCTGCAGGAGTATCCCTGGCTGTGGGATTACTGGTGGAGTATGGTGCCCGTGGATATGGATAAATATACAGCTGCCGTGGAATTGTGGGGAAAAGGCGGTTATTTTATGCGAATACTCCCGGGGGCCAGGCTGGATCAACCCATTCAATCCTGCCTTTTGCTGGACGAAGCCGGGGCCAGCCAGAGGGTGCATAATATTATTTTGGCTGAAGAAGGTTCCGAGGCCCAGATTATTACCGGGTGCACTGTAAGCCCGGAAGTAAAGCAAGGTTCTCACCTGGGAGTTTCGGAGTTTTTTATTAAAAAGGGTGCTCACCTGACTTTTACCATGGTGCATAACTGGGCCGAAGATTTCGATGTTCGCGCCCGCACGGGGGTGAAGGTAGAGGAAGACGCTACTTTTGTAAACAACTACCTGTTGCTAAAGCCGGTTCGTTCCATTCAGGCTTACCCTCGTTGCGTGCTGGAGGGAGATCGTTCCCGCAGCCGCTTTAATACTATAGTGTACGGGCAGGAAAATTCTGAGCTGGATCTCGGTTCGGTAATAGAGTTGAATGGGCAGGGAACCCGGGGAGAATCCATTAGCCGGGCTTTAAGTACCGATGGTTCCCGGGTGATGATGCGTGGGCGTTTAAAGGCCAGAAGTAACGATGTTCAAGCGCACCTGGAGTGCCGTGGAATGCTGCTGTCCAAAGAATCGGAAATGAATGCGGTGCCCGAGCTGTGGGTGGAAGGTGCGCCTCAGGCGGACCTTTCCCATGAAGCAGCGGTAGGCCCGGTAAGTGAAGAAGTAGTAGAATACCTGATGAGCCGGGGATTTAACAAGGACGAAGCTGTAAGCGTAGTGGTTCAAGGTTTCATGCAGGCGGGAATACAGGGACTGCCGGAGGCACTGGAAAACTTGCTGCGCCAGACGCTATCTTCCATGTCGGAGGAAGCAGTGTAGTAACAGGGCCGGTGCTCTGAAACATAATTAAAATAAGGCGAATATAGTAGAAATCCCCGTTAAGGCAAAAATACCCAAAAACAACATAAGATATAATGACAATACCACAATACCCAGGATCATACCGGCCAGGGCATAATCCTGGCCTTCTTTATGTCCAATTATCCCGGTGATCAATGCAATGATGCCCAACAGGAAATCCAGGCCTATACAGCAGAAATAAAGAATAATAGCCAGAATGCCGGTTACCAGTGAAATAACACCCAGGGTGTTGTTGTTTTCTGGTTTCCTTTTAACTTCGTAATCGTAGCTTGTATCTTTAGTTTCATGCACCTTGTATTTTTCCATGTGCACCTCCTCGTGTACCTTCCCAATTCTTCCTTGTGTATTTTCCCATTCTACTACTTACAGCTTTAATTACCTTATCCTCTTCCTCCTCCATTATTTTCATTATTTCTCACCTCTTATCTGGATCTCCTTTTACAAAAACAGTCGAATTTTCTTGAAGATCAAGATTACTCCGCTTATAATTTATAATAAGAATTCTTGCCAGTATTGTGGTAGCAGGTCGTTTAATTTCGTTCACCTTTTGAAACTACTCACCGGGCATTTTCTTTTGTGCCAGGGGATAAACTTCCTTCGTTGTGCTGCCTCTGAATTTTCGTTACACATGTGTGGCACTCCAACATCGTGATTATCTTGTTTTTGGCACAGGGGTTAAGTTCACCTTTCATCTTGCCCGAACCGGGCAGTTTAAATATTTTGCTACAAATATTTTGAAGGAGGGTTTTATGTGAATGCAGCGTCGGCTAACGAATTTTATCTTGAAAATGAGAAAAATGCC
>PWGO01000075.1 GCA_003554525.1 Syntrophomonadaceae bacterium | reverse complement strand
GTGATAACCGCGTCTCCCGGTTCCAATGCATCAACATGAGCATCCTCATGTAAAATTCATAATTTACCCTCAGGGGTATAAAACGCGATAATCTTACCTCTTGCCCCAACAGCAACAACTTCATATCCGCCGCCGCCGTCTTGACCGCATAAAGAGTAGCCTTGGCCAGCCAGACCCACGGCAACGCCGCCGAGGCGGCGTTTAAAACCAGCCCCTCTATAAAACGAACCGCAAACCGGATTGCAAACACCGAGCCTATACTGGCCGAAAAGTTGCCATAAGGACTGTCACTTCCAAATATTATATACTCAATCTCATCATACTGTCCCAGATCTGCTTTTTCTTTTATCTCCTCTATCTCCTCTGTAAAATCATCCGCCATATCTTCTTGTTTATCACTACCAAATTCATCTTCTTCAAATACCAACTCAACAAATTGGCTCGCCATCCAAATGGCTCTCTAATTCACCTGGCTGGCTGGATACGTCGCCAGTAAACTTATCTACAACCTCATCATCTTTCATTATGTTTAACGTTTCATTTTTCTTAGGATCTACATCTAATTCCTCTACTCCACCTAACTAATAATGTTCAGGTTACAAATGTTTAAACCGGTCGGGGTTTTACCGCCGTTAAAGTTTTACCCCGGCTGATTGGCTTGATGCTATTTATCAGGCCGGGCGATTTAGTGGTTTTTTCTATTATAACAAATACCTGTCACAGTTCTGTCACAGAAAACGCTTTATATAAAATTTTTTTCTGTTTTTCGCAAAAAATTTTCTGTTCTTCTTAAAATATTTGTTACCTCGACATCTTCCTCCCCCCTGGCGGGGGAGGAGATTAAAGGGGGGATATTACCTCCAACTTCCAGCAGCCTGAGCGTTTACTTCAGCTGAACACTCTGATGCTCCTCCCAAATTTTTGAGAGGAACATCGGCATTAATTTGACCAGTATGCCAGGCTACCGGGTCAAAACTGACCGGCAGGCCTTTAGCGCCAGGGGAAAGTAGTCCTTATAATATTTTCAATATCCCTTATAACCGAACTCTGCACCGAACGTCCACCGCCTACCGCGTAACCCCGGGTGTTTTCGTCCGCTGCCTGTGACAGGTAATTTTCAACTTCATCGGGCACCCTGTGCCTTACATACAACAGCGGGGCCTCATTAAAAGCGCCCAGGTATCCGCCTACCAGGGCATCCGGCAGGTTAGCGTCCAGGCCCCCTACAAATACGGCGCAGTCCAGCTCGTCGAAAAACCTGTTAGCTACTTCTACGCTGGTTGCATAGCGGTTTACCCCGGCCACGCGTTCCATTGAGGTAACCAGGGCACCCAGCTCCATGTAGACATCTTCACTTATAACCGCTTCGCCGCCTATCAATACCAGCCGGTCCACCTCCAGGTCTTCTTTTATGGCCTGTTTCGTGTCCCGGGGCAGGTTTTCTTCCCGGACCTGTAGAAGAGGCACGTTTTCCATACCCGCAACAGTGCCTACCGCCATGGCATCGGCGTAAGCTGTTCCGTTTACTACCAGGGCATAGTCGGCAAGCTCCGTATGCCGGGAGGCTTCTTTTGCTATCCTGACCGCGGTGTCATACCGGCTTGCCCCGGCAATCCTCCTGGTTTGTGTTTCCAGCTGGCCTTCCACCCGGCTGGAGACGGCAGCTTCTCCGCCCAGGATTATAGCTTCTTCAGCTTCCAGCTCTTCTATGGCTTCCCGGGTAGGCTCCGGAAGCACATCGGAAGAAGTCAGGAGAATGGGAGCATCCATGGCCCCGGCAAGAACATTCCCCGCCAGTCCATCGGCAAAGTCGTCACCGCGGGCTATAATCACCGTATCCGCACTCTGGTAAACGTAAGTAGCTATATTGGCCGCCGTGTCATAGCGGTCACTGCCCTGTAGCCTTTCCACCAGGTTATCCCGGGCAAAAACATTGCCTGCAGCGGCAGTCAAAAACAAAGCCATTACAGCAAAAATAATAAGTGCTTTTTTCAACCTGCTCCATCGATTCATTTTTTTTTCTTCACTCCTTTTTTTTAATATTTTGCATCTAACCAGGTATTTACCTCTGTGCCAGGGGTAAGGTCCGTCGTATTACCATTAATTTGGGCGTTTCGACCGTTTTAGCTGAAAACGTTCCCGCTCAGGCACCTCCAGACCGACTCACCCTTCATCTTGCTTTCTCGCACCCGGGTAATAATCAAATTTTGATTGCTGGTGCCAAAATTTGAGTTAATTTTTTGCCTATTATTTACCTTTCCTGGCAGCTAAATTATGCTAACAGCTATTATCCGTTTTTGTCAAACCTGTAATAATGGAATATAAGTGAAATATACGGAATTAAGAGGAGATTTACAGGAATACGGCTGTAATTTAAACTCTATGTAAACTTTCTTTGCAGTTTTGTAACGTTTTATCTTGCTTCTTTTTCCTGCTGCAGAAAATCTTCCAGTTTCGGTAAAGATACCGCCACCCCCAGGTTGTCCTGGTCCCGGTTATAGCGGCTGGCGTAGATAACCCCCAGCACTTCACCTTCCCGGTTGAATACGGGACTGCCGCTATGGCCCTGGTGGATGGAAGCATCACCAACAACCATCTGGCTGGGGGAGGCCTCCAACACCTTGCCCTGCATGGCTATACGGTGCAGCCGCAGGGGGTTGCCAATAACCAGTATTTCCTGGCCCGGTTCCGCTCTCCTTTCCGCCAGTTCCACGTGGGGCAGATTTTTTTCACCCTCCAGTTTTAGCAGTGCAAGGTCGTCTTCTTTACTTTTTACCCAATCCGTTACCCGGTATTTTCCCTCCCCGGGGAAATTTACCTGGAGGAACATGGCTTCTTCAACCACGTGGCGGTTGGTTACTATCAGGCCTTGCGGGTCCAGGTTAAAGCCGGTTCCGTGCGAAACCACTCCTCCTGCTCCCCTCACGTTTAAGGAAACTACCGACTGCTGAAGTTCTTTTACCAGGGGATCTTCTTCCAGGGTTCGGGATTCTTCCACCACCTCCCACGGGATGGCTATATAAACCTGGAGCCAGCGGCCTACCACGGTAAATAAAAAGGACATGGCTATCACCAGGGCTACTACTTTTATTACGGTGCGGAGCCAGCTCTTCCGCCGGTGCAGGTCTTCCTCCTCACCGTAGTCCCCGTATTTACGGTTAAGTTCTTCTATTTCTTCCCATGCCGGTTCATCGTTATGGAAACTAATATTTGACCCCTCCCATAAACTTTTTTATCTCCTCCAGGTAGCGCCTGGTTTCCACAAAGAATACATTGTTGTGGTCGCCCAGGGGTATGGTAAAAAGTTTTTTCTGCCCGGAAGCAAGGACGCGGTAAAGTTCTTCCCCTTTTTCCAGGGGTACCAGGTTATCTATTTCCCCGTGAATTACCAGCGCGGGAAGGGATATTCGGGAGGCTTTTTGTTGATCTTTTTCTTCCAGGGGGGAGATGTCTCCCGGTAAAGGAACCCCCAGGCAGCGCAGGAGGTTCACTACGCTTATAAACCCGCTTTCCACTATTATTCCTTTTATGTCCCCCGGGTGCCGGTCGGCAAGCTCCAAAACAGATACGCTGCCCAAAGAGCGTCCCATGGCCCACAAATTTTTATTTTCCCACCCCCGGTCCCGCAGCTCTTTCTTTACTGCCTCGAGTATCCTGGGGGCATCTTCTATCATTCCGGTAATAGTGGGGGTGCCACTGCTTCTTCCATAACCGCGGTAATCGGCCACAAAAAGGCTTATGCCTTCTTTCTGGTAATAAGGGGCCAGGAAATTGTAATCCGATACGATTTCCCCGTTGCCGTGAAAATAAAGCAGCCAGGGACTTTCTTTGCTGTCCGCAGGGTAAGCGCGACAGTGTATTTCTACGCCTTCTTCCACGGGGACCATGAGGTTAAAAGTGCCCGGGGGCGAGGGCGAAAGATCCTTGCGGGGAAAGAAAATGAAATTGAGCAACATGGAATTGTCTATAACCGAGTAATCCACAACTATTTCCTCCTCAGTAAGTAAAGTTTTGTTAGCTGCACGGCTCAATACTTTTTTAAAATAATAGCGCAGCCTTTCTTCAGTATCACCACCGGATTGTTTTACCGGTCCCTCACCGATCAACAGATTGAGGGTTCCAAAATTTTAAGCCGTTACGTTACATTAATACCGGCTTTGCCTTGATTTTATCACACACGCTTCCTTCCGTTTAGTTTCACCGCTAGTTAGTATTTTACCACAATTAATGCCCACTCCATAGTGACCAGGTAGTAGTTCGCTTTAATTTATAATGGCTGAATACCTTGCCAAACACACCGGATAATAATAAAATCAGGTTGTGCCGGTTTAACAGTGGTAGTTATGGCCTTCCGTGGTGCTGGTATTCTTTATACTTTACTATTGGAACTCTGAAGAAGCAAACAAACAAAGCAGGCCGGCCAACAGGAAGTTGCAGAACCATATACATTTAAAAAAGGAGAATCCGCTTATGGATTGGATGGAGGTAACACTTGTCGGAACAGCAGCCGGGGTGGTAGGAGCCGGGCTGGGCGGAATACTGGCTTTTTTCTTCCTGCGCCCTTCCAGCAGGGTGCTGGGTTTTATGCTGGGCCTTTCGGCGGGCGTAATGCTGGCCATTGTTTTTATGGAATTGCTGGAAGAAGCGCTTGACGAGGGCGGTTTTTTAATCGGCGCTGCCGGTTTACTTCTGGGGATATTTCTTTTTGTTTGGCTGGATGCCCGGTTTCCCCACTACCACTTTGTTACCGAAGAAACCAGGGGGAGTTATATTAAAAAAGGCACCCTTATTGCCACGGGCATTGCCCTGCATAATTTCCCGGAAGGTGTTGCTATCGGAGCCGGTTTCGCTCTTTCAGAAGCAACGGGAATTATTTTGGCTATTTTAATCGGGCTGCACAATATACCCGAGGGCCTGGCCATAGCACTGCCGCTAAACGTAGGGGGTTCCAACCGTTTTAAAACACTGGGCATAACTATCCTGGCCGGTCTGCCCATAGGGTTGGGCGCCCTGGTAGGCAGTCTTCTTTCGGAGATTTCCCCTTATTTTCTGGGAGGGGCCATGGGTTTTGCCGGGGGAGCCATGCTTTACGTAGTTTGCGATGAGCTTATACCCGACGTTTACAGGTTGACCGGGGCCCATACCGCCATAGGGGGGATCACCGCAGGAGTGCTGCTGGGAATGGCCCTGATTTTTTACCTGCATTAATACCAGGGGAAAACTACTACCCCCGGGTTAAAAGGGGTGGTGCGCAGGGTTGCCACCTTTTCCGCCCCTTACAAAAGGCTGTTTATCTTGAGGCGCAAACTGTCTTTTTTTGTCGAACCGGCTACGTAGAACAAAAAGTTGCGGAACCTTCTCCAATTATTATTTCCCGCGGGGATACTCGCTGTAATTCGCGAATTAAGACTTCCACTACAGCCGGGTTGGTGGTATCCCCGGAACGATGATCTTCTTCCACCACCAGGTTGGGCTTGATCAGGACAGTACCCCCCGGGGGGACCAAATTCTCTATCCCTCCCAGGTCCCGCAAACACTGGCTAACCCTTTCCTCCAGCGTGCCACCGCTTTGCACAGAAACTTCGTATGGTTTTGTTTCCACTTTAATCAACTCCTTTTTCATGAGCACACTTGTATTCCAATTATACTGGTTTACTGTTTATTTGCCCCGCCAACAGGGTGATCTGATTACTCACTTGACCCCGGTGGTGAAGCTAACACCCATGAATTAGAATCAAGGGGATGGTAAGTAGAGCGGTACCTGCCTTCCGTGATCTTTTTTATCGTTTCTACAAGCATGAGCTTGAGCCGGGTTTCCTGGCCTGTTACTACTGGAAAACCGTAGTAGCAGTTGCTGTGCCCGGGTGAACCGCCTTTTTGGCGGGGGTATTCCTCCACAAATTTAAGATGGGAAAGGTAGCGCTCTTTTACGTGTTCGTTCAATTCCCGGGCTACTTCGGGTCTGGTCATTTTTTCCCCCAGGGCAGAGACAAAACCGGGGTTTATTTCCACTCCCAGGCTGTTTCTTCCACTGGCCACAGCTGCCAGGGTAGTAGTTCCCGTCCCTAAAAACGGGTCCAGTACCGTATCCCCGTAGACGCTAAACATGTTAACCAGGCGGAAGGGCAGCAGGAAAGGGAAAGCCCCGCTTCTTTTCCGTAAATTATTCCCGGTTTCCGGGGAAGATATATCCTGCCTTATACCCTTGAAATCCCATATGTCGGAATACCACAGGTTCCTTTCTTCCCAGAATATTGCACTTTCGCGGCGGTTGAACTTTTCTTTTTCTTCTGGAAAAACCCTTTTCCCGCCCTTGCGGAAAACCAGAATGTATTCATGCTCCAGGGTTATGTAAGCTCCCGCGGGAAGCATGCCCGAACCCATAAACTTGTTGGGGGCGTTGGTCTGTTTTCTCCACAGTATCAGGGGAAGAACATCAAACCCGAGTTCCTGGAATGCACTTATAATCCTGGCGTGGTTGGCATAAAGCAAAAACCTGCCCGCAAGCGTGCGGGTAGCGTCCCCCACATTCACACAGGCAAACCCCCCCGGTTTTAAAACGCGGTATACTTCCTTCCATACCCGGTCCAATTCCCGGTGCATCAGGGCAAAAGCTTCCCAACCTTCTCCTGCCTGCAGGGCTTCACCGGTTTCGGGGTTTAATTCTATAAACGTAGAATCCCACATTTCGATCATGGGATAGGGAGGCGAAGTAACTACCAGGTGTACGCTTTCTCCCTGTAAAAAATCCAGTTTGCGGGCATCACTACCCCAAACGCGGTGTTCCGCTTGCATCGCTATACCCCTTTCCGTCGGGAAACAACAGGTTTTCTTGCTTTGCTTGTTTTGCCAGGATAACAGGAGAAACTGCTATCTGCCACCGCCTGTAACCTTAATTATCCCTTTTAATTATAATAACTGTCCAGGCCGTTTTTTTCAATTCTTCCTTTTTAAAAGCCAGGGCAGGCTCCCGGCTGGAGTATGTATATTACCTTCTCCGCCAATAGAGTGCGGTAGCTTATATTTTAACAGGTTCCGGTTGCTTTTCTCCTTCACCGTATTATAGAATTATTTAAGGAGAAAAAAAAGGGAGAGTGGAAATGAAAAAATATATTTACCTGGCAGGTTTTGCAGCCGCAGTTATTGCCATCTTCGCTTTGTCCCAGGCCATAGGAGTTGTTATATTTAGCTTAGTCTCCAGCACTGTTTTAGTTGTATATTCTATTCTACAGGGAGGCCCATTCTTAGATTTTAGCACTGTTACCCGGCTGGTAGATCAATATATACTGGTAGGGATAATGCTGGGGTGTCTGCTGTCCCTGCCCCTGTACTGGCTTTTTTTCCAGGTCAGAAATACCTGCCTGGAGAAAAAAACCGGTTTGCTGGAATACTCCCGCTTAAACCGCGCTCCTTTTTTTCAGCTGGCGGCAGGCTTGCTGGCCGGTGTGTCAATTTACTTGATCATCATCGGCATCATTGAGATATTTGAGCTGCGGCAACACTTCCCGAAACACGATGAAATCCTGGAGCCGGTTATACTTCAACCGGGTTTCCTGATATCCCTGCTGGGGGTAGGGGTGATAATTCCCCTGGTGGAAGAATTAGCCCTGCGGGGATTGATATTTAACCGTATGAGGGAAGATTTGCCCATCACCACAGCACTCCTGTTGCAGGCCATGGTTTTCAGCCTCCTTCACCTTAATCCCCTGCAGGCAGGGTACGCTTTTATAGGGGGCTTGCTGCTGGGGTTGGCCTACCTGTGGACCGGGTCGCTCCTGATTCCGGTAATAATGCACATATCATGGAACTCCGCTTCGGTTTTTTTGAGTTACTTTTCCACCCTGGAGCCAAACATTTTAAACATGATTGCCTTTATATTGGCAGGAAGCGCCATACTTGCCCTCAGCATGTGTTACCTTAAAATTTCCTCAAAAAAAGAGACTGTCAGTTTTTATCAGGGAGCTTGAAGCAAACCGCCTTAATACCCCGGGGTTAAATTTAAAGAGGTATCAGTTTTCCGGTTTTTTTAACAGGAAAGAAAGCAGTGCCGCTCCCAGGTTAAGGAGCAATAATATGCCCAGCGCAAGGAGGAAGTCTCCCCTTGTTTCATAAAGGTAACCCGCAGCCAGGGGGAAAAGCGAACCGGCCATCATTGAGGAAAATACCAGGCCGTAGTTAAACCCCAGGTTTTCTTCACCGAAATAGCTGGCCATGATAGCAGGAAACAGGGTGAACATGCCCCCGTAAGCAAGTCCAACTACCGAAACCACGATTCCCAGTGGGGCGGGAGTGCGAGCAAGCAAGGCAGCGCCCAGGGTTAGCGCCAGGGCCAGGAAAACAAGGGTAATGGTCTGCCTGCGCCCCAGGCGATCGGAAATATAGCCGGAGATAATACGCCCTATAGCGTTAAAAAGGGAAAAAAGGGAGACCATGATAAAACCCAGTTCAAAAGAAGCCTGGGTGCGGGAGATAGTATCCATATGGCTTACAAAAGTAACCCCGGTGCCGGCAAAAATACAGAACATCAACCAGAGCATATAAAACTGGGGATAGCGAAATATTGCCAGGGGTAAGGCTCTACTGCCGCGAGGTAATCCTTTTTCTTCCCCGGCAGGCTTTTCCCGGGGCGGATTCTCTATAACCACGGAAAGGGAAATCACCCCAACCAGTAACAGTAGCCCGATAATTAAAAAAGTGTACTGCAACCCGAAGTTTTGAATTAAAAAATGGCAAAAAGGCGCCATAATTAAGGCCGACAGGCCCATACCAAACACCACTACTCCCGTTACCCTCCCCTTTTGGCCGGAGGGAAACCATTTAATTGCCGCGGGAGTTACCGTGGCATAAGAACAGGCCAGACCCATACCCCATACTACTCCCCAGGTAAGGGTAATACTCCAGGGGAACAGGAGAAAAGAGCTCACTATAGTAGCCCCACCCATCAACACCCCGCCGGCGGCTACCATCAACCGGGGATGGTGCCGGTCCTGGAGCCTTCCTGCAAGAGCCATGGAAAAAGCATAACTAAACAAAAAGACAGTATAGGGCAGGGAGGCATGGGTATAATCCCATCCCGGCTCACGGCTTAGCGCCGTGGCAAAAATGCTCCAGGCATAGGGAAAACCGGTTAATATGTTTATAAACAGCCCGGCCAGGGCCACTTTCCATCCTTTATGCATACGGTTAAACATTTATACCCCACTTCTAATATTAATTGCCGCATTAAATTCGTTTACCTTATTACCATACTGCCAGGCTGAATGGTGTACTGCATGATTACAAATTCGAAGAAGGCAAGCGCTTTTCCTTCTTATTTTTTGGGGATTCTTACTGTAGCTTTTAGTACAAACAGGGCGGCCCCTGGCACCTGTAAACGGTGCGGGACCGCCCCGGGGTGGTGGCCTGCGGTTATTTACAAGGGATCGGAGACCGTCCCGGTAAAAATCACCTCGTTGATCTCTTCGTCGTGGATAAGGAAAAAGAAAGGACGGTTTACCTCCATGTGGAAATGATCCAGTACACTTTCCACTCCCATTTTTACCTTGGTTGCCGCTGCCGCCTCCGTTCCTTCTTCGTCTACTTCAATAAATGATTTGTGCCTGACCTCATCTATAAATATTGCTCCCTCCGGTTTTGGCTCAACTACCATATCATAAAAGTTTGCGTTTGAGCCAAAAGCTATTTCCAGGCCCATATCTTCAAGTATATCGTTTAGCGTTTTTTCGTATTCCATCTCAAACCGGGGAAGGAAGAGGTCTCCTTCCATTTTCATGCTGCTAAATTCTTCACGCCAGCCATCCCAGGTTTCAGCATCCATTTCCGAGACCAGGCAGGATAGCGAGCTTTCCTCGTGGGGCAAAAATACGTACATGGCCAGCCTCTCTTCTTCACCGTACGGGAGCCGCACCGCCTGGAACTTTTCTTCTTTCTCCAGGTAAGAAAAGTCATCGGATCGATGCATAAACGGAACATCTTCTATTTCCCCTTCCGGCCCGTAAAATACGTCTTCTTCGGTATCTTCCACGTCAAACGGCTCACTCCAGTCACCCTGGAAATATACGGCGTTTATTAAAAACAACAAACTCATGGGATCGATGGAGTCACCTATTATTTCTTCTATATGTCCACCCGTATGGTACTCTACCCATCCGTTAATGATATCCGTGGTTTCGGGCGCGCTAAAATCCATTTCCTGGCACAAGGCATGGTAATATTCTTCATTTCGGCTTACAAAGTCAGGATTAAACTGGTAATAATCACTCATCCACAGTGAATTAACCAGGTTTAATGTTACTTCCGGATCTGCTTCCTGCAACTTGTACAGCCGCGCCAGGTTATTCTGGTTGAACCTTTCAAGCTCAACTCCTTCTACTCCCAAAACTTCGGCCATGGCTTCCCGGGTCTCCCCGCGGGCCCCGTTATAGGTCATGGCCAGGGCGGTGTAGATGCTGGTAGGAGAAATAAACAGGTTTTCTTCCTCTCCTTCTTCCTGCATCAGCTCCCGAAGCAATTCAAAACCAAATTCGTTGGAACTGTTGGCCAAACCCTGATCGAAATTATCCAGCACCTTTTCCTCGGGTTCAGGAATTTCCTTGTCTGTGCACGCTACCAGAAGTAAGCTCATTCCGGCTACAAGTAACATTGTCATCAGTATTAGAATTAAGCGCTTCATGGTTTTATTTTACCCCCTTATTACTATCAAGGTAACTTTATGGTTTTAATACCGTCCCGGTAAAAATCACCTCGTTGATCTCTTCGTCGTGGATAAGGAAAAAGAAAGGACGGTTTACCTCCATGTGGAAGTAATCCGGCTCTTCCGGTG
>PWGO01000132.1 GCA_003554525.1 Syntrophomonadaceae bacterium | reverse complement strand
GCGGGCTTCCCTCGCAATTCGCCCTCCATGGCGAGAGCTCGGCGGCCAAACTCCTATTGGCCGGCCCGCTTCGGCTGTCGGCTTCGCTGACTGTGGCTTCCCCTCCCTCTAATGTCGCCTTCGCCGACACACCCCTGCCAGCTTTCCCCTACTCAGACTTTTATTCTTACCTCCGGTGTCAAGTGTGTAACTGGGTTAGCACCAGGGGGGAGGAAGATGTTTTGCACCAATGTGGGTGCTGCTTGACACTGAGGGGTAAAGCTACAATTTTTGGGTTATTTTATAATTCTTTACCAGCTTTCCCCTACTCAGACTTTTATTCTTACCTCCGGTGTTAAGTGTGTAACTGGGTTGGCATCTTTTTGAGAGGTAGGATGTGGGAGGTGGGAAGTTAGAGGTTAGACACTATCTTAAGCACTATCTCCTTTTCCCTGCTCCAGGCTCTTATGCAGCTCCTGCGCTGTTTTTTCCATTTTTTCGCTGTAACCGGTGAGCTCTTGCACCGAGGAGGTCTGTTCCTGGGTCGCAGCGGCAATACTTTCACTACTTTTTTCCATTTCCCGGGCCATTGAAGCAATGCCCTGCACGTTTTCGGATACCTCCTTAACCGAATTAGAAATATCTTTAAAATCGCTTCCCGCTTTTTCTATAACTTCAGAACTGCCGGTTACCTCTTCCCTTCCCTCCTTTATATCCTGCATGGTTTTTTGGGCTTCCTGCTGGTTTTCTTCTACTATCCCGGTGATCTGCTGGGCCGCCTCCAGTGCCTGGCGAGAAAGCTTACGCACTTCATCTGCAACCACCGCAAAACCTTTACCCTGTTCCCCCGCCCTGGCAGCTTCTATTGCCGCATTTAAAGCCAGAAGGTTGGTCTGGTCTGCTATCTCATCTATGGTAGTTACTATATCCCCAATTTTAACCGTTTTTTCAACCAGTTGTTCCACTGACTGGTGCACTTCTCCTATCACTTTCCGTATATTTTGTATCTGCTGCAGAGCTTCTTCCGCTTCTTTCCCCCCACGGGCAGCCTTTTCCACCACTTCCTGGCTGGACCTGGACATATCTCCGGCTTTTTGGGAGAGCTCCTGCACACTGGAGGCAAATTCGTTTGCAGTAGAAGCTACTTCTTCTACCGAAGAGCTGATATTCTGTGCGGACATGGATAAAGATTCACTTAAAGAAGAAGCTTCGCTGGAGGCCTTACGCGCACTTTCAATCAACCCCTCCATTTCCTCTTTCATCTTCATGGCTTCTTCTTCCGCCTCCAGTATTTTATCTGAAAAACTTTTGCCCCGGGATACCGTAAAGCAAATAGCTCCACACGCCATTATAAATGTTACCGGGTTCCCCACCATGGTCATTAGCTCTATATCTTCCAGGCCGGGACCGGGCATTAAAGACAAAAATGTCAGGTTAAGAGCAAAAGCCAGGGCCGCTGCTGTAATGGTAAAATTCATGTTGTAATAAACGCTGGATATGCATACCACCAGAAGCCACAGGGGAGTCAAATACATACCCAGCTCCAGGGATATTACAATAATAGCAGCAGCTATACAGTACATTACCATTAAAATATATTTTATAAACCACAAACTTTTATAGTAATAAGTAACCAGGTGTGTGAAAAAGAAAACTACCGCTATAAATCCTATACCGGCCACAAAAGAAGTCATGTCGGTCTTGGCAAATCCCACCGCGTTTAACCCGGTTATAGAAATAAAACCAAAAGCCAAAAGTGCCCACAGCAGCCTCATTACAATACCATTTGATCGGATTTCATTTTCTTCATATAGTGTCATATTTTACCTCCTTCATATGTATATCCCTAATAAAATACTACTACATCAAATTTGCTATCCACTAACGGCAAAGGTTATTCTAAGTTAAAATAAAACTCCTCATTATTTTATTCGACACATTTGAACAAAAACCTACAAAAGATTGGGTTAAAAACCGGTAAAACAGATCACAAAAGCAAGGTATATTCATGAGGGTCTTAACCACTTCAGGCTGACTGAAGCTGGCATTAATGTTTCCACTTTTTGGTTAATATAATCACTGGCGTTCGTTATTCGCACCCCGCATTGGTAAAAAATGATTTTACCACCCGGATTACTTGATGCCGAAATTAAACATAAAAAAAGACCCCCTGTCCAATAAGCCGGGCCTCCATAAAATCAATTTTTAAGTTAGTAAACACCATAATCCGTAAACTTACTTGTAACTACTCACGGTGTGAAAGCTTAGAGAATAACGGGTTTATTTTATACTCCCCTCCCGCGGGTTTCTTTCTTCCCCCCGCCGTGAGGGAAAATTAAGATGGGGGACCCTTTATCTAATGGGAAGTTAGACCTGGTGTCAAGCTACCATTATCCAAATAGAGCCTGAGTAGTTACACTTAAATAAGCTTATTTAAGATTATTTAAGATTATTTAAGATTATTTAAGAATGAAGGAAAAAATCGTATTAAACTAATCCATGTGGGATAAAATTTCGTCGGGTATATCAAAGTTGGCATAAACATTTTGTACATCATCATGGTCTTCAAGGGCTTCCATTAAATTCAGCAGCCTGGAAGCTTCTTCTGTCTCACTTACCGGCACTGTATTGTTAGGCAACATGGTTAGTTCCGCCCGATTAAAAGAAAATTCCCTGTCCTTGAGAGCTTTTCTTACCTGGGCAAATTCTTCCGGCGCGGTTATTATCTCGTAGTAATTGTCTTCTTCCCGGAAATCCTCAGCTCCTACTTCGATAGCTTCACTCATCAGTTCTTCTTCACCCAGGGAGGTTTCATCCATGTTAAGGGACAAATACCCCTTGCGTTCAAAAATCCAGGCCACACACCCGGCCTCACCCAGGTTACCGCTGTACTTGTTAAATATGTTCCGGACATCGGCCACCGTGCGGTTTCGGTTATCCGTTAACGCTTCTAGCATTAAAGCCACCCCACCGGGACCGTAGCCTTCCAAAACCACCGATTCGTAACTGGATCCTTCCTGTGCCCCGGTACCTTTCTGTATAGCGCGCTCGATGTTTTGGTTGGGCATGTTGTTGTCTTTAGCTTTTTCTATTGCCATGCGGAGGCGCACGTTACTTTCCGGGTCTCCACCACCTTCCCTGGCCGCCACGGTTAATTCACGGGAAAGCTTGGTAAAAATTTTTCCCCTCTGGGCATCAACCCTGGATTTACGATGTTTGCGATTGGCCCACTTGGAATGTCCGGCCATGCTTCCAGCCCCCTTCCTTATCTTGATTTACGGTTATTATTATCAGGGGTTTTTTTATATACAGTTCCAGCATAGGATGAAAGTTTGTTTAACGCTCTTCAGGCCCTTCCCGGTCCAGTATTTCCACACTGTCCCCGGGCTTAACTTCTCCCCCGGCAAGCACACGTGCAAATATACCTTCACGGGGCATAACGCAGTCTCCCACCTGGTAGAATATAGCACATCGGTCGTGGCATTCCTTACCTATCTGGGTAACCTCCAGCCTGATATTCTCCCCTATTTTTAAAACTGTGCCCACCGGCAGTTCAACCAGGTTTATCCCTTCCGTGGTAAGGTTCTCGGCAAAATCTCCGGCTTTTACTTCCAGGCCTTCTTCTCTCATTTTATCAATACTTTCCTGGGCCAGTAAACTCACCTGCCGGTGACCTTTTGAAGCATGAGCATCACCATCAAGGCCCCAGTTGTAAACCAGTCTCCCCTCTTGTACCTGTTTTTTACGCTTTTGCGTCTGTTCCCCTATACATACTGCTACTACCTGGCTCATATTTAACCTCCAATACTGTTCATGTTATAGGATCCTTTATTCATCTGCTTTACCCGCGAAGCAACACCCTGTGCAACTTTGCCGGGATCAGGCTTGTACTCCAGGGCACGCTTTATTTCTTTCTTTATTGATTTCACCGGATCAGCCTGTCCCAGGCATGGACGAAGGTCTACCTCCTGGCTGGAAAACAGGCATGGTCTTATTTTCCCCTCTGCTGTTACCCTGAGACGATTGCAAACAGAACAAAAATGGCGGCTCAAGGGAGTTATAAGGCCTATCTTGCCGCTGCCGTCACGGATACGAAAATACCTGGCTGGACCTGCCCCGTGATCTCCCTCCACCGGCTCAATCTCCCCCAGGGTAGAACATGCTTCCTCTACGTAATTTAAAGAAAGAAAATATTTTTCCCATTCCCTGGAATGCTCGCCAAAAGGCATAAATTCTATAAACCTTACATCCATGGGCTTTTCTATGGTAAGGCGTGCAAAATCCATCACTTCGCGGTGATTTATATTCTTTAACAGAACTACATTTATCTTTACCGGAACCAGCCCGGCTTCTACTGCTGCCTCTATCCCTTCCCACACCTGGTTTAAAAGCCCACCATTGGTGATATATTTAAAATTCGCCTCCTGGAGGGAATCCAGGCTAATGTTTACCCGGGACACCCCGGCTTCCGCAAGCTTCCCGGCCATGGAGCGCAAATAACAGGCGTTAGTGGTCATGGTAATTTCTTTTATGCCTTTGACGCCAGAAATATCTTTTACCAGTCTTTCTATCCCATTAACCAGCAGCGGTTCTCCTCCTGTGATCCTTACTTTTTCTACACCACTGGAAGCAAATGCCCTGACGATATTCAAATAGTCTTCGTGGTTTAAAGAAACTGCGTCGTGCTCTCCTGCAGAGCAGGAGGATGAATCCCCCCGGCAGTAAAAACAATTCAAGTTGCAGCGCTCGGTCACCGACAACCTTAAATAGTTTACTTCCCTGCCATGTCTATCCACCAGTTTGTCCATAGTATTTTACCTCCGATTAAAGCTGGTAATCCACACTAAAGTCTACCGGAACGTTTATTCTGTTTAGTCACCACTTTTCTCGAATATTCTTATTTAACAGCTTTACCTGGAAACCTTCCGGGCAACTAACTTCATTATAATTCAGGTATACAAAAAATTAAAGTCAATAACTATTTATTGTCTCTTGTTTTTGTTTTTGTTTTTGGTTTTTGAGCGGTTATTCTTTAGGGTAGCTTGCTTTTAAAACAGATTTCATGCCTCCCCGCGGATTAAATTCCGCCGTTATGGTCATAGTGATAGGGCTGATCAGTGATTTAAGGTCATCCAGAATCCGGTTCACCACATGCTCCTGTAGAATACCCACATTCCGGAAAGAGGTAAGATAGTACTTAAGCGATTTAAACTCCACGCAAGCATGGCGAGGAACATAATGAATGGTGATTGTGCCGAAATCAGGCAGCCCCGTCCACGGGCATACTGAAGTAAACTCCGGGAAAATTATTTCTATTTCCGTCCGCCTTCCCGGGTAACTGTATTCCACCGTCTCCAGCACCGCTGAATCAATGCAATTTTCTTCAAGGATATCAAAATTTCTTTCTTCGTACTTATCCGTCAACTCCCATACCCTCCTCTCTTTTGCGGATCCAGCCTACCAAAAGGTAACACAGCGGGGTATCCACAGCAGCTATAATTAATTTAACCAGGTATTGATATATTATTAACATCATTACTTCACTCCACGGCTCCACAAAAGCAAATGCAATGGTAATAAAAATTACCGTATCAATAAGCTGGCTGCTTATAGTAGAAAGATTATTGCGAAGCCACAAGTGCCTGCCCCTGGTAAAACGTTTCCAATAATGGAAAGCCCATACATCGTGCAGTTGAGAAAAAATATATGCAGCCATACTGGCCGCAACCATCCGGGGAACCGCCCCCAGAATTTTTTCATAAGCCTCCTGGCCCTCCCAGAAAGGAGCCGGGGGAAGCAGCTGTCCCAGGTACAAGAAAATTACCATAACCAGGTTCATTATAAATCCAATCCAGATTATCTCTCTTGCCTTCTGCTTACCCCAGATTTCGTTAATAGTATCCGTTACCAGAAAAGTTACCGGGAAAACAAATACCGCCGCCGGTATAGTTACTTCTAAAACACCCGTGTCCAAAAAAACTATTTTGGAGGCTATAATATTGGACACCAGCAAACAAGTTACAAAAAGCGCCGATAAGAAAAGCAGTTTTCTTTCCAGTTTTTATCTCTCCCTTGTTTTTTTTAGCAGGGTTTCCGCGACCTGCTTGTTTTTTTAACAAACTTTAGCGTGGCTTCTTCAAGCCACCACCTCTATAGGCGGTGATAGTTGGCTTTACCACATAATGCCGCCTTTAATCACGTGAATTATATCATACCGGAACCAGGATTAAAAACATATACTTTACCAAATAATATTAACAGGCATTTACTCCTGCAGCAGGTGGCAAGTTCAATCATCCATTTTTTCAACCTGTTCCAGGGCACCCCTGTTAAAATAACTTTTTAAAAAATATAAAAAATCCCAGCTTTTACTGCTCTGCACCCTGTTGCTGTGAAAAACCAGGTAAAACGACCTGCCCAGTTCAAGATCTTTAATATAATAATGGTTCACCTTTCCCGTTTCCAGGTAATCTTCCACCGACTTGAGGGAAACCACAGAGCATCCCAATCCAAACCTTACCCCCTGCTTGACGCCTTCCAGGCTATTAAAATATATTAACCGACGGAAATGGTTAATAGAATACCCTTTTTCCTTAACGGCGTTCTCCAGCACTTTCCGGGTTGCAGAACCCGGTTCCCTTAACAACAATTCCTGGTGAAAACACGATTCTAAAGGTACCAATGAGCCCGGTGAATATTCCCGTGACAACTCACAACCGACAGGGGCAATAAAAATCAGGCGGTCTTCTTCCAGTTTTTCGTAAGTTAAAACTGTTTCTTCACCAGGTGATCCCACTACCCCTATTTGAAAATCATAGTTTAATATACCTTTAACTACTTCATAAGTATCTTTTATGGTTAAAGTAATATTTGCCAAAGGGTTGGTTTTTTTATACTCCGCCAGCGCCCCGGGCAAAAGGTAACATCCCGGCACGGTGCTGGCTCCTATGTGCAGCAAATCCCCGGTTTCATTTTCTTCTCCAAAGTCACTTAAAGCCCTGTTTTTTATGTTTATCATTTCCTGGGCATAATCCAGCAACTTTCGTCCTTCTCCGGTTAAAGCCAGGCCTTCCGGGTGGTTGCGGTCAAAAAGAACCACCCCCAGGGCATGCTCCAGCGCTTTAATACGCGAACTAACCGCAGGCTGGCTTATAAAAAGATTCTCGGCAGCGCGGGAAAAACTTTTTAAGGAAGCTACCTGCACGAAAATCTCCAACTGTTGAAATTCCAACTCTTCTCACCTCAACACCTTAAGATTATATTTAACTCAAGTATAATTTACCTTCACCTAAAAGTCACCCGCTTAAATATTATTATTTTTAATAAAGCCGCCTTTCCTTATTATAATTTATTATTTTCCTTCTGTCCTGAAATTCACTATTATTGAAAAAGGGGAGCCTTTTAACACGCTATCGCTATTATAGTAGTCACCGGGAAGGTTCTTCTATCAACAAATTAAAAAACAGCTGTCGCAGGGACGATTCAGCAAACAGCATCTTTCCGGAACCAGGTGTTTTAAAAATCCTCCCCTGTGACAAAACAAGTGAGGAGGTCGGAAATGAGCCGGGAAAAACTTTTAGTAATTGTTTCAGGTATGATTATTGGAGTGCTGGCAGTTATTTTGGTTCACCTGGGCAACCCCGCCAATATGGGATTTTGTATAGCCTGTTTTATAAGAGACATTTCGGGAAGCCTGGGATTACACGGTGCAGAAGTTGTGCAGTACCTGCGCCCGGAAATCATGGGGCTAATACTGGGCAGTTTTGCGGCAGCCATACTTTTCCGTGAATTTAAGCCTTCGGGGGGGTCAGCTCCCGCAACCAGGTTTGTTCTGGGAATAATAATGATGGTTGGAGCCCTGGTATTCCTGGGCTGCCCCCTGCGCATGCTGCTACGGTTAGCCGGGGGCGACCTTAACGCCCTGGTAGCCCTTCCGGGTTACGTAGCGGGCATCTGGGTAGGCACATTTTTTCTAAAATCCCGTTTTACCCTGGGAAAGAGCTTCCCGCAAGGCAGCAGCGAAGGATATACCGCACCTGCAGCAGCGGTTATTTTGCTGGTTTTCCTCGTTATGGCCCCGCCTTTTGTGCTGTTTAGCGAAAACGGTCCCGGCTCCGAATACGCTTTCTGGGGAGTAGCGTTGGGAGCGGGCCTTCTGGTAGGCTTACTGGCCCAACGATCCCGTATATGCACCATGGGAGGAATAAGGGATTTAATCTTATTCAAAGACACCCACCTGTTTGCCGGTCTGGTGGCTCTTTTACTGGTGGTATTTGTAGGCAAGCTTGCTGCAGGGTTTTTCGAGCCCGGCTTTACCGGGCAACCGGTAGCCCACACGGATGGGATATGGAACTTCCTGGGCATGCTTATAGTAGGGTGGGGTGCCGTTCTGGCCGGTGGATGCCCCCTCCGGCAGCTGATACTCTCGGGCGAAGGCAGTTCTGACGGGTTGATAACCCTACTGGGTTTAGCCGCAGGTGCTGCAATCGCTCACAATTTTGGCCTGGCAGCCTCCCCGGAAGGGGTTTCATTATACGGGCAGGCAGCAACAGGAATAAGCCTGTTACTGCTTTTAATAATCGGAATATTAAATTCCAGGTCAGGTTTATCCAACAAAACCAATGCAGGAAGTTCCGTTGCCGGTGATTAACCCGGCATTTACAGTGCATACAATAATGACATTACTATTAACTACTCACTGTGTAAAAACTTATAGGATAAAATACCCCCCACCTTATTGGAGGTTGGAAATTAGAAGTCAGAAGTTAGAGGTCAGAGGTCAGAAGTAAAAGATGAGAAAAATGGTATCAAGTTACCATGAGCCTAAATAGTTACAATTACTATTATAATTTAAAGGGGTGAAATACCATGACTGAGACTATTGATGTAAGGGGTTTAAGCTGTCCAGAGCCGGTAATGGAGGTGAGAAACGCCCTTTCCGGAAAAAAAACAGGTGAATTCACCGTACTGGTAAGCAATGCAACAGCCAGGGACAATGTAAAAAGGGCAGTTTCTTCCCTGGGCTGGAAAGTGGAGATTAAAGAAATAGCTGACGGTTTCGAACTTAACCTGACCAGGTAAATAAATAATGAATCACCTTTGCACTAAAAAGAAAAAAAGTTATAATCTAATATAGCTGTTTTTATGGTTACTTTTAGATTAAAAGCTTTTTCTTAAAACTTTAAGGGAGCGCGGCCTTCATTATGGAATACACTTACTTTACTTTTCCTACTACTTATTACGCCCTGAAAGCGGAAAAAGTAGTGCTGGAACAAAAAGGAGAGGGGCACGCCAAAATGGTGCCGGTACCCCGCAAAATTAGTTCCAGCTGCGGAACGGCCCTGCGTTGTTGCAGTAATGAAAAAGATATTATAGAAGAACTATTAAACACCCACCAGGTCTCCATTGAAGGGATCTACCGTTTAGAAGAAGAAAAGATTAATCTAAAAAATTTGTTACGAATCCGGAAAGGATGAAATACCGATGCCACCAGACAAAAACTATAACCTTTACTTTGACAATGCCGCTACTTCCTGGCCCAAGCCGGAACCAGTATACACGGCTGCAGAAAAATACTTGCGTTCAACAGGGGGAAGCCCGGGACGTTCCAGTCACAGCCGTGCTCTTCGAGCCGACCGTTTGGTTTATGAAGCCAGGGAAAGGGTCTCCAGTTTTCTGGGTGCCGAAAACCCTGGACAAATTGTCTTTACATTAAATGCCACCGATGCTTTAAACATGGCTATCAAAGGCTTGTTGCAGCAAGGAGATCACGTAATATTAACCACTATGGAACATAACTCTGTCCTGCGCCCGCTGGGTTCTTTAAAACGGAAAGGTATCATAAACACTACCGTAGTTCCAGCATCTACCGATGGATACCCTGATCTCGATTACCTGCAGAATTCATTAACTTCCACCACCCGCCTGGTTATCTGTAGCCACGCTTCCAACGTGCTGGGGACCATAATGCCGGTAAAATCCATGGCGGAAATAGCCCACCGCCACAATTGCCTTCTGCTGGTAGATGCGGCTCAAAGCGCCGGTTGCCTGCATTTTAACGTAAAAGAGCTGGGAGTGGACCTGCTGGCTTTTACCGGTCACAAGGGACTACTTGGCCCTCCCGGCAGCGGGGGACTTTATGTCAGGGAGGGTATAAAAGTAGACCCCTGGAGGGAGGGCGGCACCGGCAGTCAATCAGAAAAAGATGAGCACCCCAGCGAAATGCCGGAAAGGCTGGAAGCCGGAACCATGAATGTGCCCGGTATTGCCGGCCTAAACGAAGGTATTAAATTTTTGCAGTCTGAAGGAATGGAACAAATTCGGGCACACGAATTAAGCCTTGCCACCAGGCTTTTGGATGGTCTAAACAAAATCCCGGGAATAACCATATACGGCCCCTCCCGCCCGGAAGACAGGTTGGCCAACGTTTCCTTTAATTTAAAGAACTTCGACGCGGGCGAACTGGCTTTCGCCCTGGAAGAAAACTTTGGTATACAGAGCCGCACCGGTCTTCACTGTGCCCCCCTGGCCCATAAATCCGCCGGAACTTTCCCGCACGGCACCATACGCTTAAGTCCCGGCTATTTTCATCGGGAAGAAGAAGTTGACTACGTGCTGGAATGCCTGGAACAGACAGCACGGCACCTGGTTAATTAGCAAACAAAACACTAACAATGCGTATTAAGGTGAAATATCCGCCCTGGTGGTAGCTCCAACATTGGCGCCGTGACCTCTTCGTCCCGCTGGCGCTTATTGGAGGTTAGAAGTTGGAGATTGGAGGTTATAACTTCCCTCTCCCTTTAAAGAAAACAGCCCAAGGCTAAGTACTGGTGGGTTGGCTAGTCCTTGCCAGACGGGATTCTCACCCGCTCAACACGTTGC
>PWGO01000072.1 GCA_003554525.1 Syntrophomonadaceae bacterium | reverse complement strand
TCACCTTTCATCTTGCCCGAACCGGGCAGTTTAAATATTTTGCTACAAATATTTTGAAGGAGGGTTTTATGTGAATGCAGCGTCGGCTAACGAATTTTATCTTGAAAATGAGAAAAATGCCAATCAGTTAACTTTAAAGACGGTGTGGGTGTATTATATTTTTGGGGTTATCGGGCTTACGGTTCTGGATATTTTAGGAGTGGGAGGGGCCGACTCGGAGTTGTTGCCCATACTTTACGGGATGGTGCTGATACCTTACGTGGCTGCTACCTGGGCTTATTACCGTTTCGAGGGCTGGTGGATAAAGTATGCGCTGATTTTCTGTGGCCTTTTTGCTTCGGTGATGACGGTAGTGGTAAGCGGTCGAGGCGAGTTTTTGGCAGCCCTGTGGTTTTTCCCGGTTCTTTTATGTTTTCTTTACAACAACCAGCAACTTTTGGGAGTTTTTGTGGCGATAGCCAATATAGGTCATCTGGCAGTGATACTGTCGGAGCCCATGGAAAAGCTGGAGGTGCGGGAGACTGCCGGGGGAATGTTAAGTTTAATTGTGGTTTCCGCTACTATATTTGTAATCAACAAGAGGGGTATCCAGGTATTAAATTTTGTAATAGATGCGGAAGAAAAAGCCCGGGCCATAGGGGACAAGCTTTCCGGTGTCCTGGAAAAATCCAGGCAGAATGCGGTAACCGTGCAGGAGGTAGGTCAGAAAGTTGCGGATTCGGCAGCATCGATAAACTCGTCTATAGAAGATATTGCTTCTACTGCAAACGAGCTGTCGGCCAATTTGCAAGAATCGACGGACCAGATAGACCAGATATCCGGAAGCAGCAAAGATGTTTCGGAGCGGGCTAAAACCGGACAGGAAAACCTGGAGAAGCTAAAGGAAAGCACAAACGAGATAACCCGGGCTATGGAGCAGATTAAAGAAAGCACGGAGGCCCTGTTGACTCAGTCCGAGCAAATCATGAAAATTGTTCTTCAGATCAGGGACATTGCCGATCAGACCAACTTGCTGGCTTTAAATGCCGCTATCGAGGCGGCACGCGCCGGGCATTCCGGCAGGGGGTTTGCCGTTGTTGCCGACGAGGTGCGCAAGCTTTCTGACCAGACTGCTGAACTGGTGGACCAGATAACAAGTACAGTGGAGGAAGGAGCCAAGCTTTCTACCGGGGCAAGGGAGTCTATAAATTCGGGAGCTACTGCAGTGGAAAATAACGCCCGCATGATTAATGAAACCAGCAATGAACTGGAAAATGTTCTTGCCAATGCCAGCAGTATAGCGGAAAGCACCGGCGAGATTGCTGGCAATATCAGGGAAATTATGAGTTCCGGGGAAAACCTGGCCTCGGTAACCCAGGAACAATCGGCTGCTACGGAGGAGCTTTCCACCCTGGCTCAAAACTTGCTGGAAAGTTCCCAGCAGCTAAAAGAAGAGCTGGACACTGAGTAAAAAGTTGATATATAATTAAATTTCCCGTAGATAGTTTGGTGATTAAGGAGTGGTAATGATTATGAAAATTATGGTTCTGGCGGATATTCACCAGGCAAAAAGCAAGTGGGGTGAATTGATAGAAGCAGTGAAAGAAGAAACCCCGGAGCTGGTAGCTGTTGCAGGTGATTTGCTGCCCAAAGAAAACGGTATCCTGGAACAGCTTTCCTTTCTTCCCACGCTTAGAGAGTATGTTGAGGCTATCAGGAAGACAGGAGCGGAAATGGTTTTTATCCCGGGAAACGATGATAATCAACTGGCCGTGCCGGAAATGGAAAAAGGGGATAAAGAAGGGCTCTGGCATTATGTGTCGGACAGGGTTAAAGAAATAAAGGGGTATGAATTTTGTGGTTGCCCCTGGGTCAGGGACTATCCATTCGGGTACAAACACTGGGTAGCCCCGGAAAGAGCGGTTGAAGTTTATACTGCTCCCGTTCAGCTTGGCTCTCCTGTACATATTAACTACAAAAATGAAATCGAGGAAATACCTGATTTAAAAGAATACCTTTCACGCAAGCCTTCAATACAGGAATCGCTGGAAAGCATGGCCAAACAGTTAAAAGATATTTCCAACTCCATATGGCTGATTCACGGACCGCCTGCTTATTTAGATTTTGATCTTTGCGGCAGTGGAGACAGGGTAGGCAGCCCGGCAGTTTACGAGTTTCTCTGGGAAAAACAGCCGCTGCTTTCGGTCCACGGCCATATTCACGAAGCACCTGAATGTAACGGGAATATTTGGGTGCAGCAACTGGGAAGGACTGTGTGCATCCAGCCGGGGCAGATGGACCGGGGCCTTTATTATGTTACCTTTACCCTGCAGGAAGGAAGTGTAAGCAACATGATACATTCTATCTATGGGAAGCGGTAAGTTTTTCGGAGGCACGGCTCACCTGTTCAAACAAGATACACATAATAATAATTTAGTGCAGGAAAAAAAAGACGCGTAGAGAATTATTCAACGGAGGATGGCCTGGTATAAAAAGGTATATTTTAAACCCGGGCAGTACCAATAATATATTAATAACAGAATAATACGGAATGGCGGTGAAATAATGAAAGCATTAAAAATTGTTCTACTTGTGGCTGTTTCTATTTCGCTGGTTATCACAGGCTGGCTTTACCTGCTGGGGGTCGGCGCAGAAAATACGGTTTTTAGCTTGTCCTACTATAAAGCTTTGTGGGGAAATGGAGAGGTAATTCAAGAAGAATATCTTCGGGAAGCAGTAGAAGAAATTGAACCGGAGATGGATCCACAAGAGGAATACCCGGAATTAAATGAAGAAGATGTAGAGGAAATGATACCGGAGTGGGAGTCCCTTCTGGAAACTATTGTATCCGATGCTCTCCAGAAGACCGTAGAGATTTCCTGGCTAAGGGAACAGTTTTTGTTAATTGTTGAAGATGTGTTGGAGCTGGCCAGGGGAGAAAAGGAAACCTTGACAGTGGTAATAGATACGGGTGACCTCCGGGAGAGCTTTATGGAAAACCTGGAAAGAAGGATTAATGAAGTAACAGAAGAAGAGCTAACAGAAGCCGGAGTGCCCAGGGAAAGGATGGACCTGGTTAAGCCGGAGTTTAAAGAGCGCTTAACAGCAGCTGTAGGGGGGACTGCTACGGAAGAAAACGAAAAAATGCTGGATCTGCCGGGCAAAATTGATCTGGGACAGAAAGTGCAGGAAGAATTGACCCCTGAAGTGGAAAAGATCATTTCAGGAGTACAGACCTTTCATTTTTATTTTCCTTACCTGTTTTATGCTGTTTTTGCCCTTATTTTTATATTAAGCTGCCTGATGGCGGGCCCGGCCGGAGGATTAAAGTGGCTTGGAGTTTCGGCGCTTTTTTCAGGGATTACTTTTTTCTCGGGAGTGCTGTTGGCCGAAAACGTTATTTTACTTCCAATGCTTAGCGGGCTGGTGGAAGGAACTCCCCTGGGGAATGAAACGATAACGGCTGCTGTGAAACACACGGCTTCCCGGATGTATACGGCTCCCCTTGTTTTTTCTGCAGCGGGCCTGTTTCTGTTTGTGGGTGGATTTGTTTTAGGGCTCAGGCGGAAGGAAGGTTAAATTTCCGGATACGCACACTTCTGTATAGGAAAACCCTGTCCTTGACCCTTTTAGAGGGGGAAAGTATTGGGCAATTCCCCCCTTTACTTTTCATTGTGTGTCTTTATGTTGAGGGCTTGAGGGCAGAAGTTCCTGGTCTTTGACCAGGAAAAAGATGGCGGCGCTGAAAACGATACCTGTTATTGCGGGTGGAAGAAATGCGGCAGTAATGCTGATTTCCATTAAGGTTGCTATAAAGTAAGGTGCAGTAGCGATACCCAGGGCACGAACTCCCCCAAAAATAGTGGTTATTATGCCCCGGTGTTCCCTGGAAGAGACAGCAGTTGCTATTGTATCCATAACAGGTAAAGAGATCCCGGCGCTTATCCCAGTAAGTAAAACCGCAGGCCAGAGAAATATGGTTTCAAATAGAAAGGAAATAAAGAAGAGAGACAACCCGGCAATAAGTAAGCCGCACGTGAGAGTAAGGCGTGAGCCCAATTTTTCACCAATCCCGTGAGAAAAAAAGGCTGAAAGCATCATTGCCGCTACGGGTATGGATATAGTCAGCCCGTGAATAATATTGCCTTCCGGCACAGTTCTCTGCAGGTATTCGCCGAGCCAAAACATGGTTCCAAACAGAAAAAAGATAATCAAAAATCCTGCTGCCAGGGTTAGCAACTTGGAAAGTTCCAGGATATGTTTGCAAGATTGTAATTCAGAGCGAAATGAGATTTTATTTTTAAAAGGAGGTTCTTCAATGTGTTTCCAAAGGATAAAAGCTACAGGAAAAGATAGAAGGGGATAGACAAAAAAAGGAGCATACCAGCTAAAGTATGCAACGGCACTCCCGATGATAGGACCCGAAACCTTTCCCAACCCATTGGAAATTTCCAAAAACCCCATCCTTTGTGTTCTTTCCTGGCTTTGAAAAATGTCACCGGTTAAGGCCAGTGCCAGGAACATGGGAGCCGCCGAACCTATGCCCTGGAAAAAACGTAATACCAGGACTATGGTAAAAGGTTTCTCCAGCAAAACAATGGCCAGGCCAGCCAGGCCACCGGCCAAACCATAAATAATTATTGAAACAACCATTATTTTTTTACGTCCCATGAGGTCGGCAAGATATCCCCCTGCAGGGCTTAACAGTGCTGCAGTTAATGATATAAAAATCACCATTAGGGAAACATCTCTAAGGGAAAGTTCCAGAGCCCTTTTCATTTGAGGATATATTGGAAACAGCATGGTATTGGCCAGTATCATAATGAAAGTGGTACTGCCCAGGGCAAATACTTTAGCATTTGTGTTGTTTTCCATAAGATATATTTTACCCGCTACAATTTTTTATATGTTTAACTCCTTCGTTACCCCCTTTCTCTGGCAACCTGGCTTAATGTTCTTATGTGGTAAAATAATCTTTGTTTTTCAGGACGGAGTTAACCAGGTTAAGCCTGCCAAAGTGGTGCTGGGTAAGGGGATAGGAAATACTTTCTTTTGAAAAGGTTTTTTTTACGATTTCCGGGGGAGAAAATCCCTGCCGGTGGTGTTCTATAATCTGCCTGCCCAGGTTCCACAGGTATATGTATTTGTTGTACAATTTTTGTTCCCCCTGGTCGCATACGCCTTTTAAGCCACAAAAAAGATACCGGGGTTTAAGTGAAATTAGCTTTTCCAGGGTTTGCATTTGGCCTAGAATATCTTCTTCCCGGAGAAATTCGGTCAACCTTTCTCCCAGGTATGCATCTCCGCAGAAAAGCCATTTTCGTTCAGGCTCAAAAAGGCTGATATGGTCCGGGGTGTGCCCGGGGGTATGTATTACCTGCAACTGATAGGTTCCGTTACAGATTTCCGGGGGTGCGGTTTCAGCTGGTGAAGGTGGAGGGTTTCCCCAAAGGAACTGGCGGTAAAGCTGGAGAGGCGGGGGGTTTTTAATTAAAGAAACGGTTTGGGGGTGAGCCAGGGGCTTTATATTGAAGTGCTCGTATATGTGCTTGCAGTTTCCTGTATGATCTTCATGCTGGTGGGTAATTATAACTTTTTCGAGGCGGTAGTTTTTTAATATATTGATTACTTCTTTCCAAATAGCCGGGGGGCCGGTATCTATTAGTATACCGTCCAGGTAATAAAAATGTGTAAACATAACCGGCTTTTTTATAAATGTACGAGAGGCCTTGAAAACGGTTACTTCTTTACTTGTTTTGGTCAGGATCACTTTTTTCTCTCCTTGTTATCTTTTAGCGGAGCATGGGAAAAATCCTGTACTTAATTCTTGAAGGGTATGCCATCTTCCTCCTGCCGGGAGAAAACTGTTTTATATGTGATACTATTTTAAATATGATTTAAAATAAAAGGTTAAATCGGGCAGGAAATAGAATAATTACCATGTTGTGCTCTATTGTTTTCTGCCAGGTGATGAGGAAAATATATTTTATTTGGCCAGTGCAATTGCCGGATAAATTACCATATATAAAATATTTTATTTTACGGGGAGTGCCTTGTTGGACGGGATAGAAAGGTGGAACACAAAAGAGCCGGTTACTTTCCGCGTAGAGGCGTTTGGCTGTCCCAGCAGTCAGTACGAAGGGGAGGCTGTACGCAATCTCATGTTGAAAGAAGGTTTCCAGGAAGCCGGCAGGGATTACCCCGATGTTTTTATTATAAATACCTGTGTAGTTACGGAGGCAGCAGCCCGGAAGGTGCGCAAGTCAGCCCAAAAAGCTAAAAAAAATTGTAGCCGTACCCTTGTAGTTTTGATCGGGTGTTATCCCCAGGTTTATCCCCGGGAGGTTATTTCCAGGATACCCGAAGCGGAAATTATAATGGGGACCGAAGGAAGAAGCAGGCTTCCTGCTGTTTTGCGCAAGCGCCTCAAAAAAGAAAACAGCTATACCTGGAATCTGGTAGGCAGCGATCTTCCACAAGAGCCGTTGGAAGAACTGGTTGTAGACATGAATTACCGCAAGATAAGACCGGTAGTTAAAATCCAGGAAGGTTGTGACCGTTACTGCAGCTACTGTATAGTTTCTCGCGCCAGGGGTAGGCCGCGCAGCCTTCCTCTTTCCAAAGCCCTGGAGCAGATGCGAAAGTTTTTGGAAAAAGGTTACCGCGAGGTAATTATTACTGGTACTCACCTGGGACTGTATGGAAAAGACCTGGAACAGGGCAGCCTGGTAGAATTTCTTCAATGCCTGGAGGAACTTGATTACTGCTTTCGGGCCAGGTTAAGCTACATTGAACCGGGGAGCGTAACCAGTGAACTGCTGCACTTTATGGGAAGGAGCAAAAAAATGTCTCCTTACCTGTACCTGCCGCTGCAGAGTGCTTCCAACAGGATGCTTGGTGCCATGGGGCGCGGCTATACGGTAGAACAGCTGGAGAGCATCATACACCTGGCCCGTCAGAGCATTGCCGGGGTTAGCATACAGGCTGATGTTATAGTAGGCTTTCCGGGAGAGACAGAGAAAGACCACAGGCATACCATAGAACGGTTTTCCCGGTGGGAGCTGAGCGGATTGCACGTTTTTCCATACTCTCCCCGGCCCTGGACGCCGGCGTATATACAGGATAAAGAAAGAGTCTCGCCGGAAGTGATAAAGCGTCGTTCCCGGGAAATGAGGGAGGTAAGTGGTGATCTGGCTTTGGCTTTTCACCGAAAAATGGAGGGCAGCAATCTCCGGGTTCTGGTAGAAAAAGTTGAAGGGGGGTGGGCCCGGGGGTTTTCGGACAATAATATTTGGGTAAAGTTTCCTTTTGGGCAGAAGCAGGAACGCGGCGGTAACCTGAAAGGCGTTGGCACTAAAGCTCCTGACAGGGGAGATTTTGTTGAAGTAAGTCCAGTTAAATTTTATAAATGGGGTATAGAAGGGAAAATATCCGGTCAATAATTACTGTAACCAACCAGAGTTTTACTTTTACTTCCCGGCATTTATTTAGGCGTGCCGAATAGTTGTCATTTATTATTATAAATTGGAGTTTATTGAAGTAAATATCAAGCAAAAATAATGATTAATATAATTAAAATACCCTTGTTATCTAAGCATTTTGATGGTAATATGAATGAAAGAGGCAGATAAAGAAAATATACGCCTGTATCGTTGGGAGAGAGAAATTATTGCTTAATAGCATGACGGGATATGGCAGGGGAAGCTGTAAAGAACAAGGAATTGGAATATCGGCTGAAATTAAGACAGTTAACCACCGGTACGTGGATATTTTTTTTCGTTTGCCCCGGGAGTTGCAGTACTGGGAAGATGAAGTAAGGAAAAAAATAGCGGAAAAGGTAAGCCGGGGGCGGGTAGAAGTAAGTGTCTCATTGGAAGAAGTGCCGGAAGAGATGTACGAGCTAAAAGTTGATGAAAACCTGGTACAGGCTTATGCCCGGTCCCTGGAGAAAGTCAAAGATATATTATCCCTGCAGACCCCCTTAACGCTGGACCATGTGTTGAGGTTTTCGGAAGTATTTTCTGTAAAAAGCAACCTGGTAGAAAGAGATGAAGCCTGGAGAGTCATGGAGAAGGCCCTAAAGCAGGCTTTAGATAATCTTCTAGAACAAAGGCGAAGCGAGGGCAGTAATTTAAAAAAAGACCTGGAAGAAAGAGGAAGAAAGCTATTGAAGAGCGTTAACAGCATGAAAACACTGGGCGGAACGGTAACGGAGCAGTACCGGGAGAAGTTGCGTCAGAGGTTAACGGAGCTCCTGGATGCGGGATGGGATGAAAACAGGATATTAACGGAATGCGCTATAATTGCTGAAAGAAGTAACGTAGAGGAGGAAATAACCAGGCTGGAGAGTCACCTCAAGTCTTTTACAGATGCTTTAAATTTTCAGGAGCCGGTGGGCCGCAAGCTTGATTTTATTCTACAGGAGATGTTGCGGGAAGTTAATACCATAGGTTCAAAAGCGGGTGATTATGAACTTTCAAGCCTGGTGGTAGATGTCAAGGCCGAGCTGGAAAAGATGAGGGAACAGGTGCAGAACATCGAGTAAAACATGATAATAATTGAGGATTAAACTGGTTAAACTTATAAGGGGGTATAAATTAAAATGAGTATCAAGTTAATTAATGTGGGTTTTGGAAACATTGTATCGGCGTCCAGGATTGTAGCTATTGTAAGCCCGGAATCGGCTCCTATTAAAAGGGTGATTAACGAGGCCAGGGACGACGGCACCCTGATTGATGCTACATACGGCCGTAGAACCAGGGCGGTAATTATTACCGATAGCGGTCATGTTATTCTTTCCGCGGTTCAGCCGGAAACAGTAAAGCATCGCCTCCAGACCAAGGAAGCTTCGGGATCCGGTGAAGAAGAAGGTTAAATGAGCGGTTTGTTGGTAGTGCTGTCGGGACCGTCGGGAGTTGGCAAAAGTACTATTTGCGGGGAGCTGGTAACTAAACACCCCGGTATAACTATTTCAACTTCCATGACTACGAGGCCGTCACGCCCTGGAGAAAAAGAAGGAGAGGATTACTTTTTTGTAACCCGGGAAGAGTTTGAGCAGAGAATAAAAGACGGCTACTTTTTAGAATGGGCCCGGGTGCACGGCAACTACTACGGAACACCTTACGATAAAGTAAGAGAAAAAATGGCGGAGGGCTGGGATGTTCTCCTGGAAATAGACGTGCAGGGCGCGCTGCAGGTTCGTAATGTGTTTAAAGAAGCTGTGTTAATTTTTGTGGCCCCGCCTTCATGGCAGGAGTTGGAAACCAGGATCAAGGAAAGGGGTACCGAAGAAGGGGAAGTGGTAAACGAGAGGTTGCGCGTGGCATGTGAGGAGATGAAAGCCTGCAGCAGCTACGATTATCTGGTGGTTAATGAAAGCCTGGAGGAAGTGGTTGATAAAGTAGCCTCAATTGTAATTGCGGAGAGGTGTAGAGTAAAGAATAACAGTTGACATGACAAAGCTGTTAGCGGGCAAACCAGCACGTTGGGAGGTATTTAAAACATGTTGATGAAGCCATCCATTGATGAGCTGGTAAAGCAGGTGGATTCCAAGTATTCTTTGGTTATAGCTGCGGCCAAGAGAGCCCGGCAAATAAGGGACGGAAGTTCTCCCCTGGTGGATGCGTCTTCCAAAAAGGAAGTAACTGTAGCCCTGGAGGAGATCAATGCCGGCTATATAAAATACCAGAGAACCAAGGATGGAATAAAATAGGATGGAATAAAATAGGATGGAATAAAATAGGATGGAATAAAATAGGACGTTATAAAGTAAAGAGTAAACATGGCTGCCCGGGCTGGTGTTCCCGGGAGGGGGTGAAGCAAGCTGAGAAGAGTGCTGCTGGGGATTACCGGAGGGATAGCGGCATATAAATCTGCGGAACTGGCCAGGATAATGGTGCGGGAAAACTGGCAGGTGCAGGTGGTTATGACCCCTGCTGCTACCAGCTTTATTTCACCTCTTACTTTTCAGTCCATAACCAACCGCCCCGTGGGGGTGGAGCTATTTGATACTTCCGCGGTAAGCAGGGCCAAGCACGTGGACCTGGCGTCTTTTCCTGAAGTGGCGGTGGTGGCCCCGGCTACGGCCAACACCCTCTCCAAGCTTGCTACCGGTATGGCGGATAATCTTCTTACTTCCGTGCTGTTGGCAACAGAGGCGGAGGTGGTTCTTGCCCCTTCCATGAATGAAGGTATGTACCATAACCCCGCCGTGCAGGATAATTTACAGCTGCTCCGGTCGCGGGGTTTTTTTATCCTTGAACCGGCCGAAGGGGAGCTGGCCTGTGGAGTAGAAGGCAGAGGACGTATGCCAGAACCGGCGCAGGTATACAATGCCGCGCGGGACATACTTGAAAAAAACAAGGATTATACGGGGGTCAGGGTTCTGGTAACGGCGGGGCCTACCAGGGAGAGCCTGGACCCGGTGCGTTTTATCAGCAACCGCTCCACGGGAAAAATGGGTTATAAGCTGGCCAGCGCTTTCCGGGAGCGGGGTGCCGATGTGGTCCTGGTTTCCGGTCCTACCAACCTGACTCCCCCGGAAGGTGTGGAAACCGTGCTGGTAGAGAGTACGGGGGAGATGCTGCAGGAAGTACAGAAAAGATTCTCCCGGGTTCAGGTGGTAGCTAAGGCGGCTGCAGTCTCGGATTATGCGCCGCAGAAGTCGGAAAATAAGAAAATTAAAAAGAAAGACAGCCTTTCTATAGAGCTGCGGTCTAACCCCGATATACTTAAAAACCTGGGTGAACAAAAGGCCGGCCAGGTTCTGGTGGGTTTTGCTGCAGAAACCAATGATTTGCTTCAGAATGCGGAAGGAAAGCTCCGTGCCAAGAACCTGGACCTGATAGTGGCTAACGACTTGTCGGAAGAAGGTGCAGGGTTTGCCGGAGATACCAACCGGGTAAAGATAATAAGGCGTGACGGCAGTATCGTGGAAGTTCCCCTGATGGACAAGCTGGAAGTCAGCCACCGCATACTGGATGAGATATTACCCCTGCTGCAGGAGCAATAAACCCACCCCCCTGCCATCTACGCTAACCCAGTTACACACTTGACACCGGAGGTAAGAATAAAAGTCTGAGTAGGGGGAAGCTGGCAGGGGTGTGTCGGCGAAGGCGACATTAGAGGGAGTGGAAACCACAGTCAGCGAAGCC
>PWGO01000174.1 GCA_003554525.1 Syntrophomonadaceae bacterium | reverse complement strand
CTACGTCACCGTGGCGCGCCCAGTTTTCCCAGGCCTGCATTACCGCCTGGTAAATAGAAAGGGGATCGTTATCTCGCACCTGCCACTTCTCCAATTGCGAAACTTCCAGGCCGGTAAGCTTAACTATTTCATCCAGGTGTTTTTCCGTTTCCGGGGTATATAAAAAGAGTACTCTTTCAGGACAGCAGGCAGATATGGAAAGTACCAGCGGCTCAGGAGAAGTGCCCACGGTAAGTATCAGACCATAAATGTTTTTGCCTTCCAGCTTTGCTCCTTCTTTTTCCCGGAATAGCTCTTTAACCAAGGGAAATATCTTTTCCCGGTAATAGTTTTCGGCTTCCATTTGTGGATCAGCAGCATCCACCGGCATGGACAACCATTGCTCTACGTATTCTTCCAACCTTACCAAACTCTTTTTCTTGTTTTCCATTCGTAAAATACCCTCCTTCTCTCACGCTTCTCATACTTTATAAGTAGTAATAGAATCTCGTTTCTTCATAACCTGGCTCTTTGCAATAACGGATATTTTCTCTGGTTCTGTAGATAGCCACCACTAAGGCTTCTTTGAGATAAAACTATACTGAGTAAAGAGTCCATAAATTTCCTTGCACCTATTATATCAAAATACAGCCATAATTCCATGGGTCAGTATTTTTGAGTTATTCAAAACCACGTAGAGCAGGATAAAGAAGGCCTGGACACCATAGTAACCCTGGGAAATAACATGGCCTGGCTTCTTAAAAAATGTAGCTACTCAATGATTGAAAACTTAGAGAATAAACCCTCCACATTTTTTGAGAGGTGAGAAGTATAGGCGGTATTCCCCAGGAGATCGTTTTTAATAATGCTGTTGAAATTTACCAATATATCATGAAAATATTTTTGGTAACCTTCTTTACCGGCTGGATTTTACAGGGTGTTTAAAAATTTGACGGTAAATTGCGGAGAAATAAAAATCCTAATTTTTACAATAGTTAATTCAGGATCTTCAGCAATAATTTCAAACAACTCCCTTTCCTTAACATGGCACCAATGACACGTTGATTTTGAACCTCCATCACATTAGCCCCCAAAAGGGGGCTAAGAATAGCCTGTGGATACAAATACAGGCTTGCCCTCTTTCCTTGCTTTCTGAAATGCTTCGGGCGACCATTCGAACCAATCCACCGGATTATACGCATGTTGAAGTAAATAAGGGCTTTTACTTTTTTTCAACGAGTATGCCGATTATTATAGATGAAATATAAACAGACCCCCATATCATCCATCCATAATGCAAATACTGGGGCGGAATATCACTTTTAAAACCTCCAAACATTTCGCCTGCTATAACCCCCAAAATATATCCTGCCAGAGTTATTATAGAAAAACGGTAATTCCCAAACAATGAAGGAATTACCGAGATTAGAGCTGCAAACCATAATACATTGCGTAGGGTCCAACTAGGCGTATACATGTAATATTGCTGCCCTATATCAAAAAAATGGCGGCAAATACCATACAGTATCACATAACACATGCCTGTAATAACAGCATAAAATAGTTTCCTCTTTAATTTGTCTTCCCTGATTCCCCCCACCTCCGGGCAAAATACGAGGTCTAAATAGCTCTCTTGAAATAATGCCAGCACCAAACAACCTCCACAAGTTGCCAGCCTTCCCGGCCATATTCGTTTAGTCTTCTGGTGGTGGTTTGCCCCAGGCCCCAAATAAACACACATTTATACTCATACTGCTTCAACTCTCATCATCTTCCTTTCATGTATAATCAGTAAAGTCTAAAAATGTACTACAGGAGAAAAAGGTTATTGCCAATATTAGCTGAAATACAGTGTAACTAACTTCAAAGGAAGCGAACGAAAAACAAACCTACGTGGGCCAACCCAAAAACTACTGCAGCGATCTTTTTATAATTTTAAATTAATTCCTCTACAGTCTTTTTATTATCCAAGCCAGCCCATAAAACTCCATAAAAAGACCTGCTGGGGTTAACCAAGCAGGTAGCACTGTTATCCTTTTTGGTAAACCGGATTGCTTGGTCATATTAAAGCCTTAGACAACCGATTTTTCTCCTGTATTACTAACCTTTACCTTTTTAATAAAAAGTTTTCTTAATACTCTTTAAAAAATTATACCACGTATTTTTTGAATGAGCAACTATATTTGGCTGTTACACACGACATGTTTTTCTGTAAGGCAATTGTGAAAGACATGCTAGTTGTTTTGTGTATGTACACTTTTCTGCTACTCCGGAGGGAAAATAACCGGGACAGTTCCCTGCCCTGTCCCGGTTTAAAGCATCTGGAAAACGCCTTCAATTACTTGTAATACACGGGGAGCCCAAATCATCCCGGGGCGCTTCTATTCATTGTTAATATCTAAATATTCTCTTTCCACAGCAGGGACATAATAAACACCGAAAGCGTTTAATTTTTTTTCAATTTCTGATTGATCATAAATTCTCTCCATGGGTATAGCTACATAAAACTTGTAATATGGCATTAAGTATTCTTCAAATCCACTAGTATCATAAACTAGCTCTACTTTTTTAACTTTGCCCTCTTTGGGCGTAGTTTTATTTACAGTGGTAAAGTAGTCTCCCTTTAGTAAGGTTTGCTCTGCTTCTTCAGGTGTTATAATGGGGTAGTCAAATAATCTTCCATCTATCTCCGGTGTAAACTTCCTTATTTTATATAGTTGTTGATTGTGGTCAAAAACAAAGTCCAAAGTGTTGAAGTTGTATCCGATTATTCTTTCTTCCAAATCACCTGAACTCTCATATCAGAGTAATTTTCCACCATGCGTTCTATCCAGGAGTCCCAATCTTCCGGGGAACGTTTAACCATCTGTTTCAACCCCCTTTACTTTTAACACGAAACAGAAAGCTCTTTAATTGCAATGAGCTTATACAAATTTTAACCTCTGGTATCTCCAACTGCAAAGAAATTTCCGGTATCTCCTAATAAAAGCTGGTTTCTTCATAAAAATAACCCCCGCCAATGGCGAGGGTTAACCCTGTTTATTTATAATCTATTAACAATTTCTTTGATTTCCTTACCAAAATACCCCTACTTCATTTTCCTAAAAGGGAAAATTACAGCTCCGGGAAATCTAAAGGTTCATTGTAATTATAAATTTCCGTATACATCTCCTGTTCAATCGAGATGCTACTGTCTCCATCATCAAAAATTATCTCCATATCCATATCAATTACTTTAACTTCTTCGGTTTGAGGGTCTACAGTTATTTTTGGGTCTATCTCACCTATCTCCATATCAACGCCCTGACGTTCAAGTTCTTCCATTTCATCTCCGACTAATTCTTGAAATTCTTCCATCTCTAAAATTTCATCCATATCGAATGTTACTTTATAAGTATCATGACCTTCGTAACCACGGGGATTATCTACCTTTTCTGTGTCTACTTTTGCTTCCAAAATCAATTCCTGCGTGGCTTCTACTTCGCTAATATCAAAATCTCTAAATTGCCGTTTCATCTCCACTTCCACCATGCTGTCAGGAGATACTACTTCTACATCGTCGCCATCTAACAGGATTTCCACATCAACAGCACCTATTTGATCTTCTTTCATGTTCATGTCGTAATACAATTTCGACGGTTTTTCGTAAAGCATATGCGAACTAATTTCTATTACTGTCTTGTCATGATAGGGGATATCTATTACCTGGACTAATTCCATATCCGCCTGGTAAGATTCCGCTTCTTCCAAATTTTCAATGGCATCTAAAAAATCATCACTACCAAAACACCCACTGATTGACAACAAAAGAAAACCCGCCAGCACAATAAAAATTGCTTTTTTCATAAAATACCTCCCTAACTTATACCATAAACGGCATTGATTATTATAGCTAAAATATACCATAACCAAACATCTTTTACAAGTAAAGATACTAACAAATATAAACACCTGCCTTCAAACTCAGTTTAAAAGGTTTATACTATAAATATCATTTAATCTATTCCATAACAGCCTGCACCACCAGCCGGTAAGGTGGTGACGGACGGTAAAGGGGGTGGCAGGTATAAAGTATTAACCTTTTCTTTTGCGCACTGTTATCAAGGTAAGAAAAGTCCGCAGCATCAAATATCCCCGTGCAGCAAACCAGGTAGGTATAATTATTGATCCCGGTTTCCACCACTAACCGGTCTCCTTCTTTTAATTCGTCCAGGCGGTTAAAAAGGCTGCCGTATGAATGGGCCCGGTGCGCGGTAATAACAGCGCTGCCTTTTTCTCCAATACCGGCCCCTTCTTCCCATAAACCTGCACCATAATTCAAGGCACTTTTTGAAGTGCCCCTAAAAACAGGAAGTTCAAGGTCTATGCTGTTAATACTGAGTACGGCCACCGGGTCGGTTGCAAAATCTACGGTTTTTTTCTCGCTGGCTTCCTCTCCGTTTTCTTCACCGGGGGCAACTTCATCTTCATTAACCTCAATCACTTCATATGTTTCCCCTTCCAGCCGGGCAAACCTCGCCAGGCCCTGTTCTACACGGTATTCCCTGTAGTAGCTGTACAGTAAAGGATAAACAGCTACCGCAAGCCCCGATACTATTAACAAGACAGCCAGGACTTTTTTCATTATTACCTCCTGTTTATTGCCCTTTCATTTCAGTAATAATATACAGTTTGAACTTTTGCATTAATTAATGTAACTGCGGCGCCACAAGAGCAATCCGGCGGCCAGCAAAAAGAGCCCGGCTATATAATAAACATAAGGCGGAATTTCTCCGGTAGTCGGCAGTTCGGGATCATCTTCCGGCTCTATTTCCGGGGTTTCCGGATCAATCACCACGGGGTCAGGGTCAATTTCTGGCACTTCCGGAAGCACTGCCGCGTCTTCCATATACTGGTTGCCAAAATGTATTGTTTTCATTTCCCCCTCAAGAAGATCAACGGTAAATACAGGCTCAGTTGTGGCTTTCCAGCCCTCTACTTCTTCTTCGGCAACGGTATATTCTCCCGGCTCCAGCTCTAAAACCACCGGGGTTAAATATTCCACCCCTTCAATATCAATTTTCCAATCCATTATTTCCGGTTCGTTTTCGCCCCAGGAGCCGTCGCCATCGAGGTCATGATATTTGCGCACCTCCAGGGTGGCTGTTTCTTCTACTTCCTGGTAGTTTCCGAAAACTACGGTTTTGGTTTCTCTACGGGAGAGCTCCACCTCGATTAACTCCTCCGTGGTAGCTTCCCAGCCTTGCCGGGGGATTTCCCTGATTTCATAAGTGCCGGGATTAAGATTCCGCAGGCTAACAGGTGTTTCATACCTCCTGCCGTTAATTTCCACTTCCCACCCTTCAATTTCCGGCTCATTTTCTTCCCAGGTGCCGCTGCGGTCTAAATCGTGAAATTTCTGCACCACCAGGCTGGCACCCCGCCGCGGGGGCCGCGGTCCGTTCGATGGCTCACCGTTGTCTTCGTCTTCGCATTCCGCCCGGAATTCAAAACGAAGTGCAACTCTGGCGTTTTGAAACTCATTACCCGTGTCGGGGCCGGGCAGATACGTGGAAATATCTATTTCTTGGCTGGTATTTCCTTCTAAAAGGCCCATTTCCATTCCCCCAGGGGCATATTTTTCAATAAAATTGGATACCGTCCCCTGAAAATCTTTTTCTTCCCCACGTGCTATTGTTATCTCCAGGGCTTCCTGGAGGGGCCTGCCCTCCAGTCCGGGATAAAACCCCGGGGCACTGTCAACTTTCTCGATATTAAAATAATAGTTAAGTGGGTCTTCTTTGGTATTTTCCGCCAGCAGGAGGGCTGTGGTTAAATCACCGGGGTTCAAATTGTCCGTATCTTCCGCCTCTTCTGCCGTGGTTACTACCAGGCCGCAGTCCTCGCTGTGTACCATAAAAGTAAAGGAGCTGCCCGTGCCGGCTGTAGTCATGAGTATTACTATGGTTATCACAGTTATCAACACGGTGGCCAGCGGTGCTGCCAGTTTTATTCTTCCCGCCGTCAGCCATTTCAGGTTTTTATTAAACCTCCCGCCTGTTTTTTTCATCGCCGGTGGTCAGCTCCTTTTAATTGTTTTGGCCAGACAAAAGTGATTACTACCTTAACTCAAAACCTTAACTCAAAACCTTAATTCAAAACCTCAATTAAAAACACTAACAGTCAACTTTAATCCCTCAGGGGTTCCCAGCCTTCCACTTCTTCTACTGCGTTGTTGGAAGACTGGATAGCCCTGGCTACTGCCTCCACGGTATAAGCAGCTCTCTGGTAGGCGTTTCCGGCATTCTCTCCCCCCAGTTGAACTTCCAGGCAGAGTACTACGCTGCCGCCGGGTTCTACTTCTTCCAGGTAGTAGAAGGCACCGTTCTCGTGCAGCCAGCTTTCCTGGCTGCTCTGGCAGAGCGTCAGGGTAACCGGCCCTTCTTCGGTGTCTATGTCCTCCAGAAGTTCTTCTATACTACCGTAAGTTTCACTAAAACACAGTTCATCCCAGTATTCCTGGAGATAATCAACATCAAGGCTCCACCCGGTTTCCAGCTCCATCTTCAGGTAGCTGTTCTTGGTGCCGGTATTGGTAACACGGTACCTTAGCGTTTCGCTGTCGCCGGGGTTCCAGTTGCTCTGGTAGCTGCAGGCCAGGTCGGAAAACATTTTGCCGTTTTCCCCTTCCTCAAAAAACAGGGTTTTTATTCCCGTGTCCGGGTCTACTTCGTACCAAGTATATTCGCGGGTTTCATGACCGTAAAGTATACCGTCCCCGCCGTAACCAAGCTGCAGGTTTATAGCATCGGCATCGGGAAATTCAGTGTATTCCCGTTCGTAGATGTTGTAGGTGAAATAGCTTCCCCTGGAGGTGCTGGCATAAATGGTGCCTTCCCTTACCTCCATGGCTATATCGCCAAAACCAAAGGATTCTCCACCGGCAAAGTTCTGGTGATACAGTTCATATTCGTCGATCACCCCTGTCTCCGGGTCAAAAGTAACTCTCCACAGGTTGTCGGTATCTTCAAATATAAACCAGTAAGCTCCCAGCCCGTAAGCCGCTCCGTATATCTTACGGGAAATGCCCAGTTCATCTTTGAGGTTGCCGGCGTCGTGATCACCGGTTCCGGTGGTTAGATCGTAGTAGAAAAGGTCGCTGGGGCTATCCGCGTAATAAAGACGGTGATTATTGTTGTCGTGGGCAAGGGCATTAAGGCTGCTTTTGCTGGAATCCCATATTTTTGCGTAAGTAACCTCGTTGTTTTCCCGGTCTACGTATATCTCGAATACTTCACCTACGTCGCCTTCCTTGAATTCCAGGCCGTAGAGGTAAGTGGTGCCGGCCTCTATCATTACGCTCCCGGCAATAAATTCGTTTTCCGGGGCGTCGGCCTTGGCCGTAAACCAGGCCATGGTGCCGCCACCGATAAGAGCTGCAGCAAGCAGTATAGAAACGGTTATCAACATTGTTTTTCGGCTCATTGACTTTCTTTCCTCCTTCTTGTTGTTTTTTTCCGGTGCGCCCGGTTGAAGCCGGGCACACCGCCACTACCTGTCTGTCTGTATATCTGTATATCTGTCTATCTGTATGTCTGTCTATCTGTATGTCTGTCTATCTGTATGTCTATATGTCTGTTGTCAAAATTCTTGTAGTTAAAATAAAGGAGCCAGGTTTTGGCCAAAATACCGCAGCATCAGGCCAGTTCTATCTAATCCTCAACTTATTCATCATTTTCCTGGTCGTTTTCTTCGTTTTCTTCATTTGCCTGGTCACAGCACTCATCGAATTTAAAGCCATCTTCATCATAAAAATAGTCGGCATAACTGCTGCTGGTGCCTTCTACAAGTGCCTCCCAGGGTTCCATTTCCAGCCATTCAGGGTTCCAGTCTGCCCCCCAAACTTCGTTGGGAGCTTCGTTTGAAGCCTGAACCGCCTGGAAAGTTCCGTTTACCTGGTTAAATTGCGCAGTCTGCCATATGTTGCCCATCAAGCCTCCGTCAAAAGAAGCCACCACGCACAGGTTTACACTCTCACCCGGTGCAACGGGGCCTTCCGCGTAGTAAAAGTTAAAGCCGGTAATTTCATCTTCTTCTTTTACGTATTCCATGACCCAACCGCTGTCGGGGCAGGGAGCGAAGAAAGCCGGTATTTCATAATCGCCGGCCTCATAAGCAGCTTGCAGGTCTTCTATATCTTCGTAATCTTCCGTAAAGCACAGCTCGTAAAAATGGTCTTCCAGCCAGTCCCACTCAATGGTTACATCAAACCCAATATCCACCAGGCGAAGTTCCATCTCCTTGGTGCCCTTGTTCTCAACCTCTATGCATTTCAAGAAACAGTCGCCGGGGTTGACATTTTCCATGTCCTCGCCATAAACCACTTCTTCGCCAACTTCAAGCATTACCGACCCTGCAATAAACTCGTTGACCGGGGCATCAGCCTTGGCCGTAAACCAGGCCATGGTGCCGCCGCCAATAACCGCAGCTACCAGGGCAATTACCAGCATGCTCATCAACATTCTTTTTTTCATTACACCCTTACCTCCGTTTTTTTGTTTTTTAACCCCCTGCGGCAACCAGGCTGCCATTTTACAGGCCCTGTAGTTTTGCGTCCCCGGCTTTCGCCGGGTTTGCCTTTTACCTCGACGTTCCGACAGCAATAAATCCAGGTTTGTTTTTGTAACTGCCCGGTCCGGATAATAATAACTTGTGTGCAACCACAATCTCAAAGATGCTCCGTTCCTTAGCAGTTACTTTTTTGCCGGGCATCACCCCTTTTGCAGAATTTTAAACAACACCTGACATCTATTACATCAACTTTATCTAGTAGTTATACTAAAAGCCTGGTTTTAAGGCTTAATAATCAGTTTTGTCTTGTATTGTATTGTAAAACAGTAAACCTACAGACACCCTACAGGCAGGGCAATTCCAAACCCCACAGGTATTCCGCCGCTTCGGGCAGAGCTTGAATAGCTTCTACTTCCAGCTGCACCTCATACACCCCTGTTTCCCCGGGACACCCCTGCAGGCAGAACATGGCTTCCTCCCCGGGCAACAGGAGGGGATTTTCCGGGCAGTAATACCAGTACCCGTCTTCTGCGTGGTACACCCAATGGCTGCACCCGTTGCCTTCCATCAATTCCCACTCCATTACGCCTACACCTACGCCCCCACCCGAAGCCTTTTCTTTTTCTCCATTTACAAGTGAGGCATGGGCGGCAATGTATAAAGTGTTAGCACCCGTCCAATCGTAACTTTTGCCTTTAAGGGCGCCTGCCGGGTAAGTGCCGGACATGGGGAGGGAAAAATTGTGGCTGCTTATACAGGAGTTAAACTCTGCTTTGAAAGGAAACTGGCCCGGTACGGGGTTACCGCTGGAAGTAGTATGTTTCTCCAGGAGGCTTTTACTGTCCACAATTAAAAAGTGCGTCTCGTAGATATACCAGCCATTTACAGCATACTCCACCTCAAAGTTCCCACCGGTTTCGTTTATTTTTACTTCTCCTGCCGGGTTTTCAACATCCTGACCGGCCACAAGATTTACCGACATGTTTTTCCCTGGAATAAAGCTGTAATACATGCCCCAGTTGCCCTGTTCAACAAATCTGGTTCCTTCACCCCAGGCTGTTTCATCCCGCTGAATGGTTTCCACCGGGCGAGCCCGCAGGTAAGCCTTTTTGGAGCCCGAATTTTCTATTATCCAGGTAAAGTCCCGGCATTCATCCATTTTCCAGGTATCTCCCGCAGGCTCCACTCCTGTACCATATACTTCCATATTGACTGTGCCCGTAAGGTAAGATGTCGCGGGGAGAGAAACCCTGCTGCTGAGCCAGGCGTAAGTTGTGCCAGCCGCTAACAGTACTGCGGCAACTGCAAATACCAGGGCCAGGCTTAAAACCATCCTTTTTAACATGTTACCCTTATTATTCATGCCGAGCCCTCCTTCTTTTCCTTGTTTTTTACAGCTTGCCTCGCCCGGGTAGCATTACCCCCGGGCTACAACCCTTAACCGTTAACCGCGGCAATGTTACTGTTCCACTGGAGCCCCTTGCTCCTTTTCTTTTATTTCTCTCTCGCGCTTTTTCTCTTCTTCCCAAAGGCCCGAATAGTAGTAAAGATTGCGAAGCTCTAAAGCAATAATCAGTGCTCCCGGTATAAAGACCAGGGTAATGATGCCATTTCGGGTTTGAGCGAAATTCATGAGAAAACCTGCATAGGGCACCGCATAAACCACCTTCCCTTTAAGCTGCTCGGGGGAAACGGGAGCATGGTCGTCAACCAGGTTGGCATCACCCCGGGTGGTAAAACTGAGCCTTTCGCCTGCACGGTTTATCTCCATTACACGGTGGGTAGTAAGTCCGGTTTCACTTCCAGGGCTGCTGTAAGTAATAATCTCCCCGATGCTTATGTCCTCTGCCTCCACAGGCTGCAATAAAATAAGGCTTCCCGCCTCGAAAGCCGGGCTCATACTTCCCCCTTTAACAATGTACATCTGGTAACCCAGGATAGAAGGTGGGCCTTCGGTTAACCTGGTCTGAACCAGGGTAAACACCAGGAACACCATGACTGATAACAGCAAAATAAACACCAGTTGGCACCCGGCTTTAGCAGCTTTTTTAATAATTTTTAGCACCGGGCGTTCTGCCGCTGCCTGCTGTTCTTCGCTGCAGGATTCAATAAAATCTTTTTTCCCTTCCGGCGTATTTTGTTCCTGTTCTACCAGGTTTTCCATGAATGCTCTCCCTTTAAATTAAATTTGCCTTTATCTATCATCCAAATTAATAATAGCAAAACAACGTTGTAGACCGACTTGAAACCGGGTTGTAAATGCGTTGTAAGTTCAAAATTAAATGCTATATTTAGATATAATTGGGAAATATACTGATTGGTCTCGTGGGGATTAGCATAAACACTGGTCTCGAAAGAATTTCCTCCTCCAAACTCCAACTCCAAACTCCAACTCCAAACTCCAATGTGAGGGGCTTTTTGAAGGTAGTCTTTTCTTTTCTAACCACTCAAGCCAAGTAAAAGTAAGTTAAGAGGCATGCTGCGCCTGCGGGGACGGTTCATATTGGGATCAATTTATTTTTTTTACAAACAGGGCATAGCGTCAAATCTCTGTTTAGGATAACGCTAAGTACCTCTACAGTAGTTAAACCTTTGAATACAGGTTGATATT
>PWGO01000066.1 GCA_003554525.1 Syntrophomonadaceae bacterium | reverse complement strand
TTTTTTTAAGTAGCCGGTTTTTTGTTCAAATTCTAACGAAGCCGGGATGGAGATAATAGATCTGGAGGTTTTGGGATGTCTAATGTAAATAACATGGAGGAAATATACAGTGCTTCAAAAATACAAGTTTTAGAAGGGTTGGAAGCGGTAAGAAAACGCCCCGGGATGTATATAGGGTCTACTTCGGACCGCGGGTTGCATCAACTGGTTTTTGAAGTGGTTGACAACAGCATTGATGAAGCACTGGCCGGTCACTGCAGTAGCATAAATTTAAGGATTTCAAAAGATAAAACCGTGACCGTGGAAGATGACGGGCGTGGTATCCCGGTGGAAGAACATCCTACCATGAAACGGCCGGCACTGGAAGTTGTCTTGACCATGCTTCATGCAGGAGGTAAATTTAACCAGGAAAGCTACAAGGTGGCCGGTGGGCTACACGGGGTAGGCCTTTCAGTAGTTAACGCGCTATCCCGGTGGTTGGAAGTAGAAGTGAAAAGAGAAGGAAAACATTACCAGCAACGATACGAAAAGGGAAAGCCGGTTTCTTCTATAGAATACCTGGGTGAAACTGGCGAATCAGGGACCAGGATTTCTTTTTATGCTGATGACAGTATATTTGAAAGTGACGAATTTGATTACCAGTTTATTGCCCAGAGGTTGCGGGAGTTGGCTTTTTTAAATAAAGGTATAAAAATTACTTTTACGGACGAAAGAGAGGAAAAAACAGAAGAATTTAAATACGAGGGCGGTATCGTTTCGTTTGTTGAATTTTTAAACGAAGGAAAAGAAGTTATTCCTTTAAATCCGGTGTATCTGTATAGCGAAAAAGCGGACTGTACCGTAGAGATAGCGCTGCAATACAACACCGGCTATAGTGAGCAAATATATTCGTACGCTAATAATATTCGTACTCATGAAGGAGGAACACACGAGTCGGGTTTTAAAAGTTCTTTAACCAGGATGTTTAACGACATGGGAAAAAAGCTTGGACTGCTTAAAGATAACCAGTCTAAACTTAGTGGAGAAGATGTAAGAGAAGGGCTCACCTCGGTAATAAGTGTTAAAATTTATGAACCTCAATTTGAAGGGCAAACCAAAACCAAGCTGGGCAACAGTGAGGTTAAGGGTGTGGTGGATAGTGTACTGTACGAGGAACTGGAAGTATTCCTGGAACAAAATCCTTCAATTTGCAAGAAGATAATAGATAAAGCTGTCCGGGCTTCACGAGCCAGGGAAGCAGCAAGAAAAGCCAGGGAATTGACCCGAAGAAAAAATGCACTGGAAATATCTGCGCTGCCAGGAAAGCTTGCCGACTGTGTTTCCAAGGATCCCGGAGAAAGCGAGCTCTTTATAGTAGAAGGTGATTCCGCCGGGGGTTCGGCCAAACAGGGGAGAGAAAGGAGAACACAGGCTGTATTGCCCTTGAGGGGAAAAATACTAAACGTAGAAAAAGCCCGCCTGGACAAGATACTGGCCAACGATGAAATAAGAACCATGATCACGGCCATAGGTACTGGAATAGGGGAAGAATTTGATATAAGCAAAACCAGGTATCAAAAAATTATAATCATGACGGATGCGGATGTTGACGGCTCTCATATCAGGACGTTGCTTTTAACTTTCTTTTACCGCTATATGCCGGAACTTATAAGCTCCGGGTTTATTTATATTGCGCAACCGCCCCTTTATAAAGTAAAAAAAGGAAAAAAAGAAGAATATCTTTATAACCAGGAAGAAATGGATGAATACATGGAAAGCAAAGAAGCAGGGAATATAAGCGTCCAGAGGTACAAGGGGTTGGGGGAAATGAATCCGGAACAGCTGTGGGAAACTACCATGAATCCTGAAAACAGGATAATCAAACGGATAGAACTGGTGGATGCGTTCCGTGCCGATCAGATGTTGAGTATTTTGATGGGGGACAAAGTAGGGCCGAGGAAAGAGTTTATTGAAGAACATGCCCTGGAAGCTCAAAACCTGGATATTTAACTAAATTGCCAAGAATTCTCCCACCTCTAAGCGAAGCGAAAGCGGGAGTAGTTCACAACAATAAGAAGAGTTAGCAACTGATATTTAAAATATATGTTTTCATAGTTAAATATGTTTATATCTATGTATTTTTTCTCTTTTTTGTGTTATAATAATATTAAGACTTTGATGAAGGAATCAGATAATATGAAAGTACCTATTAGCAGAGCGTCTAAAGAGCTTGGTGTTAGTATAGATACATTAAGACGTTGGGAACGTGAAGGAAAATTTACTTCTGAACGTACTCCTGGCGGACATAGACGTTATGACTTAAACAAACTTCAAAAAATAGCAAATAAGGAAAGAGAAGATGAAAAAATAACAGTTATATATGCAAGAGTATCTACTCCAAATAAAAAAGATGATTTAAAATCTCAAATTAAGCGATTAGAAATGTTTTGTGCATCTAAAGGTTGGAAATATAAAATTATTCAAGACATCGGATCAGGATTAAACTACAAAAAAAATGGTTTGCTTGAGTTGATAAAACTAATCGAAACTGATCAGATTGAACGTATAATTGTAAATTACAAAGATAGGTTGTTGAGATTTGGAACCGAGTTACTGTTTGAAATTTGCAAACATCACAATATTGAGATTGTCATTTTAAACGAAGATGAAGAAAAAACTTACGAAGAAGAACTTGTAGAAGATGTTTTATCTATAATAACTGTGTTTTCAGCCAAATTATATGGAAGCAGAAGTCATAAAAACAAAAAGGTAGTTAGTGAGGCAAAAAAACTCTTTAAGGAGAGAGATTGAAATGCAAATTCCGAAATGTGTTAAACAGCATAGCTTTGAACTTGATCCAGAAGTTTTAGAGGAACTGGAGATAATATCCGATCGCTACAACTCAGTTAAGAATTATATATATTCAAGATATAGTGGAATTAAGAGTTTGTTGTTAATCCAAAATGCTCGTAAAAATATTCGTGATATTTGGACTAAAGATAATTTTGCAGAACAATGGAAGCTCCCTGCTCGTTATTGGAAAATGGCGTTAGAAGAAGCTGTTGCAAATATAAAAACCGAGTGGTCAAATATTAAGCTAAAAACCAAAAGAGCGGTTTATCAAAATGAAAATCTAACAGAAGATGAAAGGTATTTTATTTTATATGTTCTTAAAGCGGATAAACTTCTATATGCCATATTAAACAGAGAATCTTTTGATGAACCTAAAAAGCTTATGGAGCTAGAAATTAGAGAAAAATATATTTTCAACTTGATTTGTAGATACATTCGCAAATATAAAGGTGACGTTCCATACACTAAAAGTCGAACATTTTCGCTTGATGCTGATATGTATAATTATAAAACAGAAGATGGCGTTCTTTATATTAACATTATGGGATTAAAACGAGGAAATCGGTTAAAGGTTAAGCTTCGAGATCATAACATTCATAAGGGTAATGTTAAAATAGTTTTACGAGATAACTCACTAGAAGTGCATAAATTAAAATATGTAAAACAAAAAAAGGCTACTAATAAAGAAAAGGTAGTAGGTATAGATAAAGGTTATAGAACCTTGATTAACACATCAGAAGGTAATCAATACGGAGAGAAGTTAAATGAAATGCTATCAGAAGAAACAGAACGCTTAAACAAAATTAATAAGGAAAGAAATAAATTCTATGCTCTTTATAGGCGATATAAAGAGCAGGGCAAAACTAAAAAAGCAGAGGATATTTTACAAAACAATCTGGGTAAGAAAAAATACAACAAAAAGAAAAAACAACATGACAATAAAGTAAAATCTTATATCAATTGCGAGCTTAATAAATTCATTGATAAAGAGAAACCTTCAGAAATAGTGATGGAAGATTTAACTTTCGTTTCTTGGAAGAATATATTTCCTAAACACATTAAAAGAAAATTATCTCGTTGGATTAAAGGGTATATCCATGAAAGATTGAATTACAAAGCTGATTTGATAGGAGCCATGACTACTATTGTAAATCCTGCTTACACCTCAAAAGTTTGTAGTGGTTGTGGAAAGTTCGGAAATCGAGAAGGTGACTTGTTTAAATGTGAGTGTGGTGAATATCATGCTGATATTAATGCAGCTATAAATATTAAAAAACGTAAATTTGATAGCGAAATTGGTTTATATACACCTTATAAGCAAGTTGAAAAGATTTTAGAAAAAAGAATAAAAGAAGTAGTTTAAAACATTCTCCTTATCACAAGTGTAGCTACCCCTTTTTAAGGGAGGTTGCACTTCACCGCAGGGCGGGGGGTAAGGAGGATGTAACAATATTATTAAACGGTTGGGGGAAGTATCCTTATTTAGATTTTATCTAAGGAGGGGTGCACTGGCTCAACCTAGGCTTCGTGTCCAATGCGGCACAGAAGTGCGAAATGCTCTAAAATCTATGCAGAATATATATTTAAGTAGTTTTGTATGGGTTTTAGAGACCAGAATAAATAAAATCAGGAGGTAAGAATGGCTGAAGAGAGTAAAGATGCCCATAAAGTAGTACCGGTTTATTTACACGACGAAGTAAAGAGCTCATTTCTGGACTATGCCATGAGTGTTATTGTAAGCCGGGCATTACCGGATGTAAGGGATGGGTTAAAACCGGTACATCGCAGGATCTTGTATGCCATGTCCGACATGGGCTTGACCCCGGACAAACCACACCGCAAGTCAGCCCGGATAGTGGGTGAAGTATTGGGTAAATACCATCCTCACGGGGATGTAGCAGTGTACGAGGCGTTGGTAAGGCTGGCGCAAGAATTTGTTTCTCGATATCCACTGGTTAACGGGCACGGCAATTTTGGTTCTGTAGATGGGGATCCGCCTGCAGCAATGCGGTATACTGAAGCCAGGATGGCCCGGATTGCTGTAGAAATGCTAACGGATATAAATAAAAATACGGTGGATTTCCGCCCTAATTTCGACGAAAGCCTGGAAGAACCGGTAGTTTTGCCTTCCCGGTTTCCCAATTTGCTGGTAAACGGCTCTTCGGGAATTGCAGTAGGGATGGCCACTAATATACCTCCCCACAACCTTTCAGAAGTAATTGAAGGGTTGAACTACTTAATCGATAATCCAGACGCGGAAATTAACGAACTAATGCAGTATATCAAGGCGCCCGATTTCCCCACCGGCGGTATGATTGTAGGTTCAGAAGGAATAAAAAATGCTTATACCACCGGCCGCGGCATTATTAAAATAAAGGGAAGGGTCCATGTAGAGCAGAAAGAAAAGGGTAAAGAGCATATTGTAATAAAAGAACTTCCATTTCAGCAGAACAAAACCAAATTGATTGAAAAGATTGCCGACCTGGCCAGGGAAAAAAAGATTGATGGTATTACTGACTTGCGAGATGAATCTGACCGGGACGGCATAAGGGTGGTCCTGGAAGTCAAAAAAGATTTTAATGCCCAGGTAATAGTTAATCAGCTTTTTAAATTCACACCACTACAGCAGACATACGGAATTATTCTGTTGGCCCTGGTAAACGGACAGCCCAGGGTGTTAAATTTAAAGGAATTACTGGAGCATTACCTGGAACACCAGAAAGAAGTAATAATACGACGGACCAGGTTTGATCTCAAAAAGGCGGAAGACAGGCTTCACGTGGTAGAAGGACTAAGAATTGCTTTGCAGTATCTGGATGAAGTAATAAGCATTATAAGGAATTCGGAAAACGTGGAAGCGGCTCGTAGTAGCTTGATCGGCAGGTTTTCTTTAACCGAAACGCAGGCTCAGGCCATATTGGACATGCGACTGCAGAAGCTGACTGCACTTGAAAGGGATAAATTAGAAGAAGAACATCGTGAACTTTTAAAGAAAATAGATTATTACCAGAGGGTTTTGTCCGATGAGAAAATGGTATTAAGCATAATAAAAGAAGAAATGAATTTGATTAAAGAGAAACACAGCGATTCCCGTAAAACCGATATTGTAGAAGAAGAAGGAGATATTGATATAACTGACTTGATTAACGAGGAAGAAGTGGTAGTGATTTTTACGCAGCAGGGGTACATAAAAAGAATGCCGCTATCTGCTTACAGGAATCAGAGGAGAGGAGGCAGGGGAGCTGTAGGAACCGTGACCCGGGAAAATGACTACGTCAGGCATATGCATGTTGTTAACACCCTTAGCAACCTGCTCTGTTTTAGCAACAAAGGAAAAGTGTATCAGCTCAAAACCTATGAAATCCCGGAAGTTCGAAGGCAGGCCAGGGGGAGCGCCATGGTTAGCTTGCTTCCACTGGAAAACGACGAGCACATTTCAGTGGTCATGCCTGTAGACGACCCTGACAGTAAGCAGTATCTGTTTATGGTTACTTCCAGTGGAATAGTTAAAAAGACACCACTGGAAGAATTCAAGTCTGCCAGGAAATCCGGTATCATAGCCATCAAACTAAAACAGGGAGAAGAGCTTATAGAAGTCCTTCTGGTAAGAGAAGATAACCAGCTGGTGTTGTCCAATAGAAGTGGAAATATAATATGTTTTGAACAGGGAGAAATAAGGCCCATGGGAAGAACCGCAAGAGGGGTAAAAGCCATGAGTCTTGCTGAAGGAGATGAGATTGTAGGGGCTGATGTGGTAGACACTAACGAATATATACTGGTAGTTACCGACAAAGGATACGGCAAAAGGGTAAAAGTGGAAGAGTTGCGTCCACAGAAAAGGGGAGGAAAGGGGATAAAGATTATAGGGGTTGAGCCTTTACGCAGGGGCAAAGTGGCAAGCTTTAAACTGGTGAACGAAAACGAAGATTTTATTATAAGCACTGCCAATGGTATTATATTGAGGCAGAAAGCGCAGCAGGTGCCCAGGCAGGGAAGGTATTCCAAAGGGGTAAAATTAATAAAAGTAGAGAAAAATGACCGGGTAGTAAACCTGGCCGATATTGAACATAAACTAAATGAAGAAGTATAATAATTTATAACAGGGAACTTTCTTTCTAAGGAAGGGGTTTTTATTTATGCAGGAAAAGAAGCAGGTGAAAATAACTGATACATCTTTAAGGGATGCCCATCAGTCCCTTATGGCTACTCGCATGAAAACGGAAGATATGCTGCCCATAGCAGAAACCATGGACAAGGTAGGTTACCACTCCCTGGAAGTATGGGGCGGAGCAACTTTTGACAGCTGTATGCGATTTTTGGATGAAGACCCCTGGGAAAGGTTGATTTCGCTTAGAAAGGCTTTTAAAAACACCAGACTGCAGATGCTACTAAGGGGACAAAACATTGTAGGTTACCGCCATTACCCGGACGAGGTAGTGGAAGAATTTGTCAAAAAAGCAATAGCTAACGGAATAGATATAATAAGAATATTTGATGCTTTAAATGACGTGCGGAACATGCAAAAAGCAATAGAAGCTACCAAGGCGGAAAACGGACACGCCCAGGGTACTATAAGTTATACTATTAGCCCCCTGCATGGCCTGAATCATTTTGTTGAAGTAGCTGCAAAAATTAAAAACATGGGGGCGGATTCCATTTGCATAAAAGACATGGCGGGGCTGATATCTCCTTACGACGCTTATGAGCTGGTAAAAAGCTTAAAAGAAGAAGTGGGGTTGCCGGTACAGCTACACTGTCATTATACCAGCGGGATGGCTTCCATGGCTTATCTTAAGGCAGTAGAAGCGGGAGTGGATGTAATAGATACCGCCTCAGCCGCTATATCGCTGGGTACCAGCCAGCCGCCCACCGACAGCATGGTTGCTTCGTTAAAGAACACTCCATATGATACGGGAATGGATTTGGAACTGCTGGGAGAAGTAAGCAATCATTTTAAAGAAGTTCGTAAAAAATACGATATACCCCTGGATGTTGCTTTGGGAGTAGATACCAACGTGTTAAATTACCAGATACCAGGGGGAATGATATCTAACCTGGCTTCGCAGTTGAGAGAACAAAACGCTTCGCATTTGCTGGGAGAAGTTTTAAAAGAAGTGCCGCGCGTAAGGGCTGATCTCGGGCATCCGCCCCTGGTAACACCTTCCAGCCAGATAGTAGGATCTCAGGCGGTGGTAAATGTGCTGCTGGGAGAAAGGTATAAAATGGTATCTAACGAGGTGAAAGGTTATTTAAAGGGTCTGTATGGCCTTCCGCCCGGGGAAATGAACCAGGAGTTACAGAAGCAGGTTTTAAAAGAAGAAACCCCTGTTACCTGCAGGCCCGCGGATCTTTTGGAGCCGGTTATGGAAAAAAGTCGAGAGGAAATCAAGGAGTATATACAAAAGGAAGAAGATGTTCTTTCCTATATATTGTTCCCCAATGTGGCGGTGGATTTTTTAAAAAGAAAAAAAGGTGAACTGCCTCCACTGGATAATGGCAAGAAACAAAAGCAGGAGTCTGTAGCACAAAAAAAAAATAACAGCGGAGCGGGCAAAAAACAGTGGGATAAGCTCCAGAAAATAATCGATCAAGATCTGATGCAGGTTTTCGGAAACGTACTGGTATACCCGGTGCAGTAAAGAATGATTTAACTAAATTGCCAATTCATCTCCCGCCTCTAAGCGAAGCGAAGGCGGGAGATGAATTGGTGAATAAATTAATTTTCCCCACAATTAAACAACTAAAACACCCGTTAATGCTGTCAACAAGCATTATCTGGCCACAAACCGTTAAGTTTTTTATGCGGAAATATGTGTTTATCCCTGAAATCTAAAAACGGTATTAAATTTCAGGGGGCTAATATTTTATTTCCCGGTAAGCTATAATAAAATAATCCAAAAGATAAAAGGAAGGATTAATTGAACAGACTTGACACGGTGTTTCGCGTTAAGTTATAATTTTTGGCAATGGTTTGATGAATAGATTTAGAAATTAATAAAAAGGAGTATGGCTATGAAGCGGACTTATCAGCCTAAAAGAAGAAAGAGAAAAAGAGTACACGGTTTCCTGAAAAGAATGAGAACCACCTCGGGTAAAAATGTAATAAGAAGAAGACGCCGCAAACAGAGAAAAGCACTTACAGTATAAAAAAGATGAAGGAGACTCTGGTATCCCTGCGCAAGAACCGGGAGTTCAAAAAAGTATTTAGAAGGGGAAAAAAATTTTTTTCCCGTTATATGGTAGTCTATTACCTGAAAAACGGGTTAAATTATAACCGGTACGGTTTTTCTATAAGTAAAAAAGTTGGAAACAGCGTGGTACGGCACAGGGTAAAGAGGCTTTTTGTGGAAGTTATACGAAGGATGCAGGAGGAATTAGCGGGAGGATACGATTTTGTTATTGTGGCCAAGAAAACTTCCGGGTATATGGATTACCACGAATGTAAAAAAGATGTATTAAAAGCCATGAACCGGGAGAGCCTTATGATAAAAGAAAAAAGAAGAGGAAAAACCTGGCATGAGTAAATTGTTTTTATGGGTTATCAAATTTTATCAAACTTGTATTGCGCCACTTAAAGGTCCTACATGCCGTTTTTATCCGACCTGTTCCCAGTACACCTATGAAGCTGTAGAGAAATACGGTATAATAAAAGGTGTTTTTATGGGAATGAGGCGAATTCTATGCTGTCACCCTTTTCACCCGGGCGGCTACGACCCGGTAAAATAGCCGTGGAACACGTGAAACCAGGCAAGGAGGAACAATAAATTTGTTTTTTGAATTAATAAGGCCTATATCGGATATATTCGACGTGATATTAACTTATATATATGGAGTAATACCTAACTTTGGGATATCAATAATAATATTAACTCTCATGGTAAAGCTGGTTACTTTTCCATTGAATAACAAGCAAATACAGTCTGCAAAAAAGATGCAGGAAGTTCAGCCGGAAATAAAAAAAATACAAGAGAAATACAAAAATGACAAAGAAAAGCAGAACCGGGCAGTTATGGAGTTTATGCAGAAAAACAAGGTGAATCCGCTGGCGGGATGCTTGCCGCTGCTGGTTCAGATGCCGGTGTTAATTGGAATATTTCACTTGTTGAGGGAAGGAAATGACGCCGGCTTTTCCATATACGATAAAATTGGAGAGAATGTGCATTTAATTCCGCAGTTCGATTTATTGGGAATAGAAATGGGGCCGATTTGGAACCTGTTGCTGGCGCCAACTGAAGACCCGGCCCTGTATATATTTCCGGCATTGGCCGCCGTCACCACCTTTTTATACCAGAGGATGAGCATGACCGATCCCAGCCAGAAAATGCTGTTTTATATGATGCCGGCCTTACTTTTTTTTATAAGTTTTTCACTGCCGGTGGGTGTAGTGCTTTACTGGGTTACCAACAACATGTTTTCCATGGGGCAGCATGTAATATTAAAAGATAACAAGGCGGGCTTAAAAACAGGGGAAAGTTTGGAGCAAGAACAAGAAAAAGAGGAGAAAAAAATAGAAGAGACTAAAAAGGATAAAGAAGAAGATTATGAAAGCAATGAAGCGGAAGTGAATAAAGAAATAAATGAAAAAAGCAGCAAGAAATCTACCGGCAGGAGGAAAAAGAAGGGAGCGAAAAAGAAGGGAGCGAAGAAAAAGAAGTGAGTACGGAAAAAATAGAAGTAAAGGATAAAACTATAGAAGGAGCAATAAAAAAAGGGCTGGAACAGCTGGGGATAAACCGGGATAACGCCAGCATAGAAGTGCTGTCGGAGCCTTCTTCCGGGATACTGGGTATTTGGGGCAACCGGGAAGCCAGGGTAAGTATGTCCCCTATTCATACCCCGCTAAGTTACCTGGAGTATATGTTGGGGAAAATAATTGAGGAAGTTGATCCGGATGGAATTATAAGCATTAAAGAAGAGGGAACGGAATTATATGTGGATATAAAAGGGAGTGACATGGGTGTGCTTATAGGGAAAAAAGGGCAGACCCTGGAGGCGCTGCAGTATTTAATGAACGTAATAATGCACCGCCAGTTTGAGAATTTTAATGGAAGAGTAATTATTGATATTGAGGGTTACCGTGAGAGGAGAAGAAAGTATATAAGCGATATGGCAACGAAATCTGCCAGGAAAGCTGTAAAAATAAAAAAAGAAGTGGTTTTAGAGCCCATGAGCGGGCAAGACAGGCGATTGGTGCATCTTTCCCTGAAGGATGACCCGTACGTGGAAACCTATAGCAGTGGAGATGAACCGTATAGAAAGGTAGTAATTAAACCTTTACGGCAGTAAAAATAAAAAGCATTTATTCCGCCGCACAGGCGGATTTTTTGTAAATAGAAAAGGTAACAACTCCGGTATTTTTGCTGTGACCGGGGGAAAAGTTAAAGAATGAGGAACCGGAATAAACATATTTAAAAAAGACAGGTATTAGAAGTTTCTGCAGTGTGGGCCATATCGATAATTATTAATTCAGGTGGTATAATGAAAGAAACTGTTTATTTTAGTGAAGATACAATAACTGCAATTTCAACACCGGCTGGTGAAGGGGGTATAGGCATAGTCAGAATGAGTGGTCCCGATGCGTTAAGGATTTTAAAACAGATTTTTCATCCCTACCGGAAAAAAGAAAATAATGACGGGAATTTTAAAACACATAAAATGTATTACGGGTTCATAAAAGGTGAAGAGGGGGAGTTAGTTGACGAGGTGCTGGTATCTTTTATGGCCTCCCCTGCAACTTATACCCGTGAAGATATAGTAGAAATTAACGGTCACAGCGGTTGGATTGTATTAAATCAAATACTGGAACTAACCGTCCGGCATGGTGCCAGGCTGGCCGGCCCGGGTGAATTTACCAGGAGAGCCTATATAAATGGAAGAATTGATTTAAGCCAGGCAGAAAGTGTGCTGGATATTATTAATGCCAGGTCGGAAAAAGCGGCAAGGATAGCTGCCAGAAATGTAGGAGGTGAGCTGTCCGGGCACCTGGAAGAGATAAAAGAAGAATTGTTAAACTTGAGAATGAACCTGGAGGTAACCTTTGATTTTCCGGAGGATGATGTAGGAGAGGTAGATTACCGCGGGCTTCAAAAGGATTTAGAAAGAATCTTGAAACGGATTAAAAATATTGACGAAGGTGCCAAAAAAGGGGTTTTGCTTCAGCAGGGAATTAGATTATCGATTGTGGGAAAAACCAATGTGGGAAAGTCGTCACTGCTTAATTATTTACTAAAAAGAAACCGGGCTATAGTAACTGAAGTGCCGGGAACCACCAGGGACACCCTGGAAGAAAATGTTAACATAGATGGAGTGCCGGTCCGTTTAATTGATACTGCAGGAATAAGAAAAACAGAAGATCCCGTAGAAAACATGGGAGTACAAAGGGCGAGAGAAGCGTTAGAAAAAGCTGACCTGATCATAATAATGCTGGACGGATCTACAGGGATAGAAAAAGAAGACAGGGAAATATTTAAACAATTAAAGGAAAGAGATGATGTGGAAGTGGTAGTCCTGGTTAATAAGATAGACATTAAATGTGTGGTATCCCGGGAGGAAGTAAATGAAGAACTGGTAAATTCAACGGTGTACCATGTTTCGGTGGTGAACGAAGAAGGAACCAAAGAGGTAGAAGAACATTTGAGGCGGTGGGTAGGCAAGGAAATTTATATCAATGAAGAAAACCCGGTAGTTGTATCAAAGAGACATAAAGAATCCCTTGGAAATGCAATGGAAGCCATGGAAAATACGCTGAAGCTGGCTGAAGAGAGAGGCCCCTTAGATATTATTTCCACGGAAATAAACCGGGTAGAAGAAAAAATTGGCGAAATAACAGGAGAGCATGTAAGCGAAGACCTGCTGGACAACATTTTTGAAAATTTTTGTATTGGAAAATAGGAAGTTAAGCAATGGACAGAGAAGAAATAGATAGAGAAGATATAAATGAAGTATTAAGAAATGCACTGCTGGAAAATAAATTGTTATTAACGGGGATAGACACGGATAAGATAGTAAAGTACCTGGAACTGGTTTGGGAAGCAAATAAAAAATTAAACCTTACCGGGGCAAAAAACATAAATGAGTTGATAGAAGAGCATTTTGTAGATTCTTTAATGCTGTTAAAGTTTTATAATCCTCCTCCTGGAAAATGGTGTGACCTTGGGTCCGGGGCGGGATTTCCTGGACTTCCGTTAAAGCTGGTGATGGAAAAGAATAAAATGTACTTGTTAGAAGCCTCGAGAAAAAAAATTAATTTTTTAAAACACGCGGTAAATGTGTTAAATTTAAAAGAAGTTGAGTTTTTAAAGGGAAGAGCGGAAAATGTGGCCCGGGAAGAAAATTGCCGGGAAAAGTTTGATTACCTGGTTGCCAGGGCTGTGGCAGAAATGCCGGTTTTAGTGGAAACAGGGTTGCCCCTGGTAAAAACAGGTGGGCTGATGTTTGCTTACAAGGGGAGCCGTGGTGAAGAAGAAATAAAAAAAGCCAAAAATGCATTGGAGGAATGTGGAGGGAAAGTTATAGAAAGGCACCATTACAGTATATCAGGCCGGGGAAAAGGAGTTATATACTCTATAAAAAAAATAAATAACACTCCCGTAAAGTATCCCAGGAGAGAAGGAATTCCCCGGAAGAAGCCCCTGTAAGTTCAAAGAAAATAAGAGGTGTATGGAAGCAGGCCAAAGGTGGGAGTTCTCGAAGCTGGTCTCAAGTGTATAGTAGCTATTACGTTCCGCTTAGAGTGGGAGAATTCTTGCCAACGTATGTAAAATCTATTAATAAAACATGAAGGGATCATCTTCCTTATGTCGAATAATTTTACAATGGAATCTTTGAACGGGTGGTGTGGCAAATGAAGGAAATTGGTAAGGCGTTATGGATGTGGGAAGGTGGAGGTGAACGGGAAAAAGTTGAACTTTTGGATATAAACAAAATTGATACCAACCCGTATCAGCCAAGGAAAGAATTCAATGAAGATAAGATCAATGAACTGGCCCAGTCGATTAAAACATATGGATTGCTCCAGCCGGTTATAGTTCGCCCCAGGGAGGATATGTACGAGCTGGTAGTTGGGGAAAGAAGGCTAATGGCATGCCGACTACTGGGGTGGGAGAGTATAAGAGCTGTAGTACAGAAGTTAAATGATAATGCCGTGGCTACAATTGCACTTATAGAGAATCTTCAAAGGGAAGACCTGAGTTTTATCGAAGAAGCCCAGGGGTACGAAAAATTAATAAACGAATTTAAGCTTACCCAGGAAGTGTTGGCGCAAAGGTTGGGGAAAAGTCAGTCTACTATTGCCAATAAAATGAGGTTGCTTCGGCTCCCTGATGAAGTGATAAAATGGATAAAAGATAGTGAGGTTACGGAAAGGCATGCAAGAACCCTGTTAAAGCTTGAAGATGAAAACGATCAGTTGTATGTAATAAAAGAAGTAGCCAATAAGGGATTAAATGTTAAACAAACAGAAGAGATGGTGGAGAAGCTATTAAATAAAGATGGAAATGAGAATGGAAGAAAAAAAAGAAGTTCCCCAAAAGCGGTAGTTAGGGATATGAGAATATTTTTAAATACTATAAGGGAGGCGTTGCAAACCATAGAAAGTGCCGGGCTAAAACCTGAAGTTAGTGAAAAGGAAGAGAGTGAATATATTGAAGTGGTAATACGGCTCCCCAAGACTGATTAAAAAAAGTTTGAAAGCGTTAAACGGGCCAGGTTTAAATATTGAAAGGGAATTTAGATTGAACTAAATTCCTATTTTTATTTTTGAAAAGAAGGAATTTTTAATAACGTTTCCGAAATATAAATACGGAAAAGAATAAAAGTTGACAAAACCAAGCAAATAAATTAAGAAAGTATGACAATAAGGTGAGGACATTTATGGGTAAAGTAATTGCTATTACCAATCAAAAAGGTGGTGTAGGCAAAACCACTACAGCTATTAATTTGAGCTCCTCTTTGGATAATCTGGGCAAAAGAGTGCTGCTTGTGGATATAGATCCCCAGGGAAATACCACCAGTGGAATAGGGCTGGATAAAAAAAATATTAAAAAATGTATGTATGATATTTTGATTAACGGCATGCCCATGAAAAAAGTTATGGTGGATGGGGTTAGAAAAAGTATGGAGGTAATACCTGCAACTATAAAACTGGCCGGTGCTGAAATTGAACTGGTGTCTACTGTTTCCAGAGAGGTAATACTAAAAGAAGCAATTGCGGAGATAAAAGAAAAATACGATCATATCATAATTGATTGCCCGCCATCACTGGGGCTTCTTACTATAAATGCTTTGACGGCAGCAGAAGAAGTGTTAATACCTATACAATGTGAGTACTACGCCCTGGAAGGGTTGGGACAACTTATGAATACTATAGACCTGGTAAAAAGACATCTTAATAAAGAACTGAGAGTAGGTGGGGTTGTTTTAACCATGTATGACTCCCGGACCAATCTTTCTGCCCAGGTGGCTGATGAAGTGAAAAACTATTTTAAGGAACTGGTACATAGTTCTATTATTCCCAGGAATGTGAGGTTAAGCGAAGCACCCAGCCACGGTAAACCTATAATGGACTATGATAATAAATGCAAAGGAAGCGAAGTATATTTACAACTGGCGCATGAGGTGATAAATAAATGAACAAAGCTAAAAAAGGGCTGGGTAAAGGTTTAAGTGCCTTAATTCCTGAAGTAGAAGAGAGTGAAGAAAAAGTATCTGGCAATGTGGAAAATATTGATATAGACCGAATAAAGCCCAACCCGTATCAACCAAGGAAAGAATTCGATGAAGAAAAGTTAAATGAACTTGCAGAATCAATAAAAGAACATGGTGTGGTTCAGCCGGTAATAGTAACGCCGGAGAAAAACGGAAAATATGTTTTAATAGTGGGAGAAAGAAGATGGAAAGCTTCGAGCATGGCAGGAGAAGAAACCATACCGGCAATTGTAAAGGAGATAGAAGAAAGCACATTATTGCAAGTGGCCTTGATTGAAAACCTGCAAAGAGAGGATTTAAACCCTATAGAAGAAGCAACCGCCTATAAAAGATTGATTAATGAATTTAAGATGACCCAGGAAGAGCTGTCCAGGAAACTTGGCAAAAGCAGGGCTACTATTGCCAACACCATGAGGCTGCTGCAGTTGCCGGATAAGTTAAAGAATGCACTGCTGGAAGGAAAAATAAATGAAGGACAGGCCAGGCCTCTTTTAGCGGTAAAAGAAACACAATTACAAGAAGAGATAGCAGAAAAAATTGTTAACAATAAATTAACGGCACGGGATGTGGAAAAGAAAGTATCTCAATCAAAAAAGAAAGAGTCAGGAGAAGATGAAAAGGGAGTAGAAAAAAGGAAGGAAGAAGAAATATTTTGGGAAGAATTAAGAGAAGACCTTCAAACCAGCCTGGGCACCAGGGTTAGAATAAAGAAAAATAAGCACGGAGGCGTTATAGAGATAGACTTTTTTGGAGAAGAGGACCTGGAGAGGGTGCTATCCTTGATCAAAGGAAAAAATAAATAACTGAATGTTTCACGTGAAACGTGTGGCGAGATAATACTAATTGAATTTGAGATATTGCTATAAAATTATGGTGATACAGGGAGGAAATATTTATAAAGTCTATGGTTATATTTTTGGAAAACAATTTAGTGGAAGTCATGCTTTCATTATGCGGTGCAGTACTGGTACTGTTGCTGGCGGTAATTTACCTGTTAATAAGAGTTGGCGGCAACCGCAGGAAAATAAGAAAAATGTCACTGGTTAACGATGCCTGGAGGCAGGAGGAGATAATACAGAAACATGCCGAATCTATAAAGGGAGTAGAAGAAGGGCTGGAAGAAATAAAAAAAGAAATTAACCACCTGGAAATCCTGGTGGAGAACTCAATTATGGGGGTAGGTTTCCAAAGATACAATGCAATCAAGGATGCCGGGGGAGACCTCAGTTTTTCCCTGGCTCTTATGAACGGTAAAAAGGAGGGGGTGGTGGTAAGTAGTATTTTTGGAAGAGACGAGACTCGAGTTTATGCCAAAGATGTAGTGGAGGGAAAGAGTAAATACCGCCTGTCTGAAGAAGAAGTTCAAGCAATTTCACAGGCTCAAGAAGCTATAGATAAAATACAGGGAGGAGTTAGGATAGAAAAATGAACACTCAAAGCCCGGGCAACAATAAAAAATATTTTTCCCTTATCCTGGTTCCTCATGCTGATGGTGAAATAAAATACGTCCGAATTCCACTTTGGTTGTGCCAGTTGGCATGTGTGGGAATTGTGCTTATCATTACCACGTTTTTTGTTTTAATGTATTACTACCGTGATCTAAAAGCAACAGAAGAAGAAAACCAGTATATTCGGGAAGAAAACCGTGCGTTAAGGGTGGAGCTGGAAGAAATAGGGGAAGACAAAGAAATGTTGTCACAAAAAAGCGAGGAAATAGAAGATAACATTCAAAATGTAGCAGGCTTGCTGGATTTAGATCTGCCGGAGATGGAAGAGGAGAAAGACAAAGAAGATGGGGAATAACCAAATGAAATTTTTAAGGAGGTAGAATGCATTTGCTAAAGAGGGAGAAAGGAGATGTTTCTACGGATAGGGTTAACACGGTTATTGGCAAAGGGACATTTTTTAAGGGCACTATAAAAACAAATGGAATTGTTCGCGTAGATGGAGAGATGGAAGGAGACATAATAACCCAGGGCGATGTAATTATAGGGGAAAGTGGCAAAGTAAAAGTTGAAATAAAAGCGGCAAATGTTGCTATAGCAGGCAGTGTAGAAGGAAATATAGATGCAGAGGGTAAAATGGAACTTAGAGACACCGGCGCCCTGGTAGGAGATGTAAAGGCATATCACCTGGCTATTGACGATGGGGCACTTTTTAAAGGTAACTGTGAAATGAAAAACAAAAATGAAAATAAAAACGATAAGAAAAATGTAAGCAATATGTTCGGACAGTTGAATAAAGGCGATAACGGTAGATACAGCAGCAAGAACAAGAAAGATACCAAAAATTCCCCGGAAATAGTTATTAACGAAGATGTGATAAATGAAGACTTGTTGAAATAAATGTTCTGAGACGCAAGAACAAGTGTTTTATGTTTGTATTGGGTATAAATATGAAAAAACGATAAGGCTACCCCGTAGTGGGGTGGCCTTATTTTGCTTAAAAACAGCTATCCAGCATGTATTAGAATTCGTTTAAATTGAAGTTTGCAGCTACTCAAGTTTAAGGTGACTTGATACCAGGTTCAACTCCTCATAAGGTGGGGGTTTTTCTTCTAAACTCCAACCTCTAATAAGCGCTTGGGGTCAGTGTTAACCTTTTGCTCGTTGCTGCGTGGTTCCGGTAATTTAAAATACTTAAAAGTTATGTACAATAGTTGCAGGTCGATAGTTTCTATAGTAAAGATTCAAAGCGCCGGTAATGCCCAGGCTTATTATTCTGGACATTCGCATAACCAGGGAGAGCCGGGTGCTCTGTAGAACCATGTGCTCCATAAAACCTCCAACATTAACAATACCCCTCACGTAAGCATTCCCGGTCCAGGGAAGTTCCTTGTTTACGCCCTTTCCTGGCTTAATTGCTCCCGTTCCGGCCTCAATTGTTCCCACGTCACTGGATTTTCCCAGGGAAGCGTCAACGGCAATAACAAATACCCCCGGGTGGTGCTTACTGATATATTCAAGGTGGTCCACAAGGTTTACGGCATGTACGGGATTATCTAGGCATCCCCACATTAACGGCGGAGGGTCGCAATAAGACTTTATATATTTACCTACCAGTGGTCCCAGAGCATCACCGGTAGCGCGGTCGGAACCGATGCAAAGAATGGCATGCCCGTTAAAAACATGCTTGTTTTCCTGAAGGGTGGCAAACAAAAATTGTTTTATTTGATATGAAGCAGTTTTATCCAGGCTACTTGTTTTTAAGCAACAATAAGAATGTTTTGTTTTGTCACCGGTTTGTACATTTGAGTTTTCCATTTTTTAAAATTACCTCCCTGATAATAATATATTGTGCTCACCAGCCGGTAATTTATGTATATATCGTGGTGAAATAATTTATTCCTTAAGCGATAAAATTTAATATCAAATATATAAACCATTACTCAGGTTACAGAATCGTCCGGTGCCTTTACTTTATGAAAACATGCCAGTTGTTGTAATGAAGTTGAGTTGTCAAAAATATGATAAAAAAAAGGCAAAACCAAACTGGAGGGATAAGACACGTGTTCTGGCTGGATATTTGTTTAATATGTATGCTGTTGTGGGGAGGAGCAAAAGGCTACATGGAAGGATTAAAAAATGCTGGCTGGAACTTTTTATTAATAATAATTTCATTGCAAATGGCTCACATGTTAAAAAACAATGTGATGGCGATATTAACCACCTTTTATCCCCTGGACAAAAAAGTTCAAAAAATTATAAGCTCTCAACCGGTGGTGCCGGTTGAAGGAGGGAGGGGTGCCAAAAACGGGAGCAGGGAACTACTTCCGGAGTTAAGGTTGCCCCCGGTAATAAAAGAAAAGTTTTTAGACAGGTTACCGGCCGAGGCAGATTCGTTAACAGGGTATGCCGGGGAGGATATAGTTGTTGCCGAGCAGTTGACAAAAATATTTTTAAATGTGTGGGGCTTTTCAGTGGCGGCAATAATCTTTTATGGACTGTTAAATGTATTTAAAAAAAGCTCAAATTCTGGCAAACCATTCACTCTGCCAACAGGGGTACCCAATTATTTGGCGGTTTTTCTGGGCCTGGGAAGATATTTTATTTTAGCAAGTTTATTAATAAGTGTTGCGGGGGTAATCTACCTGGTATACCCGCCAGTTTATGCAGTCCTGGGCATAGAAGAATCTGTTCTGGCAGAATGGTGTCTTTATTTATACGATGCAGTGGGGGTATGGTGGTAACATTAAATATATTCTCCATATTTTACTGTCAAAAGAATAATATTTTTAAAATACAAGAAGGATTCCGTGAAATATTGAAGAAAATATTTCAGGAAAGATGTAGAGAAGTAATAATACGTTACGATTCGCAAGTACAGCCTTGTAAGGCTTAATAATAATATCAGGTCAACTACCTGCCTCCAGTTAAAGCAGGAGGCTTTTAATCATGGGCATACTGGTTGTAAGTTCCCCAGGGAGTAATTAAAGGCGAGGATTTGCTTCCACTGGCTCTTAAGTTTCTGGGGGGAGGTTGCCAGCCCGGAAAGGCAATGGAGCAAAACCGTAGTTTTCTGCAGGTTGTGGAGATAAGCTGGAGCGGTATTGCAATTCATCCGCCTTGCAAAGCAGGTTTGCAGGCGGGCACAAGCCATATATTGGCAATAAAACAGTTGTTAAATTTAGGAGGGAGTTATATGTTGGTAATACTTTTGGGAGCACCGGGAGCAGGTAAAGGGACTCAAGCGGAAATGATTGTGGAAAGATACAAATTGACCCATATATCTACGGGGGACATACTCAGGGCTTCCATAAAGAAAGAAACAGAGCTTGGTAAACAGGCAAAAGATTATCTTGATAAAGGAGAACTGGTCCCTGACGAGGTTGTGGTGAAAATAGTAGAAGAAAGGTTAAAAGAGCCTGACTGCCAGGCAGGTGCCCTGCTTGATGGTTTTCCCAGGACTGTTGAACAGGCCAAGTCATTGGAAGAAGTTCTGGAAGGTATGCAGAGAAAAATAGATTATGTAATATACATTGAAGTTACGGAAGATGAACTTATTTCCAGGCTAACCGGGAGGAGAATTTGCCGTGACTGCGGGGCAACCTATCATCTTAAATTTAATCCACCTCAGGTTAGAAACGTATGTGACCAATGTGGTGGGGAGCTCTATCAGAGGGAAGATGACAGCATGGAAACAGTAAAACAGCGTATAAAGGTTTACCGTGAGCAGACGGAACCGTTAATTGAATACTACCGGCGCAAAAGCTTGCTTCACGCCGTAGACGGTGATCAGGATATAAACAAGGTGCACCAGCAGTTGCAGGAGGTGCTGGATAATAACAGCCGGTCTGAAGGGGTATAACAGTTATGAAGAGCTTCGAAGTAGGCCAGGTGGTCAGCTTGAAGAAGGGTCATCCTTGCGGTGAAAACCGGTGGGAAATTGTAAGGGTGGGCATGGATTTCAGGATAAAATGCATGAACTGTGGCAGGAGCGTTTTGTTGCCGCGGGCTCGTTTTGAGAAAAGGGTAAAGGAAATACTTGAATAAGTATTGCCACATAAATTGTTTTTTATTATTAAAAAGGCACCAGGGATGGTGTGAATTAAAATTAATGAGGGCGCAAAAAAGCGCCATAATTGATGCCATTTGTTCAGGAAGTTAAAATTGGCCGAAAAGAGGTACGAATAAGGGTGTTTAGGGTGAAAGGAGGCAGAGCCTGCCTCCTTTTTAAAATAATTAATCAATGCAAGCTGTTGCTATACCTAAAGCCGGTGGTAGGGTGGTGGCCATGCTACTATCTGTTAAATCACGCAAATGAAACTTTTACCCACGTTCATAGATATTCCAAGCGACACTGCTTGAATCACTCAATCTTACACAACCGGCTGAAGAAAGATATCTGTTTTGGCAGAACGGCTATCTATCTATTAACCAAATAACTTTTTAAAGGAGAGATTGGTATTGTCTATAAGCTGTGGTATTGTGGGAATTCCCAATGCAGGCAAGTCCACCCTTTTTAACCTGCTGACCTCAATACAGGTAGAAATTGCTTCTTATCCGTTTTCAACGGTAAATCCCAATACAGGAGTGGTTCCCCTGGAAGACGATCGCTTGCTTTCACTTTCCAGGGCGTTGGGTTCAAGCAAGGTCACTTTTGCTTATTTAAAAGTAGTAGATGTGGCTGGCCTGGTGGAAGGCGCCAGCCGGGGTGAAGGGCTGGGTAACCAGTTTTTAGCTCAGATAAGGGAGATGGATCTGGTAATTCATGTTATAGGAGAGTTTAATTTAAGTGGTGGAGAAAATAATTTCGAACAGTCACTTCTTAATAAAGCAAGAGTAGTAAACCTGGAATTGATATTAGCAGACCTGGCTACGGTGGAAAAGAGGCTGGAAAGCGTGGAAAGAAAGTCTAAATCGGGTCAAAAAGAAATACTGGCTCAAAAAGAACTTCTCAGGAGATTGTACCTGCATTTAAACAGTGAAAATCCGGTCCATAGCTTTTCCCGTACTGACTGGGAAGAGGAAACTATTAAAGAGTTACATTTGCTTACGGATAAAAAAGTTATTTATGTCTTGAACAGGGAGGAAAAGAATTTAAACAAAGAGATTCCAGAAGATTTTGCTGAATTTATAAAAGAGGAAGACGCTCCCTTGGTTGAAGTTTGCGCCAGGCTGGAACTGGAATTAACGGAGCTGGAGGAAGAAGAAAAAAAAGAATTTCAACAGGAATATCAAATAAATGAAGATTCTCCTCGAAAAATAGTAAATATGTGTTATTCCCGACTGGGCCTGATAACTTTTTTTACGGTTAAAGGGGAAGAGGCCAGGGCCTGGTTGATCGGGGAAGGCACTTCTGCAGTGGATGCTGCCGGGAAAATTCATACGGATATGAAGAAAGGATTTCGTTCTGCGGAAGTTGTCCCATGGAATGACCTGGTGGAAGCTGGTTCTCTTGCTTCCGCCAGGGAAAAAGGCAAAACCAGAGTGGAAGGGAAGGATTACCGGGTAGAGGACGGAGATGTCCTTTTTGTGCGTTTTTCTACTTGAGGAAGCCGCCCGATCAAACAAGTGACCCTCCGGAAGCTACATTAATACCTGGTCTCGATAGTTCGTAGTTAAAAAAGCCCCCGTAGTTAAAAAAGCCCCCGTAGTTAAAAAAGCCCAAGGAAAGCGCAATTGTTGATATTGTAGACCGTTTAACTTAATGTTATAATAATATTTACACAAGCTGTTGACAATAGCTTTACTGCTATATATAATAATTATCAATAATCAGACGCTTAAAATATAATAGATGCAGCTGCAAGGAAGAGGGGGAGTAGGCAAGACTTTTTTAAAGAGAGCCGGTGGATGGTGCGAACCGGTAAAAAGGCTTGTTGAAGGTCACCTCGGAGCATTCTTTCGGAAAGCACTCGCGGGCTTCCGCGGCCAGTACGGAAGAACGGGAAGAACCGTTATATTCTGGTAGCTCTTGGAGAGACCGCAGTATTGCGGTAAAAAGGGTGGTACCGCGGAGTCAAGCCTCCGCCCCTTTGGGCGGGGGCTTTTTTATATACTTAAATAATTGTTTCTGCTCAGGCGGAGTGTACTTTTGAAGTCGGGGGAAAAATTAGATTGTTTGTTTGTCATGAGGTTTTATTCCCGGAGTTTAGTTAACATTAATAAATTGTATTAATATGGAGGGTTGAGTATGGGTCAAAAGATATTTATAAACGACAGGCTGGTCCCCGAGGAAGAAGCTACGGTTTCTGTTTTTGATCACGGACTCCTTTACGGGGACGGTGTTTTTGAGGGCATCAGGGCTTACCATGGACGCATTTTTAAACTAAAGGAGCATGTCAAAAGGTTGTACGAATCAGCGCATTCAATAATGCTGGAGATACCCTACAGCACTGAAGAAATGGAAGAAGCCATTGTACAAACGGTTAAAGCTAACCAGCTGGAAGATGCGTATATAAGGGTGGTGGTCTCCAGGGGAGTAGGTGACTTGGGCCTGGACCCGCGGAAGTGCAATAAAGCTACGGTAATTATTATTGCCCACGAGATAACCTTGTTTTCTAAGGAGCTATATGAGCAGGGCCTGAAAGTGATTACAGTTCCCACCCGTAGAAATATTCCGGATGCCCTGGACCCTCAAATAAAATCTTTGAATTACTTAAACAACATTCTGGTAAAAATCGAGGCCAACCAGGCCGGGGTAATGGAGGCAATAATGCTGAACAAGGACGGCTACGTTACCGAGGGCTCGGGAGAAAACGTTTTTATTTACCGGGAAGGTAAGCTCATAACTCCCCCTGCCTACCTGGGCATTTTAAAAGGCATAAAAAGGGATACAGTGATTGACCTGGCCCGCCATGAAGGTATAATTGTGGAAGAGATGCCGTTTACGCGCCACCAGCTTTATGTTTCCGATGAATGTTTTATGACGGGGACGGCGGCGGAAGTAATACCGGTAATTGAAATTGATGGCAGGAGTATAGGCAGGGCGGTTCCTGGAGAAATAACCAAAAAAATCATGTCCCGGTTTCACGATTACGCCCGGAGTCACGGGGTAGAAGTTTATTCTGGTCGTTAACAGCCGGGCATATAATTTAAGGCAGGGTGAAAAATCATGAAAAGTGATACGGTTAGAAAAGGAATAGAGCGGGCCCCCCATCGCTCGTTGTTTTGGGCCATGGGTTACCACGAGGAAGAGATGGAGCGCCCTTTGATTGGTGTGGTTAACTCGTTTAATGAAATAGTTCCGGGGCATATCCACCTGACGCGGCTTGCAGAAGCGGTTAAAGCCGGTGTGAGGATGGAGGGCGGTACACCTGTAGAGTTTTCTACTATAGGTATCTGTGACGGTATAGCCATGAACCACAGGGGCATGAACTATTCGCTGGCCAGCAGGGAACTTATTGCGGACAGCATTGAAGCCATGACTGAGGCACACTGTTTTGATGCCCTTGTATTTATCACCAACTGCGATAAAATAACACCGGGGATGCTGATGGCTGCACTTCGCCTAAACCTCCCCATGGTGCTGGTTAGCGGTGGTCCCATGCTTGCCGGAGAAGACAATGGGAAAAAAATAGATTTAAAAAATGTTTTTGAAGCTGCAGGTGCAGCCGGGTCGGGGAAAATTACGGAAGAAGAACTAAAAGATATAGAAATGAAAGCCTGCCCGGGGTGTGGTTCCTGCGCCGGAATGTTTACGGCCAACACCATGAATTGTGTATCCGAGGCCCTGGGTCTTGCTCTGCCGGGAAACGGTACCGTCCCCGCGGTACACGCGGGAAGGGTCCGCCTGGCCAAGGAAGCAGGGCGCAGGACCATGTTTAACTGGAGAAACAATATTTTTCCCCGCGATATTGTTTCTTATGGGGCCCTGAATAATGCACTGGCGGTAGACATGGCGTTGGGAGGGTCTACTAACACCATACTTCATCTTGCTGCTGTAGCCAAAGAAGCAGGCTTAGAGATGGACTTAAACCATGTGAACCGTATCAGTGAAAAAACTCCCCAGCTGTGTTCGCTGAGCCCAGCCGGGGAAGATAGAATACAGGATTTGCACTTTGACGGGGGTATTGCCGCAGTGATGCAGGAATTGTCCAAAAAGAATTTGCTGGATGATACACGGTTGACAGTTACGGGGTATACAGTAAAAGAAAACATAAAAGGCAATGTTCGGAAAGAAAAAGGGATTATCTGTTCTTCAGAGGCCCCCTACCGGGAGAAGGGTGGTATAGCGGTATTGTTTGGAAATATAGCCCCGGAAGGCTCCGTGGTAAAAAGAGGAGCTGTTGAAGAAAGCATGCTTTCCTGGGAAGGGAGGGCCCGGGTGTTTGAAAGCGAAGAAGAAGCTGTAGAAGGCATTAATGCCGGAAAGGTAACTGCAGGCGAAGTAGTAGTGATAAGGTATGAAGGCCCGAGAGGTGGGCCCGGTATGAGGGAAATGCTGGCCCCTACTTCTGCGGTTGCGGGGGTGGGCCTGGATAAAAGTGTGGCCCTGATTACCGACGGCAGGTTTTCCGGGGCAACCCGGGGAGCTTCCATCGGGCATATTTCCCCTGAAGCGGCAGTTAAAGGACCTCTGGCGGTCCTGAGAGACGGGGACAGGATAGTTATAGATATACCCCGCTTCCGCCTGGAAGCCAAAGTTTCGGAGGAGGAAATACAGAAAAGGCTGGAAACAACAAGCATAAAGTCATCGCCGGTGGAACGGGGTTATTTGCAGCGCTATTCACATATGGTAACATCTGCCAGCAAAGGAGCAGTTTTGGAGGTGAACCAACAGTAACCATGAAATTAACAGGATCGGAAATGATATTAAAGGCTTTTCAGGAAGAAGGTGTAACCAGGGTGTTTGGCTACCCGGGCGGAGCAATTCTCAATCTTTACGATTCTCTTTATGATTCTTCTATTTGCCACGTATTAACCCGCCACGAACAGGGTGCGGTCCATGCCGCGGACGGTTACGCCCGCGTCAGCGGGAAACCAGGCGTAGTAACCGCTACCTCCGGTCCCGGTGCCACCAACCTGGTAACTGGCATTGCCAATGCTTACATGGATTCTGTGCCCATGGTGGTAATAACCGGGCAGGTGCCCACCTTTCTTATAGGAACCGATGCTTTTCAGGAAGCGGATATTACCGGGATAACCCTTCCCATAACCAAACACAATTACCTGGCAAAAGATGTTGAAGAATTGCCCCGCATATTAAAAGAAGCTTTTCATATAGCAACTACGGGGCGTTGTGGCCCGGTATTGATAGACCTCCCTAAAGATGTTCAGGCACTCGAAGAAAAATATAACTACCCGCAGGAAATAGATATAGCTGGCTATAAACCAAACGTAGAAGGACACCCCGGCCAGGTAAACCGTGCGATAAAAGCAATAAAAAATGCCAAAAAACCGGTTATTATGGCCGGGGGGGGGGTTGTACGTTCTGGCGGTTATCACGAACTTCAAGAAATAGCAACCAGGGGGAATATTCCGGTTACTTTAACTTTGATGGGACTGGGCGGTTTTCCTGCCAGCAATCACCTGTACCTTGGAATGCCAGGCATGCACGGGACCAGGGCGGCCAACTATGCGCTTATGGAAGCGGATCTTATAATTGCTGTAGGGGTTCGTTTTGACGACCGTGTTACAGGTAAGCTTGATGCTTTTGCCCCCAGGGCCAAGATAATTCACATAGATATTGATCCCGTGGAAATAGGGAAAAATATAGCTGTGGACATACCAATTGTAGGAGATTTAAAGAGAGTACTGCAGGCTCTTTCCCGGCGCTTCCAGCCGGGAGATACCGCGGAGTGGCTGGATAAAGTTAACCAGTGGGATAAAAAAGTTGACTTAAACCCGGAGCCGGTAGACAATAAGGTTATAAAGCCCCAGCAGGTTATAAACAAAATTAACGAAATCACAGGTGGAGAGGCAATAATAGCTACAGATGTAGGGCAACACCAGATGTGGACAGCCCAACACTACCGGTTTGAAAAGCCCCGCAGCTTTGTTTCCTCAGGTGGCCTGGGAACCATGGGGTTTGGTTTTCCAGCCGCCCTGGGAGCCAAACTGGCCAGGCCGGAGGAAACTGTTTTTTGCATAGCAGGGGACGGCAGTTTTCAAATGAATATACAGGAACTATCCACAGCCGTTTATTACGGTATCCCGGTAAAGGTGGCGATTATAAACAACAGCTGCCTGGGGATGGTTCGCCAGTGGCAGGAACTGTTTTATAACCGTAGGTACTCTTATTCCACCTTTGAATATGGTCCAGATTTCGCCCGTATAGCAGAAGCTTTTGGTGCTAAAGGCATGAAAGTAGATCAGTTTGACCAGGTTGAAGAAACAATTAAAACAGCCATGCAGGAGGAAGGACCTGTAATAATGGATTTCCGTGTGGATAGTACAGAAAATGTGTTTCCCATGGTGGCACCGAATCAACCCATTAACAACTTGATGATGGATGGGAGCGATGTTTGATGAAGAAAATTCTGGCTGTTTTAGTAGAGGACAAACCAGGAGTACTGTCCAGGGTGGCTGGCCTTTTTAGCCGAAGGGGTTTTAATATTGACAGTATAGCAGTAGGGGAAACCACGGAACCCGGGATATCTCGTATGACCATAACCGTTGAAGAAGACAGTCCTACTCTGGAGCAGGTAGTAAAACAACTAAATAAATTAATAAACGTAATTAAAATAAGCAATATTACAGAAGACCCGGCCGTTTCCAGGGAATTGATGTTGATAAAAGTACAGGCTGAACCCCAGAACAGGGGAGAGATACAACAAATAGTAGAAACGTTCCGGGGCAAGACTGTGGATGTGTCACCGGATTCCATGGTAATTGAAGTAACCGGGGATGATGAAAAACTGGAAGCCATAAAGCTGCTGCTGCAGTACTATGGCATTAAAGAAATTGTACGTACAGGTAAAATTGCTATGGTGCGGGGCAGTAAAAATTCCGCGGGTAACTAAGATTAAAATAAAAGTAAAGGGGAAGCGCGTATGGGACAGACAATGGTACAAAAGATTCTGGCCCGGGGGGCCGGGAAAAAAAGTGTAGAACCGGGAGAGATAGTTAATACTAAAATTGATTTGTGCCTGGGAAACGACATAACTGCGCCGGTCGCAATAAGCGAGTTCAACAGGATGGGAGCGGAAACTGTTTTTAACACCTCCAGGGTAGCCCTGGTTCCGGATCATTTTACCCCCAACAAGGATATCAACACGGCAAAGCAGGTACAAATTATGCGTGAGTTTGCGGAAAAGCACCGCATAAAGTATTATTACGAAATTGGCAAAATGGGAGTAGAGCATGCCCTACTGCCGGAAGAAGGGCTGGCCCTGCCGGGAGAAATTATTATAGGCGCCGATTCACACACCTGCACTTATGGTGCGCTGGGGGCCTTTGCTACCGGCGTAGGCAGCACGGACCTGGCTGCAGCCATGGCGCTGGGAGAAGCCTGGTTTAAAGTTCCTCCTGCAATAAAATTTGAATACAATGGGAAACTTCCCCAATGGGTTGGGGGAAAGGATCTCATACTTTATACTATAGGTGAAATAGGGGTAGACGGGGCCCTGTATCGTGCCATGGAGTTTTCAGGTCCGGCAATGGAGGAAATGAGCCTGGAAGGAAGGCTGTCCATGAGCAATATGGCTATAGAAGCCGGGGCCAAATGCGGTTACATGGAGCCTGACGGGAAAGTGCTGGAATATGCTGCTTCCCGTGCCGCTCGCGAATATGAACCTGTTTACGGGGACCGGGATGCGGAATACGAAAACACCTTCAGGTTTGAAGTAAGCAACCTGGAACCGCAAGTTGCTTTTCCGCATAAACCTTCCAATGTAAAACCGGTGAGCAAAGCACAAGAAGTTCATATTCACCAGTCGGTGATAGGTTCCTGTACCAACGGACGCATTGAAGATCTGCGGCAGGCAGCCGGGGTTTTGCGTGGAAATAAGGTCCCCCCTTCTCTCCGTTTGATTGTAATTCCGGCAACCCAGGAAGTGTATTCGCAGGCTTTAAAAGAAGGTTTGCTGGAGATTTTTATGGAAGCCGGTGCCGCAGTAAGCACTCCTACCTGTGGTCCCTGCCTGGGTGGTCACATGGGCATACTGGCTCCGGGAGAAAAAGCAGTGGCCACAACTAACCGGAACTTCGTGGGAAGGATGGGAGACCCTCAAAGCGAAGTGTATTTGAGCAGCCCGGCAGTTGCGGCAGCATCGGCAGTTGCCGGATATATTATTCACCCGGGGGAGGTGGCAAAATGATATTGGAAGGGAAAGCCTGGATCTTTGGAGACGATATAGATACCGATGCTATAATACCGGCGCGCTACTTAAACACGCATGATCCTGAAGAGCTGGCTCGCCACTGTATGGAAGATGCAGACCCGGAATTTGCGTCAAAAGTTAGCCGGGGAGATTTTATTGTAGCCGGCAAAAATTTTGGTTGCGGCAGTTCCCGGGAGCATGCACCTATTTCAATAAAAGCGGCAGGTGTAGGTGGGATTATCGCGGTTAGTTTTGCGCGTATATTTTTCCGCAACGCCATGAATATTGGGCTGCCTATATGGGAATGTCCCGAGGCGGTACAGGCCATTCAAAAAGGTGACAGTATTAAAGTTGATGTGGAGAAGGGGGCTATTGAACTCCCCCAAAAAGGATATACATTCCAGGCCACCCCCCTGCCGGAATTTATACAGCAGCTTATAGTTAACGGGGGACTGGTTAACTATGTGCGCCTGAAGCTTGGAAAGGAAGCCCTTTAGCTTTGCTGCGGTTGTTTAAAGGTAACTGAACTGTTAAAATTAATATAACTGCTCAAACTGGAGGCACAATTGGTGCAGGGGTACATATTAACTGATGATTAAAACAAGTTGTCGGCCAGTAAAAACAGCCAATAATTAATTGTTTGTTAGGAGGAATGGTTATGAAAAAATACACGCCGGAACAGATTAGAAATGTAGCGCTTGTTTCACACGGTGGTGCCGGTAAAACTTCTTTAGCCGAGGCCATGCTTTTTATTACCAATGCCATAAACAGGCTGGGAAGCGTAGATGCCGGCAATACCACCATGGATTTTGACGAAGAAGAAGCCAAAAAGCAGATAACTATTAACACTTCTTTATCGCCGGTGGAATGGAAAGATACCAAAATTAATTTTTTAGATACACCGGGCTACTTTGATTTTTTGGGCGAGGTTAAAGCGGCTTTGCGTGCTGCTGATGCTGCCACAGTGGTGGTTAGTGCGGTAAACGGTGTGGAAGTAGGAACGGAGAAAGTATGGGAGTATTCAGGGGAAAACAATCTGCCCCGGATGATTTTTGTTAACAAACTGGACCGTGAAAATGCCAGCTTTTCCAAGACCATGGAACAGCTGGAGAATTTTTTTGGGCACAAGGTAGTTCCACTTCAGATCCCCTGGGGTGAAGAGGCAAATTTTAAAGGGGTAATTGACCTGTTAAACCAGAAAGCCTATACCTTTGATCAGGAAGGAAAAGAGGTAAAAGAAGAGGAGATTCCGCAAGAATACCAAGACCAGTTTGAAGAGATGAGGGAAAAAATGGTGGAGGTGGCTGCGGAAAACGATGACGAGCTACTGATGAAGTACCTGGAAGGCGAATCATTAAGTGAAGAAGAGTTGTGGCAGGGACTAAAAACCGGGGTGCGTGAGCAGGGTGTTTTCCCGGTAGCACTGGGTTCCGCAACCCAATGTTATGGAATACAGCATTTTCTGGATCTTGTTTCGGAATGCTTGCCCTCTCCCCTGGAAAGGGGTGAAATAACCGCCTACAAGCCAGGCAGCGACGAAGAGGTAACTGTTTCCCCCGATCCCGATGGAGCTTTTTCTGCCCTGGTTTTTAAAACACAGACAGATCCTTATGTGGGGCGCATCAATTACTTCAAGGTAATTTCCGGTAGCATATCCCCGGATATGCAGGTGCTAAATCCCCGTAAAGACCGGACTGAAAAAATAGGTCAGGTATTTTACATGAGGGGCAAAAACCAGATCCAGGAGGATAAAATAGTAACCGGGGATATAGCCTGCACCTCCAAGCTACAGGTAACAGGCACCGGGGACACCCTGTGTGACCGGAGCAGCCCGGTACAATTTCCCCAGATGGATTTCCCCGAGCCGGTTATTTCTTTTTCGGTAGAATCCAAGGCCAAGGGAGATGAAGAAAAAGTTGGTACTGGGCTATCCCGGTTTACAGATGAAGATCCCACTTTTAAAGTAGAGCGGCGGACAGAGACCAAGGAGATGGTTATATCTGGTATGGGAGAGATGCACCTGGAGGTGATTGTCAACAAGCTCCGACAGAAGTTTGGTGTGGACGTGGAGCTGAAAACCCCGAGGGTACCGTACAAGGAAACTATCAAAAAGAACACCAGGGTGGAAAATAAATACAAAAAGCAGTCCGGGGGAAGAGGCCAGTACGGCCACGTCTTTTTGGAACTGGAACCCCTGGAGTATGACAAAGGGTTTGAGTTTGAAGAGAAGATTTTTGGAGGCGTAGTTCCCAAGCAGTATATTCCGGCAGTGGAAAAAGGGATAAGTGAAGCCATGGAAGAAGGTCACCTGGCGGGATACCCGGTGGTAGGAGTTAAGGCCACACTTTACGACGGCTCTTATCACACTGTAGATTCCTCGGAGATGGCCTTTAAAATTGCTGCTTCCCAGGCCTTTAAGCAGGGAATGGAGCAGGCTGACGCTGTTTTGTTGGAACCTGTAATGGAAGTTGAAGTTACTGTTCCCGAATCATATATGGGAGACATAATGGGGGATCTTAACAGCAGGAGGGGACGAATACTGGGTATGGATCCTTCCAACGGGGTACAGACCATCCGGGCCCTGGTTCCCATGGCGGAAATGTTCCGCTACGCAATAGATCTCCGCTCCATGACCCAGGGAAGGGGATTTTTCACCATGAAATTCAAACACTACGAAGAAGTTCCCTCCCATATTAGTGAGCAGGTAATAGAAGCGGCGGCTCAAGAAAAAAGTGATAAAGAGAGCTAATCGCTAATATATTTTAGTAAAAATTGTTGGTGCAGCAGGGGGGGGAAGAATGGAAAAGATCAAGACGGGTGTACTTTTTGGAGGGTGCTCCGGGGAACACGTGGTATCCCTTCATTCGGCACAGTCTATTATGAAAGCCATAGACAAAGATAAACACGAAGTTATACCGGTGGGTATAACCAGGGAAGGGCGTTGGATTGCCGGCGGAGATCCCTGGAAAGTTCTCTGGGAAAACGCTTCCCCGGAGAATTGCTGTAAGGCAGTACCGGCAATGGACCCGCTTAACCCGGGGATTTTGCTAATAGATGAAGGTAGAACGGATAGAATCATCCGGGAGTTTATTTCTTTGGACATAGTTTTCCCGGTTTTACACGGCCCATATGGGGAAGACGGTACCGTACAGGGAGTGCTAGAGCTTTCCGGAATACCGTACGTGGGTTCAGGAGTAATGGGTTCTTCTGCGGGAATGGACAAAGTAATAATGAAACAGCTTTTTACCCAAAACAGTGTACCGGTAGGGCCATATTTGTATTTTAAACGCCATGGCTGGGAAGAAGACCGGGGTTACTGGAAAATACGGGTGGACAAAGAAATAGGTTATCCCTGTTTCGTAAAGCCTGCCAACCTGGGTTCCAGCGTGGGAATAAGCAAGGTTTACTCAGCGGATCAGCTGGAAGAAGCGGTAATAGAAGCTTTTAACTATGATGAAAAAGCAGTAATTGAAGCCCATATAGGAGGAAAAGAAGTTGAGTGCAGTGTGTTGGGTGATGAAACGGCAAGTGCTTCCACGCCGGGGGAAATAATTCCCTGCAACGATTTTTACGATTACCGGTCCAAGTACATTGACGACCGCTCTGAATTGATAATTCCCGCCCGGCTTCCCTCTAACCTGAAGGAAAAGGTGCGGCAGCTGTCCGTATCCGCGTTTAAAGCTGTGGAAGCAAGCGGTCTGGCCAGGGTAGACTTTTTTGTGGACGAAGAAAAAGAAGAAGTAACAATAAACGAAATAAACACCATGCCCGGCTTTACTACCATAAGCATGTATCCCAAACTGTGGGAAGCCAGCGGCATTCCCTACCCGGAACTGGTGGAACGCCTTATACGCCTGGGAATTGACAGGCATAAACGCAAGAAAACGTTGAGCACGGCGCCGCCATTGCATGAATAAATTAGATATAAATCGAGGGTGTGTTCCCATGGAATATTCCAGGCAGAGCAACCTTTTTGATTTCCTGGGAAATAAAGTCGAATCAGAGAATAAAAATAACCGGGGTTTTAATTTCCATCCTTCTCCGGCAGAAAAGATGAATGAGCTGGAGAGTAAATGCCAGGATTGTTTTGCATGCCAGCTGCGGCGGAATTGTCGTCAACCCGTTTTTGGTGAAGGGAACCCGGAAACCGTATTGATGCTTGTAGGTGAGGCACCTGGAGCGGATGAGGATAAGCAGGGGTTTCCCTTTGTGGGAAGTGCGGGGCAGCTGTTAAACAAAATACTCGAGGCCGTAGAGGTGGCCAGGGAAGATGTTTATATAACCAACGTGGTAAAATGCAGGCCTCCTGGCAACCGCCTGCCTTCTACTTCCGAGATCCAGGAATGTTATTATTTTTTGGAAAGACAAATTAAATTAATTTCCCCCCGTATTATCGTTTGCCTGGGATCTTTGTCTACTAAAACCCTGATTAAAAAAGACGCGTTAATAACTCAAATAAGGGGAGAATGGAGGAAAATAGAAGGCCGCTGGTACATGCCCACTTTTCACCCTGCCGCCCTTTTGCGTGATGCAAGGAAAAAAAAGCCGGTGTGGGAAGACTTTAAAAAGGTAAAAGCCATGTGTGAAGAGATTAACCGGGCGCAGGATTAGCATAAAACCTTCAAGGCATACTCTGAAAGGGTGTCTCAATTTGGATTTGTTTCTTTTCTATCATGGGGATTTTAAATGAATTTTTGCAAGAAGTCTGCTTGCAAATTTGCTTTGCAAAGCGGATGAATAGTTTTTGATTTCATGATTTATTATGTAAGACAGGTATTATTGTGGTATAAATTCTGTATACGCTTTGCATATGAATTGCTTTCATATGATATTTTTAGCAAAACTAACGCATGATTTGGCAGGTTATATACGCATAATCAGGGGATCTACATCTAAACCTAAACCTAAACCTAAACCTAAACCTAAACCTAAACTTAATCGTTTTCCAGATATAGAGAAAAATGTATCAAAACACCTTACGGTCAAAAAGTTATTGCCGTATTACTACTGGGGAAGTTACAGTGATAAATTGATAGAACACGTAGAGAATCAAAATGATGTTAAAGGAGTAGAAGTAGTTTATGCTCAGGTTAAAAGAAGAAATATGTAAAGTATTAGCAGAACAATTGCCGCTTTCCAGAGAACAGGTGGAGCCTCTTCTGGAAACGCCTCCGGAGCCGGAAATGGGAGAGATAGCGTTTCCCTGTTTTGCTCTGGCCAGGGAATTTAAAAAAAATCCCAAAGATATAGCCGCAGAGCTGGCCAAGGATATTAGCGGAAGAAGCGAAAAATACTGGGCCAGGGTAGAAAACAGGGGCCCTTACTTGAATTTTTTTGTCAACTATTCAAAGCTGGGCCGGGAGGTAATGGAAGAACTGGTCTCGGGCAGCTATCTAACAAAGTGGTGTTCCAGGGGCAGTAACCAGGTTGTAGTTATAGACTACTCTGCCCCAAACATTGCCAAGCCTTTTGGAATAGGGCACTTGCGTTCTACGGTTATAGGAAACTCCCTGTACCGTATATACAGGGCCATGGGTTATAAGCCAGTGGGCATAAACCACCTGGGGGATTGGGGAACCCAGTTTGGCAAGCTCATAGCCGCATATTCCCGGTGGGGAGATAAAAAAGCCCTTGAGCAGGACCCGGTAAATTATCTTTATGGCCTGTATGTAGATTTTCACCGGGAAGCCGATGGGGATGAACACCTGGAACAAGAGGGCAGAGAATGGTTCAGGAAGCTGGAAGAAGGCAATGAGGATGCTGTAAAGCTTTGGGATGCATTTTGTGATTTTTCCCTTGAAGAATTTAAAAAAATATACCATATGCTGGACATTGAGTTCGATCATTACCTGGGGGAAAGCTTTTACAACGAACAGCTGGACCGGGTAGTGGAATATGCCTGGCAGAAAGGCATAGCAAAGGAAAGCGAAGGGGCGATCGTGGTTGATCTGGAAAAATATGGCCTTCCTCCTTGCATATTAAAGAAAAAAGACGGCGCTACCCTCTATATTACCAGGGATCTTGCAGCTGCCATATACCGTTACCAGGAATTTGAATTCAGTCAAATGCTGTACGTGGTGGGTGCGGAACAGACCTTGCATTTTCAGCAGCTGTTTAAAGTGCTTGAATTGATGGGTTTTGCGTGGGCTGAAAACTGTGTTCACGTACCCTTTGGCCTTATCCGTTTTAAGGACGGAAAAATGTCCACCCGGGAAGGCAATATAATCCTTTTAAAAGAAGTCATTGATAAAGCCATTTCCCTTGCCTTCCAGACCATACAGGGAAAAAACCCTGACCTGAAAGACAAGGAAAAGGTGGCTGAAGCCGTGGGTATAGGCGCAATTAAATTCGGGGATCTTTACCACGACCGTATAAAGGACGTGGAGTTTGAGTGGGACCGGGTGCTGGATTTTTCCGGAGAAACTGCCCCCTATGTTCAGTACGCCCATGCCAGGCTGTGCAGTATCCTGCGAAGGGCCCGGGACCTGAACGGTTCCCGCGTCTGCTCCATAGATATTTCGGAAGCAGCCATGCTGCTGGAAAAAGAAGAAGAAAAAACCCTGGTAAAGCATCTTGCTTTGTTTGCAGATACAGTAATAAAAGCGCAAAAAAACCAGAAACCTTCTATTTTGGCCAGGTATCTTGTAGATGTTTCCAGGGAATTCAACCGTTTTTACCATAGCTGCAGCGTACTGGGGGAAGAAGGCAACCTTAAAGAAGCCCGGTTGCGGTTGCTGGAAGCAGCGCGCCCGGTTTTAAGAGAGGGTCTACAAATGCTGGGAATTAAAGCTCCGGAAGAAATGTAATTCGAGGAAGGGGGATATACGCCGTGCTTGATTTAAAATATTTAAGGGAAAACCCGGAAGAAGCCAGAAGAGCCATGGAATCCAAGGGAGAAGCCGCGGAACTTGATGCTCTTTTGGAATGGGATGAAAAAAGAAGAAGCCGTCTTAAGGAAGTGGAAACTCTAAAAAACAGGCGTAACGTGGTTTCAAAAGAAATAGGTGCCAAAAAAGCAGAAGGCATAAACGATGAAGAAAAGATGGAGGAAATGCGGCGGATATCTTCACAGATCAAGGAGTATGATGCTGAAATTAAGGAAATAAACAATAAAATATTAGAAATTCAACTGCGCATACCCAATATCCCGGATCCCGAAGTGCCGGCAGGTGATACGGAAGAGGAAAATGAAATTGTTCGTTACTGGGGTACCCCTACTCAATTTAGTTTTAATCCCAGGCCGCATTGGGAAATTGGGGAAGCATTAAACCTGCTCGACTTTAATCGGGCGGGGAAGATCAGCGGCAGCAGGTTTGTTCTTTATAGTGGCAGGGGCGCTCAAATGGAGCGGGCCCTGATAAATTTAATGCTTGACTTGCATACCGGGGAACATGGTTACCGGGAAATATTCCCCCCTTTCCTGGTAAACGGAGACAGCATGACCGGCACGGGACAGCTGCCCAAGTTTACGGAGGACATGTTCAAGGTAGAAGATTACGATTTGTACCTGATACCAACGGCGGAAGTCCCGGTTACCAACTTGCACCGGGAGGAAATTTTACAGGAAGAAGAGCTTCCTTTGTATTACACGGCTTACAGTGCTTGCTTTCGCGCCGAGGCAGGCTCCCACGGTAGGGATACCCGCGGGCTGGTACGCCAGCACCAGTTCAACAAGGTAGAGCTGGTAAAGTTTGTCAGGCCGGAGGATTCTCCGCAGGAGCTGGAAAAGCTGGTGCAAGATGCTGAACGTGTGCTTCAACTATTAAATCTTCCTTACCGTGTGGCCTTGATGTGTACCGGGGATCTGGGATTTGCCGCCGCCAAAAAATACGACCTGGAGGTCTGGCTGCCTTCTTCGGACAACTACCGTGAAGTATCATCATGTAGCAATTTCCGTGATTTCCAGGCCCGCCGTGCGGGGATAAGATACCGTCCTGCCGTTCCGGAGGGTTCCGGCGGCGGCAAAAAAACAGCATTTGTACATACTCTCAATGGTTCCGGCCTGGCTATAGGCCGGGTCCTGGCGGCCATACTGGAAAACTTCCAGCAGGAAGATGGAACCGTTATTGTTCCTGAAGCTTTAAGACCTTATATGCCGGGCAGGGAGGGGGTGCTTTCAGGCTGAGTTGGTTGACAGTTAAAGCCCTCGTTTGCGTTGACTATGGTCTCGTATATGTGATATACTAATTAACGCATTCGGAGGGGTGTCCGAGTGGCTTAAGGAGCCGGTCTTGAAAACCGGTGACCCGGAAGGGCCGTGGGTTCGAATCCCACCCCCTCCGCCACCAATTCAACCCCCTTCGCGGGATTAAAACAGGGGTTACGTTTGCGGAGAGATGGCCGAGTGGTCGAAGGCGCTCGCCTGCTAAGCGAGTAGGCGGATACCCCGCCTCGAGGGTTCGAATCCCTCTCTCTCCGCCACACATGCGCCCGTAGCTCAGCTGGATAGAGTAACTGACTACGAATCAGGAGGTCGGAGGTTCGAATCCTCCCGGGCGCGCCATAGAAAGAACCGGCATCTGAGAAGATGCCGGTTTTTAAACCCTGACTTTTACAGCAAATCTCAAACAGAAAAACCGTAAGCCCTTGGCATAAAAGGGTTTACGGTTTTTCTGTTTTGTCATAAATATGTAGTGGATAACCTCATTTATTGGCTTGTGCCAAAATTTTTTTATGTCTTCAAGGCAAAGATTTTTGTTAGTGAAATAAATTCCTATGCCAGTTTAGCAATTAGACAAATACCGACATATGGCAACATTATAAATAGCATCCAAAATTTCCATATTAGGATTGACATTAAAAAAAGTATATGATACAATATTAACCAAAGAGGGTGTTATATGTAATAAATTTAGTCGTTTCTTTATCAGATTTATTTAATTAAAAATCTACTAAAAATAGGGAGGATAATTAGAATTGAAAAAGAAAATATTTAAAAGGTCAGTAAATCTTTGCCTGGTGATTGCGTTGTTGTTTACATTTACTGCTGCACCTGTAACAGCAG
>PWGO01000024.1 GCA_003554525.1 Syntrophomonadaceae bacterium | reverse complement strand
CAGGGGGACGGTTCCATCGTCTTCCCTTCGGACCTCCGCTTCGCTCCGGTGACGCTCGAACCGTCCCCGCAGGCGCAGCATGCCTCTTAACTTACTTTTACTTGGCTTGAGTAGTTACAAAATTCTTTGCAAGTATTCCCTGAATTCCTTACCCAGGTCCTCCCTTTCCAGGGCTATTTCAACCGTGGCCTTTAAATATCCCAGCTTATCTCCCACATCATGGCGAATGCCTGAAAAAATACAGCCCCATACCATGTTTCCCCCGGCCAGTTCGTTTAAAGCATCGGTAAGCTGTATTTCCCCACCTCTCCCCGGCGGGGTTTGCTTGAGGGTGTAAAATATTTCTGGATCAATTATGTACCTCCCCATCACTGCCAGGTTGCTGGGTGCTTCCTCGGGAGAAGGTTTTTCTACCAGGCTGTTCACTTTAAAAACGCTTTCATCACCTGATTCCCAGTCTTTTATTTCTACAATGCCGTATTTGCTGGTGTCTGATTTGCTGATTTTCTGCAGGCCTAAAACCGTTCCATTCTTGTTTTCGTAAACATTCAGGAGCTGTTTAATACAGGGGATATCACTTCTTACTATATCGTCGCCCAAAAGTACTGCAAAAGGCTCCCCTCCCACAAATTCGCGGGCGCACATCACCGCATGTCCCAATCCCAGCGGCTCTTTTTGTCTTACATAATATATATTGGCCATCCGGGTAATCTGTTGCAGCATATCCAGCTGTTCAGTTTTTCCCTTTTCTTTCAGGGCATGTTCCAGCTCAAAATGATGATCAAAATGATCTTCTATCGAGTTTTTATTACGCCCGGTAACTACCAGTATTTCTTCCAGGCCGGAATAAACCGCTTCTTCTATTACATATTGAATGGTGGGCTTGTCTATGATAGGCACCATCTCTTTGGGAATAGACTTGGATATGGGCAGAAACCTGGTTCCCAGCCCGGCAGCAGGTATAACTGCTTTTTTAACCGGTTTGGACATATTATTCACTCTCCTTGGTTTTCTTTTCCTGTGATTATGCCTTTAATTTATATTCTCAACAGCCTGCGATGAATCCTTCCCTGGTATTTTACTTCGGTATTTTACTTCGGTGTTTTACTTCCCTGGTATTTTACTACCCTGTTTTACTGCTTCTGGTATTTTTCTGCCCCTGGTATATTATCGCAAAATTAAAATAGAAGATAGCATTTTCTCCATTTAACAGCTGTGGTAAAATTAAAAATAACTACCCGGGAGGCCGGAGATAAGCAAGTAGCAAGATAAAGCTCCTCAAATACTAATTTTAAGGAATGACTATGAAAAAATACAGGATTAATTTAAAACAGTTAAAACCGGGAATGGTTATGGCTGATGACCTGATTCACCAGCAAACCGGTATAGTCTTGCTCTCCCGGGGGGTAGTCCTCCAGCAACACCACATAGACTCCATCCATAAAATAACGGCCCACGGGTACTGCCTGGTTGAACTGCCGGAAGACCAGGAACCCCCTCCCGGCACCCTGGAAGGACAGGGAGTGCATGGAGAAAAAAATGGAGAAAAAACAGGAGAAGATATAATATACGAAAACATTACGCAAGAAAGGGTTAAGCCGGAAATAACACTGCAGAACACTTTTTCCAAAAAATACAGCAAAAAAGATATAGAAAGAGCAAACCATGTTTACCGGGACAGCTATAGCCAGATTGAAAGCACTTTTAAAGAAGCCCAACAAGATGAGTTAACCGATTTAACCCCGGTGCAGGATGTGGCACAGGAAATATCAAGCGAAATAGCCAGTGACCCGGAAATATTATTACAGATTGCCACCTTAAAATCATTTGACGATTATACATTTACTCATACCGTTCACGTAGCCATATATTCCGCGTTCTTGTTTAAAATAAAGGGTGCATCGCAAGAAGATATTTATCAGATCACCCTGGCGGGGCTTCTTCACGACATTGGAAAAATAGATGTTCCCGATTCTATATTGAACAAGCCCGGCAAACTAAACCCGGAAGAATGGGAAATCATGAAAAAACACGTTGATTACGGTGTGGAAAGGCTTAAAAAAATTAAGGATTTAAACGAAGATATTATAGAAGCTGTGGCACAGCACCATGAGAAAATTGACGGCAGCGGTTATCCGCGGGGGCTGAAAAGTTCTCAAATACATCCCTGGGCCAGGGTTCTAACTATAATAGATATATACGACGCCGTAACTACCGACCGGGTCTACCGGAAAGCTTTTCTGCCCCACACCGGGGTAGAACTTCTTATGAGCCAGGTAAACCAGGTAGATGTAAGAGATCTCCACACTTTTTATTATAACATTCCCTTTTACCCTGTAGGCAGCCTGGTTAAATTAAATACGGGAGAAACGGGGAAAGTAATTCATATAATGAGCGAACTGCCCCTCCGCCCCATCATTCAAACCTTTGATGCCGGGGGGAACCCTTCCCGAATGGTAGACTTAACCGAGGAGCTTTCTACTTTTATTGAGGGTGTTATAGAACCAACAGGGATACCCCGGAGTTCATTATAAAACCGGGCCAGTAACTACTCACGACTTGAAAGACTCCACATGGGGAACAGGACCTGGTGTCAAATTATCATTATTCAACCATTAACCACCCATTATCCAAATAGACCACCCATTATCCAAATAGACCACCCATTATCCAAATAGACCACCCATTATCCAAATAGAGCCTGAGTTAGTTAACCGGGCTATAAGTTAAATAAAGCCCTGGCGTTTTCTCCTTGTATCATTTTCAATTCTTCTTCGGTAAGTTCCGCTTCTTTCATCTCCCGGAAATACCGCCGGGGTCTTATCAGCGGGTAATCGGTTCCCAGCAGCAATTTGGAAATGGTGCCTGTCTCCCTGGCTGCACGGTAAACACTGTTTTCGTACAGGAAAGGACCTGCAGCAGTGTCATAGTAAACATGCTGCAGGTTTTCTTTTAATTCGGGCATGAGTTCATAAAAAAACAGCCCCCCGCCCCAATGTGCATAAATTATTTTTAGCCCGGGATGTTTTAAAGCAAAAGCGGCTGCTTCTTTTACCGATACTTCACCTTTCCCGGGGTAGTAATGGCCTACTATCTCGTTCACATGCAGTAATAATGGAAGGTTCCTTTCTTTACAAAGAAAGGCCAGCTTATCGGCGGCATCGCCTTCCAGGTCGAAATCCTGCCCCCAGGGAAAGAGCTCTCCCACGCCGGCTGCCCCTTTATCCACACAGCGGTCCACTTCCTTTTCCATACCCGGATCGTGAGGATTGATAGATATCATGGGTGCTATCTTTCCGGGAAACGTTTTAGCTGCTTGCAACACATAATCGTTCATTTCCCGGCACAGGCCGGAATCTGAGCAGGCAAATCCACTGACCGCGGAAATATCCACCCGGCTTTTCTCCATTTCCTCCAGGACATCCTCCACGGAGGCGTACTTATGGCCCGGGCTGGTGCAAATTAATTTTAAAAAAGGATCTTTTTCCAGGTAATTCTCTATATTGGCAACCAGGTGAGGTGGAAATACGTGAACATGTACATCAAAAATCAAGGTCATCTCTCCCTTTTAGTCCAGCTTTAATAGCTAAAAGCAGCAGCCCTGGCTTTAAATAAATCCTCCAGGTTGAGCCATTTATTCAAAATGACAAAATTTGCACCCCTGTATAAAAAGAAACTTAACGCCTGTCCCTTTCCAGGTCGTAAAGAATCTTTTCCAGGTACCACTCCCTGGATTTACCCGGGTGCCTTTCCTGCAACCGGCTGATATAGCGTTCAATAACCTCATCGGCTTCAGCCGGCGGCATTTTCAGCTGCCTCCGACATTCGGAATGCAGCTGGCTAACCCCGGATGAAGGCTTTTTGCGGAACCAGTAAACCAGCGCTGCAATTATTGCCAGTATGATTACGGTGATAATAACTTCCTGGTACATCTTTAACACCCTTATAATTTAAAATTGGTAACTGCTAAAACCGTACACTTGAACCGGAAAAGATCAATAATATACAGGCACAACACAGGGGAACCTGCTTTTATCGCAAGAAGCTTAAATAATTATTCCAGCCGGGAAAATTTTATCATAATATGGGCCGAAAAAAAATATCCCATTTACTATGTTATTTATTTCCTTTGTTTTTTTCCTCTTCTTCCCCCGGGGATTTTGCCTTATGCCAGGTGATATCCTTTTCACAGTAGGGGCATACCCAGGGCCCGTGTCCACTGCTGGAATAGGAATATTTTTCACAGTAGACACACTTTTTAAAAAGCAATGCCTGCACTCCTTTTTAAATAATTTCACTCCTTTATATACAAGTATAATTTCGTCTCCGTAAAATTATTCTTAAAAAGTAACTGCTTCTGTTCAGTTACCTTTAAAATAAAGGCCAAAAGGATTGGTGTAAGTTTTACCATTGTCTCCTTTTACCACGGCCCTGACGTAAGCGCCCAACGGCAGGGTTCGGTTTAAATCAAGTGTTTTTCCGTAGGTAATTTCTTCTCCGGCGGAAAGCCATTTAATATCCCGGTAGCTGCCAGCTTCTACAGTAATTTTCTTGTTCTTTTCATCTACCTTTATAGTTTTAATTTCCGGGGGAGATTCGCCGCGGGAAAAGTAAAATTGCCCTTTCTGCATTGCTTCTTTCACCCTGTCATTACTTGATTTTTCCAGTATGAACATGTTGTATGAGGTCCCCAGGTGTTTTTCCTTATGCATGTCGTCATTGGCAAATCCCCACACTGGATTTTCAGGCATAAGCCTGGTTAATATTTTGTCCCATTTGTTTCGATCAGCGGGATAACGGTCATCTCTGTTTATTACTTCCAAACCTACCAGGCAAGGGTATCTTTTGAATAAATCGCAATACCATTCCGGTTTCCGGTTATACCTTCCCGGGTGAAACAAAACCGCCAGCCCCTCCTTCTTTTCTATTTTATTCAGGACCTGGTTTTCATCTGAAGAGCCGGTTTCCAGTGAAGTAAAGTAACTTCCCATATCGTGGGTGTTAGAAATCTCGTTAGCCTGGATTGCAGTCATTCCCTGTTCTTCAGGACAGCGGTTATATTTCTCCCAGGGCCAGGTAACCCGGTTATGGTCAGTTATAGCCAGGATACTGTAATTATTGTCCCGGTACATGTCGATTACCTGCGCCGGCTTGTGCTTCCCCCCTTTTTTGCTGGTATGTGCGTGTAAATTTGCTTTATGATACTCGAACTCATTCCACTTGACCTCTTCGTAGGGGTTAGTTATCTCTTTAACAGGTTTATCTATCCTTTCCTGTTTGTTTTCCCACCGGGAATTGGAAATTACAAAAGCCATGCTTCCCATTACCAGAATAATTACCAGCATCCAGGCAAGTTTTATATAACGCATACCTGACCGTTCCACCTTTCATAGACAAATGTCTCATGGTTTCCTGTTTCATAGACCGGGTGCTCGTAGGCCGGGCCAAAAGCCCCCCTTGTAAAGTTGAACTCTGTACCTTTATCCTGGCCTTTTATTTACTGTTTTATTTGTAACTTTTAGAGAAACCAGAGGCCAGAAAATAACTTGGGAAATAACTCCTTACTCTTGTTTTTTTCTTGTCTCTTGTCTCTTGTCTCTTGAAATGAATAGTTATTTTTTATTTATATTGCCCGCCTTCAAGCTTCATGCCCCCCTATTTTGTTGGCCCGCTCAAAGAGCTGCCCCCCGGGAGTTAAGGAAGAAAACCAAAACAGGCTGGTAGTCCCGAAACGTTCACGCACTTCATCCATGGCCCGGCTCAAAGCCAGCTTTCGTTCCCGGTCGCTGAAAAAAACCGGCTGCCGCATGTGCTCTTTTACCAGCCCGGAAAGGGAAACGCCTACGGCCCGTACCGGTGTGCCGTCCCAGTGCCTTTTTAAAAGGTGGAGCACCCGGGGAAAAACTTCCATGGTCAGTGCGCTTGGTGCCGGAAGTTTTACCTGGCGGGAAAAGCCGGTAGGGTAATCGAAATCGGCGCCGCGGCAGTACAGGCTTACGGTTTTACCCTGCGTTCCCAGGGAGCGGGCTCTTCGGCAAACTTCTTCAGTTACTTCCCGCAGCACTACCTCCAGCTCTTTTTGGTTGCAGTAATCCCGTGGCAGGGTAAGGGAATGGCCTACTCCTTTGCGCCTTTCTTCTACTGCCCCTTCCATAGTGGAGTAATCTATACCCCGGGCGTTTAACCATAAAATTTCCCCATTAATTCCCCATCTTTTTTTGAGCCTTTCGCGCGGGGTAGCTGCAAGGTGCTCAATGGTCCGGATTCCCATCCGCAAAAGGTGGTGTTCCATCCTGCTGCCCACCCCGAAAAGCTCCTTAACCGGGAGCGGCCAGACGTAACGGCAATAACTGGAACTGTCCAACTCGAATACGCCTTCCCTGTTTTTTTTGGCAAAACAGTCGCAGGCCATCTTGGCTTGCAGGAAGTTTTCACCAATCCCTATGCGGCAGTTAATTCCCGTATCCTCCCGGACACAGTTAATAATACGCCGGGCCGCCTCCCGGGGAGTTCCCCAGAGCCCGGAACAACCCGTCATATCCAGAAACTGCTCATCTATAGAGTAAGGGAAAACCCGGTCCGTGTATTCTTCCAGCAGGGAAGTCACACGCACGGAAACATCCAGGTACCTCTGCATGTGGGGATTAATCAAAACCGCGTCGGGACAAAGCTGCAGGCACTTTCCCACCAGCATACCCGTTTTGATTCCGTATAACTTGGCCTCCCGGCTGGCCGCCAGCACAATACCTCGCCGTTGACGGGGGTCCCCGCAAACCACTACTGGTTTCCCCCGCAAAGAGGAATCCCGGGCTATTTCTACGCTGGCATAAAAAGATTCCATATCCGCAAGAAAAATAACACGAGAAGCGCTCATGATATCCCTCCGTATTCGAACATCTGTTCGATATTCTTTGATTATATTATAATGAACCAACATAGATATGGCAAGGTACATAAAAAGCCTTGCTTACATTTTTCCATAAGCAAGGCTTTTTATGTACTGCCTGTGATTGAAATATTACAATTAAACCAGAAACGTTTAATACCCTTCGGGTTGATTCCATTTATTACATAACTTCAAGCGTGTTTTATTTCTGTTCGACTGTTAGTAACCCCTTTAAAGTATTTGTTACTAAAAAGATATTTTTTTGTAACATTACTGCAATATTAAAGTCTTATAATTGACTTATAAGTTGACCCCCTCTTTAAATATACATGTTTGGCGCGGCATAGCCGCGCCATTTTTATTTAGTCTCTTCTCCAATCCAGTCCAAAAACGCCTTGTTTCCACTTTCTATATCCCAGGTAATGGTGCACGGAACTTCGTACGAATGCTGTTCTTTTACTTCCTGAACCAGCTCATCCACCAGTTCACTTTTGGTTTTCCCAAGTAAAAGCACTTCTTTCTCGGATTGAACTTCACCTTCCCAGTAAAAAAAAGAGCTGATCCCGGGTATCACGTTTACACAGGCAGCCAGCTTTTTTTCTACCAGGGCTTTGGCAATTTTTTCTGCTTCATTCATGTTTTCCGCAGTTATGTAAAATACCGATCTTTTACTCATGTATAAAAACCCCTTTCCGATTTTTGCTTATACGCCAGTGGCGATTTTATTTCACCGGCTATATTTTAACGTGCTTTAAATCAAGTTTCAAGTTCCCCGTTTCTTAACGTAAAAACTTTTTCATGCGTCAGGCGTGTTTCTTACTTGACATTTTCACCTTTTTTTAATTTAATTTTAGTTAGTAGTTTTTTTTCTACTTAACTAGCAACTGCTCAGGTAAAAACAGCCGGGGCAGTTACTTTTAATTATTATTTTTTGGAGGGCAAGATGAATAATCAATTATTTGACCGTGTATTAAATGAGCTGGAAACACTAGTTGACATACCCAGTGAAAGCGGTAGGGAGCACGAAATACTGCGTTACCTGGAGGATCGTTTTCAGGGTATGGGCCTGGAAACTTCCTACCACCCGGTAATACAAGATCGTTATAACCTGGTGGTAAATCCCGGGGAAAATACGCTTTTGATTACCGCACACGTAGATACTGTCCCAGAAACATTAGAAAACCGCAAGTGTTACCGCTATACCAAGGGCGACCTGGTATACGGAAGAGGCGCTGCCGACACTAAAGGCGGTATAGCCGCTCTTATTACCGCAGTTGAAGATTTTTTAAAGGATGAAGAACACACCCGGGAAAACCTCCCCTTTACCCTGGTTTTTACTGTAGACGAAGAAAAAGAAGGCACCGGGGGAGAAATATTGTCGGAAAATATAAACTGCAAGGGAGCTATTGTTTTGGAACCTACCGATTTAAAAATCGGTATTTCCCAGGCAGGAAGCGTAGAACTTCATATGGATGTTTTCGGTGAACCGGCGCACGGCGGTATGTGGGATGAGGTAGAAAACGCGGTTAAACGTACCATAAAAATTATAAACCAGATGGAAAGCTTGCCTTTTGTAAATGAATACGATGAACTGCTTGGCCCCGGCGGTTACAACATGCAGTGGCTAAAAGGAGGGCAGAAACACGCACTTATTGTGCCTTCCCGTTGCGAAGCGGTAATAGATTTTCGCGTGTTGTCTCACCAGGATGTAGAAGAAATTAAAGATGTCCTGGAAACTTACCTGGGTAATTTTGAGCTGGTTGATATTGAATTTTATGAAGATTCACCTTCTTTTAATGTTTCTGCCGATGAACCGTTGGTTTCTCTAATAAAAGATTCCGCTTATAGTGCTTTAAACCAGGAGCTGTCATACTGCGGGTTTAAAAGCTGGACCGATGCCCAACCCCTTTATGAAAACGGTATAACCCCGGTTATTTTTGGCCCTGGCAGCCTGCACCTTAGCCATACACCACATGAACACATCAGTGTGCAGGAAGTGGTTTCTGCCTCCCTGGTTTTAACAGAAACAGTTCGACGTTTAACGTATAATATTCAATACCTTTAACAAACATCACAGTCTGCGCGGTAATCTTATGTTTACTTCCCTTGAAAAATATTAAAAATAATTATATAATATAGTTAACATTAAAACTGAGGTAAAATGGAGGTGGGAATTTATTAAACCTGTTTTATCTCATCATTTTCCCTAGCTGAAACTGGCAAGTAGCTTTAAGTAGTTGGCAAGGAAAATTTAAGGCGGTTTTTGGTTATCAAATTACTAAAAAAATCAGGAGGCTTGGAAAGAAAATGAGTTCTGAGGACGACTGTCCGGCGGACAGGTTTGTTATTAGCCGTAAGCAACCCGATGAAATCCTTGATGAGATGGTGCAAGTATACCGGGAAGCTTACGCAAACTACCCACAATACGCGGAAAACAGCTACCAAAGCATCGTAAATTACTTCTACAGCTTGTTAAAAGTCAGGCCGGAAGGGTTTCTGGTAGTATCTCAAAACAAACAGATAATTGCTTTTGCCATAGAAGGCTTCTACCAGCTTAACGGCGAAAGAATTGGAGAAATTATGGAAGTAGTAGTTTCACCCCGTGCTAAAGGTAAAGGAACAGGAAAGAAAATATTAAATTATCTAATGAACATTTTAAGCAAATACGGATGCGAAAAGGTTTACCTGGAAGTAGGAAGAAAAAACAAAATAGCGTTTAACCTCTACGAAAAGCTTGGATTTAAGTCATTTCGGGACGACGGCAAGTGGATACACATGGTAAAAGAAGATGCAGAAAACAAAACAACCCATGAACTTCCCGGGGAACTACTACCACAGCAAAAAGAATAAGTAAACCAAATAAAAGCCCCCTCCATTTAAGGAGGGGGCTTTATTTAATGACGTTTAATGACGGTGGTAACTTTTTTTCTTTATGTAATCTTTGTTATATTAATTAATGAATAAAAACTATTTAACTACTATTTAACTACTACTTAACTAATAAGGGTGAAAATGAAAAACCAAAACGATAGCAGCAGTATTCCCTTTCCGATAAAAGACAGACAAGAAATAAAACTGGAAATACATGATTTTAACCACAGCGGCGAGGGAGTGGGCCGCCTGCAGGGATTTACTATTTTTGTCCCTGGCGCCGTCCCCGGTGATGTGGTTAAAGCACGGGCTGTTTCTATAAAAAAAACGTATGCCCGTGCCTCCCTCCTATCCATATTGACCCCCTCTCCTCACCGGGTCACCCCTCCTTGCCCCTACTTTACCACCTGTGGCGGATGCCAGTTGCAGCATGTTAGTTACCAGAAACAGCTTGAATGGAAACATAACAAGGTTAAAAGTGACCTCCGTCGCCTGGGAGGAATAAATATACCTGTACACCCTCCTTCAGGGATGAATAACCCCTACAGGTATCGCAACAAGGCCGGGGTAAGCATCAACATACAGCAGTATAGTGCAAAAGCCGGGTTTTGCCAACAGGGCTCGAACCGGCTTGTAGATATAGAAGATTGCCTTATCCAGCATCCCTCTAACGTAAAAACAGTAAATATGGTGCGCCGGACCTTGAATGAATTATTGCCCAACTACAGCAATAAAATAAGAAAAACCCTCTCCGGGATAGTCAGCAGGGCTTCATTCTTAGAAAATAATGTAATCCTGGTTCTGGAGATAACAGAAGAAGTAGAAAAAAATAAGGACTGGCTAAACATGCTGGCCGATAAAATATTATCCGCCGCCGGGAACAGTGTAACCGGCATTATAGCTGCTTACAAAGGCAAAAGAAATGAATATACTACTATCCGGGGAGACAGTCACCTGCTGGAAATATCCGGTGGATTTTATTTCCGCCTGTCTCCACACTCTTTTTTCCAGGTGAACAGCAATCAGGCAAAAATTTTATATGAAACCGCCCTCAGATATGCCGGTGTCCCCCACACCGCTTTTGACCTTTTTTGTGGCACGGGCACCATGGCTCACTACCTTGGTAAAGTTTCCAGCAAAGTTTTTGGCCTGGACTCAGAACAGGCTGCCATAAATGATGCCATTTACAATGCCAGACTTAATGGGCAAGAACATATCCACTTTTACCGGGGAAAAGCTGAAAAAAAAGTAGATTTACTTCTTAAGGGAAACAGGCCTGCAACTGTAGTTGTGGATCCACCCCGTGGGGGATGCAACCCCGAACTTTTAAAAGCTATCGCCGCTGCCGGCCCTGAACACCTGGTTTATATCTCCTGCAACCCCGCTACCCTGGCCCGCGATCTGTCATACCTGCAAAAGATACATTATACTCCCATAGAAACACAGCCGGTGGATATGTTCCCCCACACCAGCCACATAGAAACAGTGACGGGCCTGGCACCCTCTAAAAAATAATTTTTACATTAAAAATTTAAAAAAAAATTTAATTATATCGCTAACTGTGACTGAAGTGTGACAGGTATATGTTATAGTACTAATAAAGAAGTAGCTACCCATACCTGAGTAGTTACTAAAAAAATTAAAGGAGGTATCTATTCATGAATCTCAAAAAGTTTACCGTATTTCTGGTGTTGTTACTGGCAGTTTCTCTGCTGGTTTCACCAACTGCCTTAGCCCGTAGCATTAGCAATGGAAACGGCAATGGAGATGGCACCAATGACCTGGATCTGAGCATACTGGAGCCCGGCGATATTGTCCTGGTACGCGGGGGAGATGGTATTATTCCCATTACCGGCGACTGGGACCACGCCATCTTGTACGCAGGAGACGGCAAGGTCGTAGAATCTGTTGCCGACGGAGGGGTGCGAAAAATTGACGCTTCCGTCATCCACGGATCAGAGCAAGCCGGGGCATTCCGTGTAGATGCTCCCGCCAGTATTCGACAAGGAGCCGTGGATTTTGCCGAGAATCAAATTGGAGATGACTACAGTTTCCGTTGGCTGCGCTGGCCGGGAGAAGCGAAAGAGGAAGCCGATGCCTGGTACTGCACCGAGCTGGCCTGGGCCTCCTATAAAAACCAGGGGGTAAATATCAACGCCAACTCGGGCTACCACTGGAGATTCTGGAACAACGTTTCCGGAACCTGCATAGCGGATTCTGAGAAAACAGAAATGATTGAATATGCAGATTAATTTAAATAACTGGCCTTATTAAGGAGGTTTCATTGAATTATGCGTTTAAAAAAGATTGCGCTCTTGTTAGCCCTGCTACTTGCAGTGTCTTTGCTAACAGGCGCTTCAGCTTTTGCATTTAGAACGCCGGGAGAGGAAAACGACCTGGATTTAAGCAAACTGGAGTTTGGCGATATTGTGCTGGTTAGCGGTGGGGATAATATAATTCCCATGCCCGGAGACTGGGATCACGCTATCTTGTACGTGGGAGACGGCAGAGTCGTGGAATCCGCTGTGGGTGGAGTAAAAGAAAAAGACGCATCTGTCATCCACGAGTCGGAAGAGGCCGGAATTTTCCGGGTTGTGGATTCCAAAAGCAAGCTTTCCAGAACTGATATAGAAGAAGTACGAAAAGGAGCAGTAGAATTTGCCAAAGAACAGATTGGTGATGATTACAGTTTCCGTTGGCTGCGCTGGCCCGGGGAAAAAAATAAGGAAGCCGATGCTTGGTACTGCACCGAGCTGGTTTGGGCCGCTTACAAAAACAACGGAATAGACATTAACGCCAACCCCGGCTATACAAGGGGTAGCTGGTACAATGTGTCTGCAAACTGTATTGCCGAATCGGAAAATACGGAAAAAATAGCTTACGCGGATTAACCTATAAATAGCTATTTTTCTCTTTAGTACAAGCTTTTATAACCCTCCCCCTCCATTAGTTAGCACCCCGGTGCCCGAGACGACCTTTCTTCCCCCTGGAGGGGGAGGAATTCTTGAAGTTTAGTAATTCCGAATTAAAAATATAACCGCCCACCGGGAGTTTCCTACCTGGATATACCCGAGGAATCCCTCTGTTTTTCCTCGCTTTCCCTGCGAAAAGAAGGTAAAACTGTCTGCAGCAGTATTACTACCTCTTCAAAGCCGGCGTTCCAGTCGGGATCACTTATTTTTTGTAGAATTTTCTCCAGGGCAAACTGGTTAAAATAATCGGGCTGGGCTTCGTATATACGCTCGTGCCGGGTGCGGCTTACCCCTTCCTGCTCCGTGAGGAGTTCTTCTTTTAATTTTTCCCCCGATCTTACCCCGGTAAAAGTTATCTCGATATCTTCCGTCCTGAAACCGGCCAGTTTAATCATCTTCTGAGCCAGGTCTACAATTTTAACCGGTCGACCCATGTCCAACAGGAAGACTTCCCCGTTGTCAGCAAAGGCACCGGCCTGGATAACCAGCTGCACCGCTTCAGGGATAGTCATGAAGTACCTCATCATTTCCGGATGAGTAACGGTAACCGGTCCGCCTGACTGGATCTGTTTTTTGAAAAGGGGCACCACGCTTCCCCTGCTGTCAAGTACGTTGCCAAATCTTACCGAACCAAAACGGGTATTGCTCTTGGGTGCCAGGTTTTGAATAACCATCTCCGCTACCCTCTTGGTTGCCCCCATTATGCTTACCGGGTTTACCGCCTTGTCAGTAGAGATATAAATAAATGCTTCCGTCCCATGCCGGTGAGAGCAACGCGCCAGGGACCACGTACCCATGATATTGTTTTTCATGGCTTCGGCAGCGTTCATCTCCACCAGAGGAACATGCTTGTGTGCGGCTGCGTGAAATACCACCTCGGGTTTGTATTTCCTGAACACTGCCTCCATGCTGGTATGATCTTTTACATCCGCTACAGCCGGCACAATTACCAGGTCTGGAAACCTGGTATTAAGTTCCTGCTGAATTTCATACAGGTTGTTTTCCCCGTTATCCAACAAAACCAGCTTATTCACGGAAAAACGAATTATCTGCCGGCACAACTCCGAGCCTATTGAGCCCCCGGCCCCTGTTACCAGCACTACTTTGTTTTTAAGGTATCCGGCTATAGATTCCAGGTTAAGCTTCACCGGGGCGCGGTCCAGCAGGTCCTCTACTTTTACTTCCCTTATCTGGTTGATGGAAACTCTTCCATCCAAAAACTCGTATATCCCGGGAACAATTTTTAATCGGGCCGAGGTACCGCTGCATATATCTACAATTTCCCGTACCACTTCCCCGGAAACGGAAGGAATGGCAATAATAATTTCTTCTATATTATTTTTGTCAACCAGATAAGGTATATCTTTCCTGGTTCCCAGTACCGGTATTTCAAACATCTTCTGTTTTTGCTTATTGAGATCATCATCAACAAAACCGGCAATGAAATTGCCTTTTTCGTCGCTACCATTATGCTTTTTTAATTCTCGTGCTACTATGGCACCTGCATCACCGGCCCCAACAATAAGGGTGGGTTTGCCGCCTGCCCCGGAGACCTTCTGCTGGTTCATTAAAGAATAGCGATAAAACAGGCGAAAAGCACCAATAAAAAACACGTTTAATATCCCGCTAAGTGGGGGAACCGAGCGGGGCAAGGCATAAAGAGTAAAGGTGTAACTTTCCTGCAGGTAGAAAAACAAATAATTTATTACAAATAACACCAGCGCCCCACACGCTACCGCTTTAACAATAGCTAAAAGGTCCTCTATACTGGCATAACTCCACAAACGGTTGTACAGGTCGAACAGCAAAAAGAAAAGCAGCATAACCAGTGTATAGGGAAAAAGTAGCTGCACGTAAGCATTCCAAAATACCGAAGGTATCTGCTGCCCGTCAAAGCGAAGCCAGAGAGCTAAAACAAGAACCAGGTTAACTAATAGTATGTCCACGGCTATCATAAACTTCTTCTTCTTTACAAAATCCAAATGCAAGCCTCCCCCGTTTCTACCTCTTTCTGCCCAGTTTACTTATTGCTCAATTAATCATTTTCTATACCGGCGTAGCTTTTCCCTGTCACCGAAAGCTTAAACTTGCCTTTTATATTTTTACTGTACTGATAATTTATCACAGTGCTGCCTGCTGCAAAGCTACCGTCAACCTGCGCGGTAAATATTTATCGTGAAAATACACTGCGGATACCTTCTATCACCCTTTGTTGTTCCTCCCCGGTAAGCGCAGAACCCGACGGCAGGCAAATTCCCTGCCTGAACATAGCGTCACTAATGCTTCTCCCTGTTTCATGGGGGTAATAAATGCAGCCCTGGTACAGGGGCTGCAGGTGCATGGGCTTCCATACGGGCCTGGCTTCTATATTTCTTTCAGCAAGGTTAGACAATATATCCGAAACTTCAATACCGCACCCCTCTTCCAGGGTTAACACGGTAAGCCAGCGTGTGCTCCTTCCAAATTCCGCTTCAGGCATAAAATCAATAACCTCAATATCAGATAATTCACGGCGATAATTTTCAAATATACATCTCCTGCGTTCAATCCTGTCGTTAATCACTTTCAACTGCGCCCTTCCCACGGCAGCAAGCAGATTGCTCATGCGGTAATTATAACCCACCTCACAGTGCTGGTAGTGTGCTTCCGGTTCGCGTGCCTGTGTAGACCAAAACCTGGCTTTTTCTATAGCTTCCCGGTCCTGAGAAACAAGCGCTCCGCCACCGGAAGTGGTTATTATTTTATTACCGTTAAAAGAAAATATTCCGTAATATCCCAGATTACCGCTCATTTTGCCCCGGTAAGTTGCTCCCAGCGATTCTGCGGCATCCTCAATTACCGTTATTCCGTACCTGCGGCATATTTGATTAATAGAATCCATATCGGCACACTGTCCATAAATATTTACTACTACCGCCGCCCGTGGCAGTCTATTTTCCTTATTCATTTCTTCCAGTGCCCTCTGTAAGGCTTCAGGAGACATGTTCCAGCTTCCCGGCTCAGAATCAATGAACACGGGCTCCCCTCCCAGGTATAAAACCGGGTTTACGCTGCCAACAAACGTTAATGTAGAGCATACCACCCGTTCCCCCTGCCTTACCCCTGCCAGGCGAAGAGCCAGGTGCACAGCAGCAGTCCCAGAGTTAAGCGCAAGTGCCCCGGGTACACCTGTATATCGGCATAATTCTTTTTCAAAACTATCTACGTGCGGCCCCAGTGGAGCTATCCAGTTACTTTGAAAAGCTTCCCTGACGTAAGCCTCTTCTTCTCCGCTTAAATGCGGTGGTGAAAGTAATATCCTTTTATCCAAAACCGGGCTTCCCCCCTGTTTTGCCGGTTACTCTTTTTTTTCCAGTTCAGATACACTGCCGGAAACGGGATCCTCTGTAGAATCTTCCGAACGGTATATATTTTTCTTAAAAAGTATTACCAAAACAGTTTGCACCATTATTTTTATATCCAGCCAAAGTGACCAGTTTTCCACATACCAGATATCCAGTTCTATTCTTTCCGGCCAGCTTAGCGAACTTCTTCCGTTAACCTGGGCCCAGCCGGTAATACCAGGTTTAACTAACAGCCTTTTTTTTTGCCGGGCATTGTACCTTTCCACCTGGTAGCCAAGAGTAGGGCGGGGCCCCACCAGGCTCATTTCCCCTTTCAATACATTTATAAGCTGTGGCAGTTCATCCAGGCTGTACCGGCGGATAAATTTCCCCACCCGGGTTATCCTGGGATCACCTCTTTGTACAAATACCCCGGCACCTATATTCTGGGCGCCTTCTACCATGGAGCGGAACTTGTATATTTTGAATTCTCTGCCATTTTTGCCCACCCGGCGCTGGCGAAAAAAAACCGGCCCCGGGGTATCAACCTTTATGGCCAGGGAAATCACTATTAGCAGTGGTGATAATACAATCAGCCCTGCTAAACCAAGTATCCTATCCATAAGGCTTTTCACCCAAAGCAAATAAATTCCTCCAGGATTATTTATAGATCATTTATGCCGGGCTTATCCTCCTGTCCCGGCAGTTAATTAAACGGAGCAGTTATAGTTATTTTAACAAAACCTGTTGTTGATTTCACCCTTTTTTTATTGGCCCGAGGAGAATACTTACTATAAAAAAGCTGCCTTGTAACTGAAAGCAGCTTTTTATAATAGAGCTGTCACTTAAAATAATTTGCAACTGTTCAGTTCGGCAGCGCAAGTAGTATAAAAAGATTTTATTAACCCTGAGCCGAATACAAATATTCTTATTTCTCCAACTCTTCTCCCTCACTGGATATATCTACGGGCCGGGAAGGTATTACCGTAGATATGGCGTGTTTAAAAATAAGATGCTGCTTGTTGTTGATGTTTAGTAAAACCGTATACTGGTCAAAACTAACCACTTTTCCGCTCATACGGTAGCCGTTTACCAGAAACAAGGTCACCTCCAATTTTTGCTTTCTAGAAGTGTTTAAAATTTCGTTCTGAAGTGCCTGGATTGAGCTGGTCATGTAAACCCTCTCTTTTAATTGTATTTTTTCAAGACTTTATTCTTTATTCTATTCTTTATTCAAGGTAGTCTTTAAGCCACTTGCTCCGGGTAGGATGCCGCAGCTTTCTTAAAGCTTTGGCTTCAATCTGGCGCACTCTTTCCCGGGTCACTCCAAAATACTCCCCCACTTCTACCAGGGTGCGTGAACGTCCGTCCTCCAGTCCAAAGCGTAAACTCAGCACCTTTCTTTCCCGGGAAGTTAAAGTATTTAAAAGGGTATTGATCTGTTCTTTCAAAAGGTCGTAATAAACTTCTTCCGCAGGCCCCCTGGAATTATGGTCTTCAATAATTTCTCCCAGGCTGCTTTCATCTTCGTCTCCTATGGGAGCCTCCAGCGATATCGGTTCTTGTGCCGCTTTTATTATTTCCCTTACTTTATCTTCGCTTAAATTCATTTCCCTGGATATTTCTGATATGTTGGGTTCTCTTCCCAGTATTTGTACCAGGTAACGGCTTACGCTAACCATTTTGTTTATATTGTCTACCATATGTACAGGAACGCGTATAGTACGGCCCTGGTCGGCAATAGCCCGGTTTATCGCCTGGCGTATCCACCAGGTAGCATAAGTGCTGAATTTGTATCCTCTCCTGTAGTCAAATTTGTCTACAGCTTTTATCAGCCCCCGGTTTCCTTCCTGGATCATATCCAGAAAAGGGATGCCTTTACCCATGTATTTTTTCGCTATACTAACCACCAGCCGCAGGTTGGATTCCATTAACTGGCGTCTTGCGCTCTCGTCACCGCTTTCAATGCGCATGGCCAGGCTGGCCTCTTCTTCGGCAGTCAAAAGACGGGTTTTACCTATTTCTTTTAAATACATTCCTACCGCATTGGTTACATTAAAATCTTCAGTAGTTCCTTTACCGTTTCCCGTTAAATCTTTATCCTCCCGGTCCACCTCGTTTTCCCAGAATTGTTCCCCTTCTTCTACTGCAATATCCGTGGTATCCTCTATTACTTCTACGTTGGCCAGATAAAATTTTTTATACAAATCTTCCATCTTTTCCTCCGCTGTTTCAAAAGAATTCAGGCGTTCTTTAACCAGGCTCCAGTTAATAAATCCTTCTTTCCGACCCCTTTCCATAAGCTCATGTTCCACGTCATTGATGGTGGAAATTTCTTCTGTTTTTTTTGAAGCCATAGGGATACTCCCACCTTCTTTTTTCAATTTAAACATTTTGCATAAAACCACATATTCTCTTACGGATTAAAAATTCAGGAAAGCCTTAAAATAAAGTATTAGAGATAAAAAACCAGGCCCGTGTAAAAATACTGCAACCTTTCCTGTAAGTGAAATTTTAATATACTATATGCTTCAACTCCGGTACAATGCCCGGTTTTATACCTGGCCACCTCCAGGTTCGACATTTCCCGGGCCAGGTTTTCTACATCTTCTTTTTTCTCCCCCATGCCGATAGTTAGAGGGTTAAAAAGATGAAACCCCCCGATAAAAGCTTTGATCTTATCCCGGGGAAAGTAATTGTTGACGGTATGTACTACGTTAAGCACACCGCTGTGGCAGCACCCGGAAAAGATAATAACCCCGTCGTTATCTTTAATTACTAAAACCTGCTCATGATCAAAATCATCGTTGACAATTTCCCCGCTCCCGGCAGGTTTCTTGTAAAGCTTTAAATTCTCTTTAGGCAGGGGAAATACCTGCTTAACTTGAGGAATAACATAAATTCCCTCTTCGATTTCTTTAAAACTGTCAATGAAAGATAATCTGTCCGGGTATTCCTGGTAAAGAGTTTCTTCCAGAGAAATATCTTTGTTCACAAATCCGGCTAACTTTGCATAGTGCCTGTCTTTAACGGCCCTGGGATGCAAATATATCCGGGCTTTACTGTTATTCTTCAAAAAAGTGTATAACCCGCCCCCGTGGTCGTAATGCCCGTGAGAGATAAAAACCTGGTCTACATCTCCCATGTTCAGACCCGCCTTTTCCGCATTCTCAACTGTTTCCGGGCCTGCACCTGCATCCAAAAGGATATTTTTACCACCCCGTTCCATGTAAATAGAAATACCGTGGCTTTCAATTAGTTCCGAACCCTGCTTTTTGTGATTTTCTACCAGCACGGTAAAGCGCGATTTTTTATCCGTATTATTTTCACCTTCCTGCTGCGCTGCCTCCTTTTCTTCTATGTCAATTATTTCCTTTAGTTTTTGTTTTTCTTGTTTCATTTTATTTTTTCTTTTAAAGAAAAATGCCGTTCCCGCTAATATTAGCACTGCTATTAAAGCGGCGGGAATAATAAAAAAGATGTTTACAAATATACTACCCATAACGCAAAGTGCTAAAAGAATTAAAACCGCTAAAAGCTTTATTAACAAATACAAGACCCTCCTAAAGCCAGTTAACTTTTATGTTGATTAATCAGTTTTTGTAAATGCTCTTTTAACGCTCCTGTGCCATGGTAATGGTCCATTAACATGGTTTGAATATTTATTAAATTCTATCATCAAGATACAAAAACCTTTTTATTATAAAATATTATTGTTATAGATCCCAAATCAAATCCCAAAAAGGAACAAATAGCCCAACAAAAGAAGGTAAAGTACTATACCCAGGGTGATAATAGCCAGAACTTTTTCAAACTTATCTACTCTTAACTGGGTTTTATAGCATTCGGGGCAAAGAGGCGTCTTTTCATATTTTAAAAATGGGAAAAAAGACGGATCCAAGCCTTTACGTACTAAATGATAGGTGAGCCTGTCATGGGGCAGCTTTAAACCGCATTTAAAGCAAAACGTCTCTTCTGTAGTTTTATTTCCGTTTTCTCCGTTTTCTTTATCATTGTCCAACCTGTTTCACCCCGGACTCAGATTGTTAAATACTTTTGCTCAGGCCTGATGAATTTTATTTTATACCAATGCCATGGTTGCAGATACTGTTAAATTACTATTAACCGGTAACAAATGTTTTCTATAACAATCTTCATTTTCCTTTTAATCTTAACTTAACTATTAAATAATATTTATGATATCATACATAAGGTAATTATAAATTCCCCTTGATTATTTACTTTTTTTGTGGAGGTTTTATATGAGCCTTATTTCCGTGGATAATTTATACAAAGCTTACGCCAACAATATGGTCCTGGAGGGCATTAGCTTTCAGGTGCAGGCTGACAATAAAATCGGGCTAATAGGACCAAACGGATGCGGGAAAAGCACTCTTTTGAAAATACTTGCAGGAGAGTTGGAAGCGGACGGAGGAAAAGTTTATATTTCATCCGGTTCCACTACGGCTTACCTCCCCCAGGAACCCCGCCCTCCTGAGGGCGGCACCCTGCGTTCCTTACTGGAAAAACCGTTAAAGTACCTTTTCGACATGAAAGATGAAATTACCAGGCTGGAACAAGAGCTGTCGCGTTTATCCCGGGAAAGCAATAATAGTACCCAAATACAAAAGATGCTTGATAGATACGGTGAGCTGACAGAACATTTTGATAACCTGGGAGGATACCAGGTAGAAGGCCGGGTTAAATCAGTGGCCAGCGGCGTAGGATTTTTACCGGAAGACATGGATAAAGATATTTCAAAATTCAGCGGCGGCGAAATAACCAGGGCAAACCTGGCATCGCTGCTTCTGCAGGAGCCGGATTTTTTGCTACTGGACGAACCTACAAATTTTTTGGATATTAACGCTCTGGAATGGCTGGAAAAGTACCTGAAGGAATGGAGCAAATCGCTTATCATTGTTTCACACGACCGCTTTTTCTTGGACCGGGTGGTCAGCCAGGTATTCCTTTTAAAAAACAAAAGTATAAAGTGTTACAGCGGCAATTACAGCTCCTTTGTTAAACAAAAAAAGCTGGAAGATCTGGAACACGAAAGGCAGCACCGGAAACAGCAAGCCAAAATAGAAAGGGAAAAAACGTTAATACGGGAATCAAAAGGTGATGAACGTTCCAAAAGGCAGGCCAAAAGCCGCCAGAAAAGGCTGGAAAAAATGAGCACAGTAGAGCGCCCCGGGAAGCAGGAGTCTTTTACCCCGGGATTTGCTTTTGTCAATAAAAGCAGCCGTGTGGTTGTCTCCTTCCAGGAAGTATCCAAACAGTATCCTTCCAAAACTCTTTTCCGGAACCTGTCTTTTAAAATCCTTTGGGGAGACCGTGTAGCCCTGGTTGGCGCCAACGGGAGCGGTAAAACCACTCTTTTAAAGTTAATTGCCGGTGAAGAAAATCCCACGGAAGGCAATATACATCTGGGATACTCGGTTAAAGTTGCCTATTTTTCTCAAGAGCAGGAACAGCTAAACCTTGAAAATTCAATACTGGAAGAAATAGTGCATGCAGGCGACATGGATTACCGGAAAGCCCGCAGCCACCTGGGCCGCTACTTGTTTCAGGGTGAAGAGGTGTTTAAAAAAGTTAAAGTTTTAAGCAGCGGCGAAAAAAGCCGTCTGGCCCTGGCAAAACTGTCCCTGGTAGAAGGTAATTGCCTTTTAATGGACGAACCCACCAGTCACCTGGACCTGCCCGCCCTGGAGGAGCTGGAAGATGCACTGCAAAATTATCCGGGTACGCTGGTAATAGTATCCCACGACAGGTATTTCTTGAGCGTGCTGGCCAACCGGGTGATGGAAATTGATAAGGGAAAAGTACACTTTTTCCAGAGAAGCTACCAGGAATACTTACAATACAAAGCAGAAAAAGATAAAGCTGCAGCCCTGCAGGAAGAAACGAAAAAAAAGGAGAGGCAAAAAGAAAACAAGCAACACCGCCAGGTTAAAGAAAAACAGGAGCGGATAAAAAAACTTCACAAGAGGCAGGAAGAGTTGGAAAGCCATATTACCAGTGACGAAGAAGAAATAGATATCCTGGAAAAAAAACTCTCCGACCCGGGCTCATACGGGGATTACCGCCAGCTCCAGGAGCTTAACGAAAAGCTGCAGGAAGCACGCGAAAAAGCCTCCTCCCACCTTAAGGAATGGGAGGAGGTTAGCCAAATTCTGGAAGAGATTCAAAATGACCCCGGACTACCCGACAAATAGCAGCCTATTTTTCCCCGTACATTTCCAGCCAAACGTCATCCAGGGAGTCCTGCCAGTCAAGGCTCCATGCGGCAATCCCCGCCAGGTCGTATTTTTCTTTTAACTCATGTCTCTGGCGCAGGGAATCGTAATTTTCCGGCCAAATTTTATATGTATACCTCTCCCTTCCCCTGCGGTTGTATTCAACCAGGGTAAGGCCCTCGTCTTCATAAAACTCTACGTTTTCCAGGTGCCTGGTTTCACCGTTGGTGGTGTAATAGGAAGTAGCCCTGTTTTCATCGTAGTTATCCAGGATCTGCCGCCCGGTTTCCAGGCCTACCGGGAAACTATCTTTAACTTCGTGTACTTCCCACACCTCGCCCTTTTCTAAATATTGACTGTATTTCGCCGTTACATAACCCACTTCTTCCCGGTCTTCCAGTTCCACCTGGTACCAGTACTTGTTCCCTTCAATAACTTCACCTTCAACCTTGTCCAGGTAATTTAAAAAATATCCTTCCGGGGCGGTAAAAAATTCTGTTTTTTCCGTGTTAGGTTCCGGTCTTACGTTTACCCCTGCACCGGCGGTTATTTTAACCGTATCTTCTTCCATCTCTTGCCTTTCCTGGACAGTCTTCCATATCCGGCTGTAAAAGGGAACCCCCAGGACCAGTTCTTCCGGGGGAACTCCCCGGTCCAAAACATCTTTTATACTCCCTTCTACCCAGGAAAGAGAGGCTACCGGGCCGGCTACAGGAGAGCTTCCCCAGTGCTCATCATAAGCCATAAGCACCACGTAATCAGACACTTCAGATAAAGCCCCGTGGTCGTAACAGGCCGACCAGCTGGTATTTCCCGGCCTGGTTACCGCCACGGAAAGAGTTATATCCCGCTCACGGCACTCCTGGTAAAGCTCGTCCATAAAAGCGGTAAAGCCGTCTCTTATGAAAGAACCTGTACCCAGGTTTTCAAAATCTATGTTTATCCCGTCAACATTGTCAGCTTCAGCCTTTTCTAACAATTCCTCTATCAAACGGGTCTGTAGCCCGGGATTCCTGAACATTTCTTCTACTTTTGACCTGCCAAACGCCTGGACTGTAACCCAGGTTTTGTAATCGTTTTCCCTGGCTTTGTCCATAACGTTACTGTCACGCCCTACACTCACGTTGTGCCCCGTGCCTTCAATTTTATAAGCAGTAGGGGCATATATATTGTACCCGGTTTCCGAAGGAGGATCTTTTATATATTTATCATCTTCCAGGTATGTAAACTGCCAGCCCAGCCTTATGCTTTCTTTAACTTCTATTTCCAATTCTGCAGCAATTTCATCCGAAACTGCTTTTTTACCTCCCAGTATAAAAAATCTCTTTACTAAACTTTCTTCTATCAGCTCAAGAGTCGGGCGGGGGACCCCCTGCTGATCTACCAGGAGCATGGAAGCATTTTTCCTGGAAGAAAGCGCCGAGCCTGTTAGAGCATCAGCAAAATCCCGGCCGGTAGCAATAAATACTTTTTCCATGGGCAACTCCAGTTCTCTAACGATTGCAGCGGCAGTTTCATAACGGTCTTCCCCGGCTATTCGAGTGCTTTCATGGGGAAGCTGCTCCACCACTTCAGGCCCCACAGCCGATTCCCCGCCTACTACAATGACTTCCTCAATATCTTCCATAGTATCTTCCATGGCCCGCCGGGTAGCCTCGGGTATCTCATCGCTCCGGGACAGTAATACCGGTATACCCTTCGGGGCAGCATAACTGCTAACTACCAGTGCATCAGGAAAATCCGATCCCCCGGCTATTATAGCCTTTTCCGGCTCGTATATTCTTTCTGCCACCCGGGCCGCAGTTTCATACCTGTCCATTCCGCCAATTCTGTCTACCGAAATTCCCATCTCCATCAGCCTGTATTCTACATCCAGAGATACGGCCATCTCTTCCCCAAGGATAATAACTTCTTCAGGTTCCAGCCGTTTTATCTCTTCCTCCACTACGCCGGGTATTTCCTCAAAACGTGTCAATAAAACAGGCGCGTCTTTTTTATAAGCCAGAGGAGTGCCGGTCAGGGCATCAGGAAAATCATCTCCACGGGCCAGCAGTACCGTAGAGGAGGTTTCCCATTCCGACTTGCTGATTTCTACCGATGTTTCGTACCTGTCTTCACCGTAAATCCTTTTTCCTGTAGCGCATTCGCCTCCTTCTGAGTATGTAACCAAAACCAAAAACAGTATAACCGGCAGGACAACCCATTTTACCCGGCAAATTAACAACATCCAAGCCCCTCCTCAATTTTATTGGGTTAAATTTTTAAAGTGAAACCCCCTGTTTTATTCTCTAAACTTCACACCGTGATAGTTACGAAATCTTCTTTAAATCTTCTTTGAATCTTCTTTGAATCTTCTTTATTTTAACCCCCGATCCTGCTGCTTTTATCAAATTTTGTCTTTTTTTATTATGGTATATATAACCAGTCGCCTGGTTATATTTTCAATACAGGCAAGAAAACATACCTCCTGCTTTTTTATTGCTTCTTTAGCAGGATAAATCCAGCATTTTATTTCCCGGGTAAGCGCATACTTCGACAACCCGTTTAACATTTTCACCACGTTTTATATACTTACTGCTTATATACTACCAAGGCAAATTATCCGTATGCTTTCCCTTCAAAAGGGGTTCAATCTTGCTTTTTAATGGTTCCGGGACCTTTTTTAATTTGTAATGGTCTACTTTTTTTATTAATGATTCGTTTACTCTTATATGCTCGGCCAGCTCCCGTGCAGTAAAACCTTGATTTTTTCGTAGCCCTTTTACGGTTTTGTTGGCAAATGTTTTAAAAAACAATTTATCTCACCCCGTATAAAGCATTTATTTCCATTTAAAATAAACAAATACCCTCCCGGAATTTTTGGGATCTTTTTTTATGCGATGGTATTTTTCCCGCTTATCCGGCTGATCCAAAAAGCGCAACACTCTTTTTTTGAGTTGACCGCTCCCTTTGCCGCATATTATTTCCAGTTCACGGGCCTTTTTTTGTTGCGCTTCTTCCAGGGCATTCTCCAGTGCGATGTCAATTTTGTCTCCCTGGTTGTATATAGGATGAAGATCCAGAGTCAGGCTCCTGCGGGACATGGAAATCCCCCTTTATTACTGGCCTGCCTCCTCTTTCCGATAATGAACCGAAGCAAGGAAGTAAGAGGAGATTACCAGCAGGATAGCCAACGTCACCCCAAACAGGTTAATGGCGACATCTATCACGCTGCCGGTTCTTCCGTCTACAAAGCTCTGGTGATATTCATCCAGGGAAGCAATTGCCGCAGCAATCAGGAAAGTTGCAATTACCGCCACCCGGGGACTTTTTATGTAATAGCGCAATAAGAGGAAAATTGCAACAGTAATTATAAAAAACAACCCTACGTGAGCAATTTTACGCAGAAGAAATTCAATAACTACCGGGTTTTCAGTAGCGTAATTTAAAAAGTCTCCGGTTAAAGTTTTTGCTGGAGCCAGTTCTTCCGGGATCCGGGCTGCCAGACTTTGTGCTATTTCACTAAAACCAAGGTTTATGCGGTGCAGCAACGCATTTACCTGCTTCAATACAGGCAATACTCTCAAGCCCGGTATTGAAGAAAGATAATAAGTAGTGAACAGCAAAACAAGTACAATTACCCACGAGTATTTTTTCAAAAAATCACATCCAGTCACCATTTGATTGCTGTTACCTGAAAGAGCTGCAAGTTTTAACTTTACTCGCCCCGTATAATTATTTTACCTTAAACCACCTGCCGGAGTAAATATGGCCCCCGAAGCTGGCGAAGCTGGCTTTCTAAGGGGCAGTTTAAACTCCACCCGCCTGGGGAAACTTTACCATTATCTCTAACCTCCAACCCCCTGGACAAAGGGGGTATTAATCTTTTATTAGCACTGTTCAATTAACCCCAGGAGGTGCAACCTTAATAAATTCAAGGCTACCTGGGAAACCCTTATTTTAATATCCTCCCGCTCTCCCCACATCTGATATTTCCTACAGAAGGAAAACCCCTGTGTATCTAAAGCCAGGTAGGTTAAACCTACCGGTTTATCGGGGGTGCCGCCGGAAGGGCCGGCAATACCGGTTATGCTTATTCCTATATCCGCGCCAGTGCGCCGGCGGGAACCCTGTGCCATCTGCAGGGCTACTGCTTCACTCACGGCCCCTTTATCTAACAGTGTATCTTTTTTAACTTCCAGCAAGTTCATTTTTGCTTCGTTGCTGTATGTGACCATACCGGCCAACAGAAAACCTGAACTTCCCGGTACATTGGTTAAGCGGTGGCAAAGTAAACCCCCGCTACAAGATTCCCCTACTGCCAGCGTTTTTTCTTTTTCCCACAGCAGGCGGGCCACTACATGCTCCAGTTCTTCTTCGTCTCTACCGTAAATATAATCGCCCAATGCTCCGGAAATTTCTTTTTCTTTATCATCAATCAGCTTTATCGCTTCGTCTTTTGTTTTAGACCTGGCTGTTATGCGAAGGTGAACTTCCGCCCTCTTGGCAAGGGGCGCTATGGTAGGATTATCCTGGTTGTTTAACCAGGGCTGTAGTTTGTCTTCTATGGCAGATTCACCCAGCCCCACGATACGCAGGCTCCTGGATAATAAAACTCCTTTTTCCCCGGCAAATTCAAGTTTATCCTTCAGAAGGGGGCAAACTTGTTTTTTAAACACGTGCTTCATCTCCTCAGGGGGACCGGGCAGCAAAACCACAGTATTGTTTTTATATTCCAGGTACACTCCCGGTGCAGTGCCTTTTTCATTGGGTAACAATTTCCCGCCCCGGGGAACCAGCGCCTGTTTGCGGTTGCTTTCCACCATGGGACGGTTTCTTTGAGAAAAAAATTTTTCTAACCTGCTTTCCCAGTCCTGATCTTTTTGCAACGGGAGCTGCAGCAATTCTGCTACTGTTTCCCTGGTAATATCGTCTCCGGTAGGTCCCAGGCCCCCGGTTAAAACAATAATATCCGCCCTGTCTAAGGAACAAGACAAAACCTCCATTAGCCGTTTATGGTTATCACCCACCACGGAATGATAATATACGCCTACGCCCAGCTTCAAAAGTTCATTGGAAATGTAAGCGGCATTGGTATTGGTAATCTGCCCCATTAAAATTTCTGTACCCACGGTAATAATTTCGCCTTTAAGCAATTTTTAATCACTCCAGGAGTTTGTTAATATCAACTTTTTTTTCAAGTTGCCATGATCCTGAGTAGTCACTTCTTATTTTAACAGATAAATACCGCTTATTATAGTTACCCTGGAGCTTTAACTTCATATTTTAATTAAAATGGTTTAAAATAAATAAAAAAAAGCAGGTGAACTGTTTATTTTGTAGAAGTTTATTTTGTATGGTGGAAGCATTATGGCAAATTCTTTTTATGATTTTGAATTTGATTAAGGGGAGATTATTATGGAGAAAATTTATACTGGGAAAACCAAAGACGTGTTTAAGAAGGAAAATGGAAACCTGCTTTTCTATTTTAAAGATGATGTGACCGGAGAAGAGGGAATAGTTGATCCCGGGGCCAACCAGGTAATGGGGCAAATTAAAGGCAAGGGTAAAATGTCACTTGAAATGTCCAATTACTTTTTCCAGGTTTTCTTGAACAAAGGAGTGCCAACCCATTTCATATTAGCCGACCTGGAAAACAACAGCATGGAAGTCAAAGAAACACGCCTGCCGGGGGGACACTTGAGTGCATCAGCCGGCCTGGAATTTATTAGCCGGCAGAAAGCATACGGCAGCTTTTTGAGACGTTACAAAAAGTACATACGGGAAGAACTTCAACCCTTGAATTACCTGGTAGAAATAACTTTAAAAGACGACGAGCGCGGAGACCCCCTTATTAATGATGATACTCTGCTGGAACTGGGAATATTAAACGAAAACCAGTTAAAACAGGGCAAAGAGCTCACCCGGCGGGCTGCCCGGATTATTGAGGAAGAACTAATTCAGAAAGAGTTGTACCTGGTAGATATCAAATTTGAATTTGGGCTGTTAAACAAAGAAGTAGTCTTGATAGATGAAGTATCCGCGGACTGCATGAGGGTAATGGACAGCCAAAACAGGGTTCAATCTCACGAAGAGATATACCGCAAATTCTTTGAGGTGTAATTCCTGGTTAATTACCTGCTATGGCTTTTATGGCTTTCTCCCTGGATGGGGGAGAGGAATTAAAATAAGGAGCTTTTTCGTTTAGTTTTTGCTGCCCGGTCAATTACTAATCGTTTTTCTTTTTGCTCCTCATGCGAGTCATTATAAAAAGAGCGTACAGGATGGAAATCCATATAACCACCAGGAATACATAACCCGGGGTTATAATATCGGCAATATCATCTTCATTATTTGTATTATCTTCTTTTTCTTGGTTATGATCAACATTTTTATCTGCAGCAATATTCGCATGGCCGGGCAAGCAGTAATTTTCATTTTTAATAAAATTGTTATCATCCGGAACCCCCGGGACATTTACAAAATTGCCGGATAAAGCGTCGCCCGGTGAAAAAAGCAAAATAAAAAATAAAATACAAGTAACCGCAGTCAGTTTTAATAAAATGTTTACGTTTTTCACACTTTTATCCCCTTCCTGGAGTTATTAGTATATTCTGAGTATTTGCAATTTAAATATATTTTTAAACAATAATTATTATTATTATATTTCAACCAAAACTTTCTTATTCCTGCCCCTTAGTCAATAAAATTTATAAAAAAAGGAAAAGAGCCTTCCGACTCTTTTCCTTTTACTTCTGACTTCCGAACTCTAACCTCTGACTTCTAATAAGGTGGGGGGATATTTTTCTCACCTCTAACTTCCCACCTCTCACCTCTCTAAAGAAGAAAGAAGCCCGCGGCAAGGAAGTAAAAATGCACCAGGGGAAAAGTTCCATCTTCTTCCCTTCGAACCTCCTCACAGCTAAAGGTGACGCTCAAACCGTCCCCGCTAAGCACAATGCCTCTTAACTTACCCTTACTTGGCTTGAGTAGTTACATTCAACTTTTCATTCTTCACGATATACAGCCCGGCTTACGGTTTTTTCACTTTCTTTATCCATTCCGTTGCCTGCTGCTTCCTCTCTTACATTACTGGAGTTTTCTCCATTACTTTCTTTTTCGTCTTCATCTTTGCTTTCTTCTTCTTTATTATCATCATTATCATTATCATTATTGTCATTGTCATTATTATCATCATCTTCTTGAGGAGGCACATATACGGGAGGTTTTTTGTAGGAGCGTTTTTCCACTTGACGGTTAAATACTTCTTCAATAATCTCTACACGATGCTCTTCATCAACAAAAAAGTAGTAGATTCCCTGTTCGCCCTTGCGACCGCTTTCCCCCTTGGAAAAAACATAAGTATCTATCATGGAAAAATCTATGTTGTTATAGGCAAAACCGGCGTAATGCATTATATCGTTGTTACCCATGTTGGTATCTACGTTCGAGGAAACACTTTTATATACATCAAGCACACTGTTAACACTGATGGTATCTACAAACCGGCCGAAAATTGCTTTTACCATACGCTGCTGGCGTTCTGCACGACCTATGTCTCCCCCGTGGCCCCGGTAGCGCACGTAATTTAAAACATCGTGCCCGTCCAGCCACTGCTTCCCTGCATCCAGCACTTTCCTGGATTCCCGTTCCTCACCCCTTCCAAATTCATGGTAAACAGGCACTTCTACTTCGTATTCCACTCCGTCCAGCTTGTTTACTACTTCCACTACCCCTTTCATATCCACGGTCACGTAGAAATCAATGGGAATATCCCCCAAAAACTTACTTACTGTTTTTACCTGGGTTAACATCCCTTTCTCGTGCCGGTCCTCCCCGTTAACGCTGGTGTATCCCATGTAACCCCGGTTATAGGCATGGTTAATCTTATCCTTCCCGTTAAAAATGTGAGATTCCATGCCATAAATATCTACAAAAGTATCACGGGGTATGCTTACCAGGTTTACTTTACCGCTATCCAGGTTGATAGAAGCCACCATAATAGTATCAGGCCTGAAGCCCCCCTGGTTTTCTAATCTGCTGTCAATCCCCAGGAACAAAAGATTTCTAACCTTCCTTTTTTCCTGGGGATTGTCTGTTCCGTTGCCTGTTTCCCCTTCGGGAACATTATAGGGATCGGTATAATAGTCAAACAGCCACCCCAGGCCGACAGTAATTAATAATGCTGCCAGCACAGCGACAAAAAAAATTCTTTTAACCAGCCTTTTTTTACTTTTTTTCTTTCTTGCTGCTGAACTCAATTGATACTTCCACCCGTTATTTTGACCCCTGCCGGATTTGTTCTTCCTCCACAATTGAGACATCCTTTCTCAACTACTGTAAAATAGAAGATAGTTTATTTTAATTCCATATTTCCCAAAAAATTCCTTACCACGCGCAGATGGTACTTCTTTTTACTATAAAGGCTTAGCTCCCTGGATGATTCTACAATAAATCCATTAATACCGTAACGCAGGTAGCTCTCCCGCACCAGGCTTCCCCGGACCGCCGGTTCTAAAATGTTGTAACGGTGTTTTGGTTCATCTATCCACCTGTTTATGTTCTCTTTCAACCTTTCAACCCTGCTTCTTGCTGCGTCGTCACCGGAAAATATCAGGGTTTGCCCTAGTTTATCCTCGTCTTCCCGGTTAAAGCCGCGCGCCGAATGCAAATCCAATATCCAGTCGGGGCGATATTCTTCAAGAACCTCATTTATGGCGACAGCAGCTTTTCCAGTCAAGTCTCCCTCGTCTATATTTCTAAAGGCACGGTTTAAATCCCTTTTCCCATCGACAAATCTTTCTTTTGCCTCTATGGCAGGCGGGTTGGCTTCCGGCAAAATCATGAGAGCTCCTTTTTCCACTTCCCAGTAAATAATTTCCCTGGCAGCATGATAGCCGGAAGGTTCATCCCCGTGAACTCCACCCACTATTAAAACCTCCGGACCCGGTTGACTGCCTCGATTTATGTACAACTCCGTTTCAAATGGTGTATCTTTCATGATTATTTCTTCGGGTTCAGGCAGTTTCCGGTAATCGTTTCCCGGGTTGATTTCCGCTATGTCTGCTTCCCCGGAGGCCCTGTCTGCTTCCCCGGGCAGATCCAGGAAATGATATGTTCCCAGGGCCAGTAATGCCCCGGCAATAAAAAAAGTAACAAACAGCAGGAATTCGGAGGTTTTTTCTATTGATTTTAAAACAAGCCTGGGAAGCGACAATACGCCACCCCATTACCTATTATTTTTTCCCTCTTGCCTTTTTATTGTTTCTACTTAATTACTTTGTAACTACTTTATTATCTTTTATTTCGAATCTATTCTCTGCCTTACCCTGATTTCCTGCTGTCTATTTATAATAATAAAATCTTTCCGGAAGGATTATAACACGAAACTCTCAACCGCTCCAGCTAAAACTGGTTTTGCCACCCCGCTTTTCTACCAGTTCTAAAAATCCCCTGCCTGCTTTCCCTATGTCTCCTGCCCCCATGGTCACAACCACGTCCCCAACGGCGGCATGGTTATAGGCTAACTTTGCCGCCTGCAACATTTCTTTTGCATAATAGACCGTTTTTTTCTTTTCCCGGTTCCTTATCATTTCAGACAATTTTTGAGCATCAACACCTTCCAATGCTTCTTCACCGGCCGAATAAATGGAGTTTACAATTACTACGTCGGCATCTTCAAAGGCGCGAGAAAATTCCTCCATAAAATACGCAGTTCGGCTGTAGCGGTGGGGCTGAAAAATGGCAATAACATTATTCCCGCAATTACGTGCCGCCTGTAGTGTAGCCCTGATTTCCGTCGGGTGATGGGCATAATCATCTACCACGGTGATACCCTCCGGTTCACCTATTACTTCAAAACGGCGCCCGGCTCCTTTAAAGTGAAGTAAAATTTCCGAACACTTAAGCGGGTCAATTCCCAAACATGAAGCTGCACTCAAGGCAGCCAGGGCATTGGAAATATTATGCCTGCCGGGTACGGAAAGCTCAATCTTGCCAAGTTTCCTGTTCCGGTAATACAGGCTAAAACAGCTTCCCCGGGGAAAGTATTCTATCTGCCTTGCTGTATAGTCTGCATTTTTAAACTTTTCTTTATCTTCTACTGCAAAAGTAACTTTCTGCTGTGAAAGCCGGTAATAAAGCTCGTTAAGGTAGAAATCTTCCACGTTTAGAACCAGTTTTCCCTCGTTTTTTACATTATTTAAAAACTGGTAGTAAGCTTCTTTTAACCTGGAAAAATTTCCACCATAGTACTCCAGGTGCTCGGCTTCTACGTTGGTAACTACACTCAAGCGGGGCTGGTATAGCAAAAAAGAATTATCGCTCTCACATGCTTCAGCTACAAGGTAATCGCTTTGTCCCAGGCGGGCGTTTCCATTAAAGTAGTTTACTTCCCCGCCTATAACAGCGGTAGGGTCCAGGCCACCCTGGACCAGAAGTAAAGAAAGCATGGAAGAAGTGGTAGTTTTGCCATGAGCCCCGGCTACCGCGATACCGTACCTGTGATTAAGCAGTGCAGCCAGAAGCTGAGAGCGATGCCAGAGAGGAACCTTTTTTGCCGCTTCCTTTAATTCAGGATTGTCGGAGGGTATGGCCGTAGAATAAACCGCCAGGTGGCAATCATTGACGTTATCGGGGTGGTGTCCTTTATGTATTATAACGCCTTTTTCCCTAAGCCTATCGGTAATTTTTGACTCTTTTAAATCCGAACCGCTGACCCGGTACCCCATTTCCAGAAGAATACCGGCCAGGGCACTCATTCCATATCCCCCTATACCAATAAAATGAACATTTTTTATATCCGGAGCTAACAAATTCATCATCCTTTTTACTTGTAACTACCCGGACTTTTTTACCCGGCCCGGGCAGTTACTATATTTTTTTATCCTGCACGGGTTTATACTGTATAATATGCCTGCAGCCGGTACATGTTTTGGGTTACCCGCTTAATAATCAAATTTTCTTTTTGTTTTATTTTAACACTGTTGGGAAAATAAAAAAAGAGAAACTCGCATGGTTTCCACCCCCTTGGCAAGAGTATAAAAAGTATTCATTTAGACCTGGCAAGTTTACTTATGCAAAGATATTATGTTAATATGTTTTATGGTTAACCGAAAATAAAGGGGCTTGTTATTTGATTGTTTGGTAATTTCAACAAAAGAAATCCACAGTATCCACAAACTTATCCACAAGTTTAAGGCGCATAGTACGGGATACCTGGAACAAATATTAACAAAATCCACATTAAAGTTACATAAATTAATAACCAGGCAGGTAAAGTTTAAATTCTGGTTTTTCATGCTTTATTTCTGAAATTTTTTTGTATTTAGAACTATCTGACTGGGGGTTATTATAATTTGCCGACAATTTACGTATTTTTGTTTTAAACAAGTTAAGGTATAATAATCAAAAGTAGTAAAAATAGTGAGAGTTAAATATCTATAACTCTGCAGTGAGCAGTTACACGTATCATCTAATTAGCCGGGGAAGGAGAATTGATTTTATGGAACCGGAAAGATACAGCAGCCGGGGTAATTATGTGCTCCTGGTAAAGCCCTGGGGTTTGAAAATAAAATCCTCTAAAGGCAGTTCCCTGCTTGAGGAGCTTACAAAAGCCGGTATAAGCGTGGACAACCCCTGTGGCGGCAAAGGAACCTGCAAAAAGTGTACGGTGAAAATCCTCCCTGCCGGGGAAGACACCCCCGTGGAAGTCCTCTCCTGTCAAACCCTGGTGGAACAAGACCTTGAAGTAACGGTTCCCCTCCTGGAAGAGAGCCCGGATATAAAATCAGGCATAAGCTCCCTCGGCGATTACACGAAACTAAATTCCTGTGTAAAGCTGCACCCGGTTAAACTTGATTCGGCTTCGCATAAAGAATCATACCAGGAAAAGCTGCAGTTTCTTCTGCCTTCCCACGTGGTTATAGACAATCCCCTGGATATTTTAAAAACCGTTGCCCCTCTCGCTGGAAAAGAAGCACCTTTAACTGCAATAACGGTAAATGGTTTTCTCTCCGATGTAAAGCAAAAAGGTTATTTTGAAAACAGGGATTTGCTGGGAATAGCTATAGACCTTGGTACCACTACGGTTATGGGAGTTCTTTTTGATTTGAAAAACGGAACCTCCCTGGGAACTACCTCCCGGGAAAACCTGCAGAAAATTGGCGGTGCAGATGTAATATCACGTTCTACTTATGCCATGGAAAAAGAAAATGGGCTGGAAAGCCTGCAGGAGAAAACACGGGAAACTATAAACCTGGTCATAGATGATCTTATACACCGCAATTCTTACTCCATTGAAGATATATGGGAAATGTTAGTAGTAGGTAATACTACCATGCTGCATCTTTTATGGGGAATTTCTCCCCGCTCCCTGGTACTGGCTCCTTACCAGCCGGTACTGCGTAAAGATATGAGCCTTCCCGCTAAAAATTTTCAGGTTAATATAAACCCCCGGGGCAGGATCTATTCGGCTCCCTGCATTTCCGGTTATGTTGGTGCCGATGCCCTGTCAGCGGTCATTGCCACAGGGCTTCATCAAAAAGAACGACCCTCCTTGCTTATAGATATCGGTACCAACGGTGAAATGGTGATGGGGAACAGAGAGCGCCTACTGGCCTGTTCTACAGCAGCGGGACCCGCTTTCGAAGGGGCCCGCATAAGGCACGGCATGAGGGGTTCTCCCGGGGCAATACAGAATGTTGAAATCGAAGAAAGTAAAATCAAAACAGATGTAATAAACGGAGGCCCGCCAAAAGGTATCTGCGGTTCCGGCCTGGTGGATGCTGTAGCCGCCATGCGCCGGTATGAAATAATTACCGCGGTGGGAAGATTTGCCCCAAAAGAAACCCTGCCCGCTTCTCTCCGGGAAAGGGTGCAGCAGGGAGAAACCGGGCCTGAATTCTTCCTGGCCCTGCCGGAAGAAAGCTCAAGACCTGAAGGTGTTTCCCTTAACCGTAAAGATATTGGTGAACTTCAACTGGCTAAAGGAGCTATCTGTGCCGGTATAAAAATATTACTTAAACAGCTGAATATTGAAATGGAAGACCTGGAGGAAATTCTGCTTGCCGGAGCTTTTGGAAATTACCTGAAAAGTGAAAGCGCCGCCCGTATAGGCTTGTGGCCTTCTTACCCGGTGAAAAAAGTTAAACCTGTCGGCAACGCAGCCGGTATTGGTGCCCAGATGCTGCTCTTATCTGGTGATTTGCGAGAGGAAACAATCAAGCTCTACCGGGAAATAGAACATATAAACCTGGCCGGGGAACCCGATTTCGTTAATGAATATTCCGATGCCATGATGCTACCCGGTGAACCCTGGCAACTATAAATAAGTGAGGGATATTTTTAGTCATGGAATACTATTGCAATATGACCCTGCGGGAGATGGACAGCCTGGACCGCAGCTGCACCGTTTTTTTCATGTCTGTAAGCCCCCTGGAAGCGCACGGCCCACACCTTCCCCTGGGGACTGATGTGATGGTGTCTGAAGAATTAATAGCCAGGTACAGCAAGGCCCTGGAAAAAGAATACCCGCATCTTACCCAAATAAAACTGCCTCCCCTTTGCCTGGGAGCGGACGTACTGCCGGTTAAAGGCTCCCTTCAAATTTCTGCTTCCCAGCTTAAGAAAATACTGGCCGACCTGGGCAAGGGACTGGCCCGTCAGGGTTTTCGTTATCTTTTCCTGGCTGATAACCATGGCGGTCCCCGGCACCAGCTTGCTATTGAAGCCGCTGCAAAACAACTGTGGAAAAAACACCGCTTTTACTTGATAAATCCTTTCCTTCACGATTACAAGTTAATGGTAAACCAGGACCATAACCTGGTAACTTACACCGGACTGAAACCGGGACAAATCGGTGACGACACGGATGCCCATGCCGGTGCAAACGAAACCTCTTTAATGCTGGCTACTTTTCCGGATTTTGTAGACGAAGATTACCACAAGGTAGCGCCTTCTACCCCGCCTCCTCCTTCTTTCCTGTTAAAACTGGTTTCCAGGATAGCCGGATTTATTTCCTGCAGCCTGCAGCATGACTTGACCCACCTGGCCTGCCTGACCACCTGGATAAAACAAAAAGACATGAAAGCTTACCTGGGTAAACCCGGCATGGCTTCCCCCGAAGCAGGAGAAGCCATGCTCCGTTTTCGCGTAGAGGAAGCCATGAAGTTTTTCCGCAGGGCACTCCGGGGTGAACCGGTGCAAACCCCTCCCATGCTCTGGTACCTGCATTTTATTCTGTGGTTCTCGCGCTAATACTGGCCGGTGCAGAAAAATAAATCTTGCCAGGCCTGGTCAATTACTATTTCCGGTATCAAGTTATACCATTAGTCTAAATAAACTTTGAATGCGGCTTGAATACTTACAATTGATTTATAGTAATTTTTTAGTCTAAGGAAGGAACAGGTTGTTTTTTTGTTGAATAATAAGTAACTGCACTAAAAATTTAAAAAGGAGCATCTAATTTATGAATTTATCCCAAAGAGCGCTTAATATTACTCCTTCGGCTACGCTGGCAGTAAGTGAAAAAGCAAGAAAATTAAAACAGGAAGGAAAAGAAGTGGTGGTTTTATCCGCGGGAGAACCGGATTTTGACACTCCCGAAGATGTAAAGCAGGAGGCAACCCGGGCTTTAAAGGAAGGCCTGACCAAATATACCAATACCACCGGTGTTGATGAACTGAAAGAAGCCATACAGCAAAAATTTAAGCAGGATAACCAGCTGGATTTTTCTTTTTCCCAAATAGCTGCATGTGCCGGTGCCAAACAGGCTATATACAATAGCCTGGCAGTATTGTGTGGTGAAGGAGATGAAGTTGTAATTCCGGCACCCTGCTGGGTAAGTTACATAGAGCAGGTTAAACTGGTGGGTGCAAAACCTGTTTTTGCGTACACCAACAGGGAGAACGGCTATATACCACGCGTTGAAGACATAGAAAGGATGTTGACTCCGCAAACCAAAGTGCTTATTATCAATTCTCCCAATAATCCTACCGGGGCTGTTTATCCCCGGGAACTTCTTTTAGAACTGGCTGAACTGGTGAAAAAACACCGTTTGTGGCTAATAACGGATGAAGTATACGAAAACCTGGTATTCGAGGGTACACGTCATTACAGCATTGTTACCCTGGACCCGGAAATGTATGATTACACGGTAACTATAAACGCGGTATCCAAGACTTATTCCATGACCGGCTGGAGGGTAGGTTACGCTGCCGGGCCGGAAAAAGTTATAAAGGCCCTTTCCGGGCTTCAGTCCCACACCACGGGGAATCCGAATGCCATGGCACAAATGGCCGCTGCCTATGCAATAAAAAACAACCGCGACTACAGGGAGTGGGTAAAAGAATTTGATTACCGCCGCAAATACGTTTACGAGATGCTCAATCAGATGCCCGGCATAGAATGTAACGAGCCCAGAGGAGCTTTTTATATTTTTCCAGAAGCCTCAGGTTTAATAGGAAAAAGTAACGGAAATATTAGTCTAAAAAACTCCCTGGATTTAGCCGAATACCTGTTGGAAGAAGCGCTGGTAGCGGTAGTACCTGGAGAAGCGTTTGCAGCAGATAACCACCTGCGTATTAGCTACGTAAATTCACGGGAAAACTTAAAAAAAGGTATGGAGCAAATGATGGAAGCGGTTGGAAAGCTAAAATAACAGTAACTGCTTACGGTGTGAAAGCTTAAAGAAAAAAAGACCCCCATTTTTGAGAGGTAAGAGGTTGGAAGTTAGAGGTGAGAAAAAGCCCCCCCCACCTTTAATTCCTCACCCACCAGGCTGATCGTTATACACACTTGATACCGGCAAGAGTCTTTTTGCTTTTCTCGTTGTGCTGCGCCAGGGGGGAGGTAGATGTCGTGGCGCCAATGTGGTGGCTACTTAACACCAGACGGAGGAGCAACGAGCTTTGTCCTGTGGTGCAGTAAGCAAAAGGGTCGTGTTTATACCGACAGCGAGCATTGATTTGCTATATCAAACGCGCGCAGCGGCTGAAGATAAGCCGCGGCAACTGTTTGAGTAGGCTTTAGCCTGCGAGTTT
>PWGO01000089.1 GCA_003554525.1 Syntrophomonadaceae bacterium | reverse complement strand
TCCCTGGGCGAACGAGAATCGGACACTACAATGCGGTAAGACGGATTCTTTTTGGCTCCCATCCTTTTAAGTCGTATGCGTACAGACAATAAATTACACCTCCTGTATATTCTATTGGAAAAACGGTAACTTTTTAATACCCTTCTTCTTGGCTTTCTTTTTGTCCATGCCACCCATTTTTTTCATCATCTTTTTCATCATATCGAATTGCTTTAAAAGCTGGTTCACATCCTGCACCCGGGTGCCGCTTCCCCGGGCAATCCTTTTGCGGCGGCTACTGTTAATAATGGAAGGATCCCGGCGCTCCTCGGGTGTCATTGAGTTTATGATGGCCTCAGTTTTAACCACCTGGTCATCGCCCACGGAAAGATTTTTTAGCTCTGAAGGCACGCCTCCCATACCCGACGGAAGCATATCCAGCATATCCTGGATAGACCCCATCTTTTTAATTTCATGCAGCTGGTCTTTAAAATCTTCCAGGGTAAACTGCTGCGAGCGCAGCTTATCTTCCATTTCTTTTGCTTTTTCCTGATCAATGGTGTTTTCCGCTTTTTCAATAAGGGAAAGCACATCGCCCATTCCCAGGATACGCTTAACCATTCTTTCGGGGTAGAAAGGCTCCAGGTCTTCAATCTTCTCACCCACGCCAGCAAATTTCACCGGGCACCCGGTAGCGGCTTTCACCGAAAGCGCCGCCCCGCCGCGCGCATCACCGTCAAGCTTGGTTAAGATAACCCCGCTGATCCCGATTCTTTCATTAAAATCCGAAGCAATATTAACCGCATCCTGGCCGGTCATGGCATCCACTACCAGCAGGGTCTCACTGGGACCCATCTTTTCCCGAAGGGTAGATAGTTCTTCCATTAATTCATCGTCTATGTGTAGCCGCCCGGAGGTATCAACAATAACCAGATCATTACTGCTTTTTTTAGCCTGCTTTAACCCTTTTTGCGCCACTTCTTCAGGAGTTTTCCCTTCGCTAAAGAAAGATATATCTTCCTTGGAGGCAAGGGAGCTTAACTGGTCTACCGCCCCGGGCCTGGTCAGGTCCGCCCCAATAAGCATAGGCCGGTGCCCATTGCTCCGCAGGTGGTTGGCTAGCTTGGCCGCCGTGGTAGTCTTTCCCGATCCCTGGAGACCGGCAAGAAGAATTACTGTAGGAGGCTCGGAGGAAGTATTAAGCCCGGCATCCTCTTGTTCCAGCATGGCAGTAAGTTCTTCCCGCAAAATCTTAACTATCTGCTGGGCGGGAGTAAGGCTTTTCATTACTTCATGCCCCACGGCTCTTTCCTTTACATTGGACATTAGTTTCTTAACCACTTTAAAATTAACGTCCGCCTCCAGGAGGTTAACCCGGAGCTCCCTGATGGCGGCGTCAATGTCCTTCTCCGTCAACTTGCCCTTCCCGCGCAGCTTTTTAAAAGTATCTTGCAACTTTTCTGTAAGCGAAGTAAACATACTTAATTACACCCCGTATTTGTAACATATTATACTTCCGCTTCCATTTCCACTTCCACTTCCGCTTCCGCTTTACGTCCCCTCGTTTTCCCGGTAAAGCTCGTAAAGAAGTTCACGCAACCTGCATATTTCCTCCTCTTCAGCGCTGCCCCTGCACTGAAAATGCGAGGTAATATCCAGCGCTTCTTTTAGCCTTTCCCGGCGGTAGATGTAACCTCTTTGCAGGGCCAGCCTGTTTTCCAGTTCTTCCAGGTAATCCACGGACCTTCTTAGCATATCGTGAACCGCCTGACGGCTTATGTCGTAGTAAACAGCTATCTCTCCCAGGGAGTAATCGTCGTGGTAATACATCTCCATTACTTCGCGCTGCCTGGCTGATAACAGTTCCCCGTAAATATCGTATAAGTAATTTATTTTATCCAGCTTCTTTAGTGTCTCCAATCATAATTCTCCTGTCAAGCTTATTATCTTTACAGGTTAAAATTTTACACCAGTACCGCTCCCGGGTCAAGTATTAAAATAATTAACCCAGGTAATAGCTTTAACCCCAGCGGTTAAATTGCACCTGTTTTTTTGGCGAAAGACATACTCTACCTGCGGTGTCCAGGCCCAGTTATAAATATGCGTTTAACCCAGAAGTGCTTCTACAAAAGAACGCGCGTCAAAAGGCTGCAGGTCTTCCACGCCTTCGCCCACGCCCAGGTAACATATAGGCAGGTTAAGTTTTTCTTTTATAGCCAGGGCGATTCCACCCCTTGCCGTGCCGTCCACCTTGGTCAACACCAGGCCGGAAACCGGGACAAAGTGGTGAAACTTTTCCGCCTGGGCCAGCCCGTTCTGCCCTGTGGTAGCGTCCACTACTAAAAGCACCTGGTGCGGCGCTCCTTCTACTACTTTACCGGTAACCCGGTACAGTTTCTGTAATTCGTCCATCAGGTTGGTCCTGGTATGCAGCCTTCCCGCCGTGTCACCTACTACTACATCCACACCCCGGGACTGCGCCGCGTTTAAAGCATCAAAAAACACCGCGGAAGGGTCGGAACCCTGCTGCTGCTTTATCAGGTCCACTCCTACCCGGTCGGCCCACAAGCTCAACTGCTCTATAGCGGCATCCCGGAAAGTATCTCCCGCTACCAACAGTGCCTTGCTTCCTTCATGCTTCCACCTGTACGCCAGTTTGGCTGCAGTGGTGGTCTTGCCGGAGCCGTTAACCCCCATGATTAAAACTACCGATGGAGAACCCTGCGGCAGGCTGCAGCTTCCGTTACCTTCTTCCAGGATCCAGGTAAGTTGATCCACCAGCATCTCTTGCACCTTCTGAGGCTCGGATATTTTTTCCCTCTTCACCTGATCCTTTATATCCTCCACTACCCTGGTGGCGGTTTCCGCACCTACGTCACCCAGAATAAGACTTTCTTCCAGCTCTTCAAAAAACTCATCATCCATGGTTCTACTTCCAAAAAGCTGCTTGATCGGCTTTACAAATCCATCGCGGCTTTTTTGCAGGCGTTCTTTTAGTTTATCTACCATACCCATAAATACTCTACTCCTTAACTCACTTTTTGGTCAGTTTTTATAGACAACACCCGGGTAACCCCGTACTCCTGCATGGTTATGCCATAAATCAGGTCGGCAATTTCCGTGGTAGTTTTGCGATGGGTTACCAGGATAAACTGTGCTTCCCGGGATATTTTCTGCAGGTATTCCGTGAACTTGTTCAGGTTGTAGTCATCCAGGGCTGATTCTATTTCATCCAGGAAATAAAACGGGGCGGGCTTGTAAGTAAGTATGGAAAATATCAAAGCTATCACGGTTAACGCTTTTTCCCCCGAGGAAAGCAGGGAGATATTTTGCAAATTCTTGCCGGGCGGGCGGGCTACTATCTCCACACCGGATTCCAGCAGGTCTTCAGGGTCAGTTAATTTCAATAATGCGTGCCCCCCGCCAAAAAGCTCCTTGAACGCCTCCTGGAAATACTGGTTTACATAATTCAGCCCTTCCTGGAAAGACTGTTTTATTTCCTCGTCTATTCGGGAAAGCACCTGGTGCAGGGATTTTTCCCCGTTTTCCAGGTCTTCCTTTTGCGATTTTAAAAATTCCAACCTTTCGTTTAGCCGGGCCAGTTCGTCTATAGATCCCGAGTTTACCGCCCCCAGGGCTTCTATTTCTTCTTTTAACCGCTCCATGTTACCCTGTACTTCTTCTTCGTTTACCCGGGAATGTTCCCCTTCCTGATAAGCAGGATCTTCTTCCGGCGGACCAAATTTTTCTCGATAGCTTTCCACCAGGTGATCCACCTCGGTTTGCAACCTGGTTTTTTCCAGCTCTTTCTGGCGTTCCTTTCGTTCCAGCTTCTTCACCTGTTCCCGCAAATCTTCCGATTCTTTTTCTATCTCCTTGACCCGTGCTTGCAGGGAGTTGTAGCGCGAGAGTACTTCTTCATACTTGCGGCTACTTTCTATGCTGTTTTCCGCCAGACCGCTTAACTTTTCTTCTTCCTCCTGCCTGTTGCTACCCAGTTCTTTCAGCTCCCGGTGAAACTGCCGGTTCTCTTCCCTTTTTTGCTGCATCTCTTCTTCCAGATCTTCCAACTCCCGGTGTGACCCGGTTATTTTTTCTTCCAGGTAGCGCTGCTGCTCGTTTAATTTATTATACCCTATCTGCAACTCAGTTAATTTTTCCTTTAATTCTTCTTTCTGGTTTAAAACCTGCTGGTAGTCGGATTTCATTTTTTCCAGCTTTTGTCCGGCATCCTTTTCCCGCTCTTCCAGACCGGAATACTGTTTTTGCAGCTCTTTTTTACGGCTGGACAATTGTTCTGCTTCTTCCTGCAGGGAGTTCATCTGCCGTTCTTTCTGCTCCATGTTCTTCCTGCAGTTATCCATTTCTACAGCCAGGGTTTCTTCTTCCTGCTCCACCTTGCTTGCTTCCCGCTGGAGCCTGTTTTTTTCTTCTTTGTTTTCATTCAACCGGCGCCTTTTTTCTTTTTCTTCCGATTCCAGGGCTTTAATTTCTTCCCGTTTCTTCTCAATCTCCCGGTTAAGTTTTTCTATATTCTCCCTTAGCTCTGCAAGGTCTTCTTCGCCGCCCCAAATAGCAGTTTTTTCTTCCGAGGGCGCATCCCCCCCCCTTATAATACCCCCGGGCAGCACCGCCTCTCCTTGCAGGCTAACTACGGTACAGGTAAAGTCCAGCTCAGCCGCTACCTGCATGGCCTCTTCCAGGCTGTCCACCAGAAGCACTTCACGCATGAGACGGCTCACCGCGGGGGCATAGCGGGAGTCCACTACCTGGATTACTTCCTCTGCAGAAGCCAAAACTTTATCGTGTTCGTAATAACGCATCTTTTCCTTGCCGGTATCTTTATTCCCTGGAGAAGAAAGTATATCCAGCGGCAGGAAAGAAGCCCTTCCTTTCTGCTTTTTCTTTAAAAAAGACAGGGCCTTGAAAGCGGACTGCCGGTCCGAGGTCAAAACCGTGTAAGCCTTCTCTTCCAGCGCCGCTTCTATTGCCCGCCGGTACTCCGCGGGCACGGAAACTACAGAAAAAAACGTTTCTTCTATGCCCTCTATATTTTCTTCCTGCTGGCCTGCGGCTTCCCACAATTCCCGGATTCCATCACCGGCCCGGTAGCTTTCATTTTTCCACTTCTCCAGCATCCATAGCCGGTTTTCCTGGCGCGATTTTTGTTCACGCAGGGAAGCCAGTTTTTCTTGTACTGCCTCCCGTTTTTTCCTGAGGCCCGCCATCCCTCTTTCTGCCTCCTGCACAGCTTTGCCTGTTTCCTCCAGGTGGTTCTTTAGTTCCTGCCTGCGTTCCTGTAGCTCTTCTCTACGAATCTCCATGTCCTCCAGGCTGTCTTCATCTTCCTTTAACTGCCGTACAAGTTCTTCTTTTTTATGCTCCAGGCTGGTTTGCTGTTTGTTTAGCTCCGATACCTGAGAATCAATCCCTTCTTTGCGCGAAGTTGCTGTTACCAGTTCCTGTTGCAGATCTTCCATGGACCGGAGTATATCGTCGTATTCGTATTCTTCAAGCTCTTTTTGGTGCTGCTCCATCTCTTTTTCCAACTGTTGAAGACGTTCCCGGTTATTTTCACTTTCCCGGCACCACTGCCCCTGCTTTTCAACAATTTTATCTTTCCTCTGCATCAGCTGTTCGTGCCTGCTGCAGTTGTCGGCAATCTTCTGCACCAGGTTCTTCTCTTTTTCTTCCAGCAGCCTTTGATTGTTTTCAATCTTTTCCTTTTCCCGGTGGTATGTATTAATCTCCTGCTCGTAATAACTTTTTTCCCGGGCTGTTTCACTTTCCAGGCGCTTTTGCTCTTCGAGTTTCAAGTCCAGCCGGGCCTGCCGGTTCATAAGAGAAGCCATTTCGTTCTGTATGTTTTCCAGCTTTTGATTGCTGTTATCAAGGCGGTTCCTGGTCCGGTAAAGCTGGCACCCCAGCAGCTTCTTTTCCTGCTCCCGGTAGCGGGAGGAAAGCTCCCGGTACCGCCGGGCCACCCTGGCCTGTTCCTCCAGGGGGGCCACCTGATTTTCCAACTCCCCGGTCAGATCGCTGACCCTCTGCAGGTTCTGCTTCATTTCATCCAGCCTGCGCTGTGCATCTTTTTTGCGCTGTTTGTATTTAAGCACCCCGGAAGCTTCTTCAAAAAGTTCCCGGCGCTCCTCGGGCCTGGCGTTTATAATCTCTTCCACCCTGTTTTGGCCAACAATAGAATACACTTCCCTGCCTACTCCCGTATCGGTAAAAAGATCGTTAATATCTTTCAAGCGGCAGGGGGTTTTGTTAATAAAATATTCGCTTTCCCCCGAGCGGTACAGCCGGCGGGTTATTTCCACCTGGGTGTGCTCTACGTTTAAAAAGCTGTCTGCATGGTCAAACAGCAGGGATACTTCGGCAAAATTCAGGGGCTTCCGGTTTTCGCTGCCGGAAAAAATGATTTCTTCCATCCGGCTGCCCCTCAAAACCCGCGCGTTCTGCTCCCCCAGGACCCACCTTACCGCGTCAATTATGTTGCTTTTGCCGCAGCCGTTAGGACCTATAATAGCCGAGATGCGCGGAGAAAATTCCAGGCTTACTTTTTCTGCAAAAGATTTAAAACCGTAAATTTCCAGCTTTTTTAAATACATCGAATCCTCTCCCGCTTAAAAATGAACCTGCTTTATACAAGCAGGCCAAGTCAAATAATTTAAATTAAGGCGCCTTTCTGGCTGCAATTTTTTTACTATTTAAGTTCCTGGCCAAGTTACCTGTTTTCCACCAGGAATTTTATAGCGGTTCTTTCTTCCGAGTCTATCTGAACCTCTGAAAATGCAGGCATGGCTACCAGGTCAATTCCATTCGGGGCCACGTACCCCCGGGCAATTGCTATAGCCTTTACCGCCTGGTTTACTGCACCCGCTCCAATAGCCTGAAGTTCCACGCCTTTCTGTTCCCTTACTACCGCTGCCATAGCTCCCGCTACAGACTTTGCGTTGGATTTTGAAGAGACTTTTAATAATTCCATAGTTACGTAGTCTTACCCCCTTAGCTTTTTTTATTTTGTAACTGCTCCATATAACGGCAGTTAGCCTGACCAAAGGCCTTACACCCTGTCAATGTCAATTATACCGCTTCTTTAGAACAGTTACCTTAGAACAGTTAACTTTTTATAATGCAAAAAAGACAGCTATTATACTATCCCTTGCATTAGCTCATTTGTTCCCATGCTTGCCTGGCCGCATCCTGCTGCGCTTCTTTTTTGTTTTTGCCCGAGCCTTTGCCAAAAACCTCTCCGTTGATAAGCACCTCTGAATGAAATACTTTTGCATGATCGGGTCCGCTTTCCCCGGTCATACGGTAAACAGGTGTCACGCCAAAGTGGGACTGGACGTATTCCTGCAGGAGGGTCTTGTAGTCGCGCCGCAGCTCTTCTTCATCCAGGGTTTCAGCTACCATCTTAAGCATTTCTATAACCCTTGAATAACACTTATTGAATCCCATATCCAGGTAAAGCGCACCAATTAAAGCTTCTACCGCATCCGCCAACAAAGAAGGCCTGGTGTGCCCGCCGCCGGAAGCTTCACCCTTACCCAAACGCAGGTAATCACCCAGGTTCAGCTTCAAGGCAATCTGCACCAACGAATCCTTGCAGACCAAATCAGATCGGAACTTGGTAAGCTTACCTTCCGGGTAGTGCGGGTAATTTCGGTACAGGTAATCGCTTACTACCAGCTCCAGCACTGCATCACCCAGGTATTCCAGCCTTTCGTTATGTTTAAGCTCCCCGTTTTTCTCGTGGGCGTAAGAAGAATGGGTTAATGCTTCCTGGTACAGGTCAAGATTCCGGCAGTCGTGCCAACCCAGCTGGTTTAACAGCTCTTTAACTTTTTCTTCCCAAAGCTCTTTTTGCTCTTTTTCCACCAGTATTATATCAACCTCCCGTGACCAGTATATATTTACTATATTTTTTATTCATATTTTTTTTCATATTTTTTTTCATATTTTTTAACTAAGAGACATCCGTTAGTTCCCCCAAATCCAAAGGAACTGGATATGGCTGCATTTACAGCGCTCTCCCTTGCTTTATTGGGCACGTAATCCAGGTCGCATTCCGGGTCGGGGTGCTCGTAATTAGTGGTAGGAGGTATCTTTTGATGTTTTATGGACAGCAGGGTGGAGATAAACTCCACGGCTCCCGCCGCTCCCAGCAGGTGACCTATCATGGACTTGATAGAGCTAACCGCCATCCGGTAAGCATGATCACCAAACACTTTTTTAATGGCTTCCGTTTCAATCTTGTCGTTGTAAGGGGTAGAGGTACCGTGCGCATTCACATAATCTATTTCGCCCGGCTCCAGGCCGGATCCTTCAAAGGACCTCCGCATGCAGAGGATTGCCCCTTCCCCTTCCGGGTCGGGAGCAGTTACATGGTAGGCGTCACCGGACATTCCGTATCCCACTACTTCGCCATAAATTTCGGCTCCACGGGACAGGGCGCTCTGCAGGGATTCCAGAATTACTATCCCTGCACCTTCACCCATGACAAACCCGTCCCTTTCTTTATCAAAAGGACGTGAAGCCTTCTCCGGCTCGTGGTTGCGGGTAGAAAGGGCCCGGGCTGTGCAGAAACCACTGTGGGCTAAAGGTGTAATGGCCGCTTCTGAACCGCCGGCTATCATCAGCTCGGCGTCACCCCGCTGGATAACACGGTAGGAGTCGCCTATAGAATGCGTAGAGGAAGCACATGCCGTTACCACGGTGGTGTTGGGTCCTTTCAATCCTAACAGGATGGATATATACCCGGAGGCCATGTTGGCTATAAGCATGGGTACCAGGAATGGGCTTACCTTGCGTGGGCCCTTGTCCCTTAAGACTGTCATCTGGCGCTCAATTGTTTCAATACCGCCTATGCCGGAACCTACGGCTACCCCCACCCTGTCCCGGTCCAGGCTGCTTCCCATATCCTCCAGGCCGGCATCTTCCCAGGCCTGGAGAGCCGCCGCCACGGCAAACTGGGTAAAACGGTCCATTTTGCGGGCTTCCCTTTTCTCGATACGGTGCTGCGTAGGTTCAAAGTCCTTTACTTCCGCCCCCAGTTGAGAATTGTATTCGGATGTATCAAAATGAGTAATTTTACCCACGCCGTTTTTACCCTGGCAGATGGAGTCCCAAAAAGTATCCAAGTCGCTGCCGATGGGCGAAATTACTCCAAGACCAGTCACTACTACTCTCTGACTCATTTTTCACCTCTTTTTAATGCATGTAGCTGCAAATTTTAAAGGCGGGAATCAATATAGTTTACTACGTCACCTACAGACTTTATCTTTTCAATTTCCTCGTCCGATATTTCAATTTCAAATTCTTCTTCCAGCGCCATTACCAGTTCAACCAGATCCAGCGAGTCAGCATCTATCTCTTCAAAAGTGGTTTCTGAGCTAATTTTTTCTATCTCGATGTCCAGCTGATCCGAAATAATCCCTCGTATTTTTTCCAGGCTATCCATTTTCTAACTCACCTCCTCTCCTGCAGAAACACCTGGTATATTATAAGTTATTACGTTAGCTAAATAGAAATACCTCCATCCACTCCTATTACCTGACCTGTTATGTAATCTCCGGATTCTGCAAGAAACAATACCGCCTGAGCTACCTCTTCCGGCTTGCCGAAACGCCCCAGGGAAATACGTTTAATTGATTCCTCTTTAATTTCCGGGGTAAGTTCCTCCGTCATTTCTGATTCTATCATTCCCGGCGCCACGGCATTAACATTTATTCCCCTGCTGCCCAGCTCTTTGGCAACGCTTTTGGTAAAAGCAATAACCCCTCCCTTGGCCGCAGCGTAATTGGCCTGCCCGTTGTTGCCCTGCACACCTGCCACGGAAGAAATGTTGATAATTTTGCCGCCCGACTTCTGTTTCAATAACGGCCGCACCACGGCACGGGTGCAATTATAAACGCCGTTAAGGTTTATATCGATAACCTGCTCCCATTCTTCCTTTTTCATACGTGCCAGCAGGTTATCCCGGGTAATACCAGCGTTATTTACCAGTATATCAATTTTGCCGTATTCTTCAATAGCCCGTTTAATCATATCTTCACACGCCTGGTAGTCAGAAACATCAGCCTGGATTACCAGGCCTTCCGCTCCAAGGGCGTTTATCTCCTCAAGCACCTTTTCCGCGGCCTCTTTATTTCCCTGGAAATTAATTGCGACCTTTGCCCCCGCCCCGGCCAGTGCTTTCGCCACTGCCCGGCCTATTCCACGCGATCCTCCGGTAACCAGGGCTACTTTACCATCCAGTTTTCCCAAAACGCTACCCTCCTGTATCAGCTTTTAAATCCCCACTAAAAACAGCACCATAAATAACGGAAATAACGGCACTATACCGTTATTTCTTTTTCCAGTTTATCCAGTGAAGCGCAGTTGTCTACCTGGGCCATGTATGCCCCGCGGGATATTTTCCTCATGAAACCGGTTAAAGTCCTTCCCGGTCCCAGCTCCAGGAAAAAGTCGTATCCCATCTCCAACAACCTGTTCATAGAATCTTCCCACATTACCGGGTGGCTAACCTGTTTGATCAAAGCTTCTTTTATCTCTTTCGGACTTTCGAGCAACCCGGCATTTACGTTGGCAATAACCGGAACCCGGGGTGAAGCCAGGTTGACTTCCTCAAGCTCACGGGCCATTTTGTCTTCCACGGGGCTCAACAACTCACAGTGAAAAGGAGCGCTCACTTTAAGCTCCAGGGCCCTTTTTGCCCCTTCCTGGCGGACCAGTTCCGCCGTTTTAGCCACCGCTTCAGCTTCACCGGAAATAACTATCTGACCCGGGCAGTTATAATTAGAAGGCTGCACTACTCCCCACTGTGCGCCATGGCGGCACAGTTCTTCAACTTTCTCCCGGGACAAACCGATAACCGCTGCCATACTTCCCTTTCCTTCCGGGACAGCCTCCTGCATGTACTTCCCCCGCTTTTGAACCAGGGGCAGGGCTTCCTCCAGCGAAAGAGCCCCGGCAGCCACCAGTGCACTGTATTCACCCAGGCTGAGGCCGCCCACCACCTGCGGGTAAATACCTTTTTCTTCTACCAGGGCCCGGTAAACAGCCATGCTTACCGTCAAAACCGCGGGCTGGGTAACTTCTGTTTTCTGCAGATCTTCTTCACTGCCATTAAAAATTACTTCCGTTAATTTAAACCCCAGCACTTCATCGGCCCGCTCAAAAACCCCGCGTGCTGAAGCGTAATCCTGGAACAAATCTTTTCCCATCCCCAGGTACTGCGTTCCCTGCCCGGGAAAAAGAAAGGCTCGCTTGCTCATACTATCACCCGACTTTTTAATATAGACTTTTTAACTTAAACTTAAACTT